>CAYURH010000001.1:0-73352 GCA_964447105.1 uncultured Candidatus Saccharibacteria bacterium
GGTCATCCACGGGTAGTCACCGAGGTAGATTTCTTGTTCTTTGACCTCACCTGTTACTTTGTTGGTGAGTTCGATCTTGGCTTTGAGCGGCGCTTCAAAACTGACGTTATTTTCGTGCGCCTCGAGTTCGCTGATCTTGGGTGATTCAAAGTGGTATTCTTTGAAGCGCAATTCAAGTTTCTGACCAGTGTAGTCTTCGATAGGATTAATTTCGGCAAAAATTTCACCCAAACCTTCCTCTATAAACCACTTGAAACTATCAAGTTGGTGTGCGATTAGGTTAGGCAGCGGCAGCGCGGTGTCATCTTGAGTAAAGAAAACACGCGTCCCGGCCGCTTGGTTGGTCGTCGCAGTTTTGCTCATGCTAAGCAGTTGCCCCTATAAATTTATGGTTAATTGATCTTGGCGCCCGAAGATCACTTAAGTGTAGGCCCATCAGGCCGGCTGCCAACCGACCGACAGGTAGAATATACCTACCTTACACTTCTTCTTAGGTTGTATTCTGAAGGAGTTTTCCACTGATGTCAAGGAGTTTGAACGATTTTTGTTGTGGAATTTGCGATAATTACTTGCTACGTGGGACTCGCCGGCATGTCGCCAACGAGCCCCACATGTTCCACTAGTAGTGGGTGGCGGTGGATCGGACCCTGCTGAGACCTTTCTTGTACGCGAGCAGGATCAGGATGATCACGAACATGCATATCGCCACGAGCACGATGCCGCCAATCAAGGCGTCCGCGCCACTCTCGACGTAGGCACAGCCAGCGGCGGCCAGCGTCAATGCTGCAGACAGCCAGGTGATCAGATGCAGCACAACCCCACGCATGGGGTTGTGCTGCGAAGGCGAACTTACCGTCGTGCGCAGCTGTGCCATCTCCATGCCGCAGATCTCGGCCAGGCGCGGTGTGACGACCACGCCGCTCAACAGCGCACCGATGTATGCGGCCATAAACAAACTCATGCTTACGCCTTTCCACCTCGAAGTCGGTACTTCGATTAAGTACTATACAATAAAATATATAATAATACCAGAGTGGCTGAGGGCGCCACCGATCTTGTTGCTAGATATTCAAAAAGCGCTGTCCGCGTTTGTAGCACCAGGCCATTCGATACTGCAGGACAGCCCCGACGATAGTCAGGACGGCAATTGCCCAGATCACCGACCACGACATAGCGATGGCGACCAGAGCTATCTCCAGGCCGATCGCACCGCTCGCCGCCGCGATGCAGCCCGCGATCCATCCGATGTTCAGCCAGTGCAACCGCCGAGGCCGGTACTTCACCGGCTCACCCAGGTAGTACGTGCCGTTCATCTTGGCGTTCTGATGGATTGCCATGTTGCCCACCACGAACGACGACAACACACCCAACACATACACCGCACCGGCTGCCAAAAACAATGTATTCAAACTGTCCACCTCCCATTGCGGGATGGGGCGCCCTCGCGCGGATAATACCATAATTACACTTTAAATCAATTACTTACCATTTCGCGCAAACGATTGCGCGCGACGACCGCCGAACCTTGCATTATCAAATGCGGCTGCTCATGAATGACACGCTCCTCACCACCCTCAAATGCAAAACCGCTCGAATCGTCTACCACTTCCATACCTAATTTTTCATACAAAGCACGAGCTCGCACATTGCCGGCCAGCACTTTAAGCCGCAATGTTGTTTGTGGATGCGTAATCTGAGCTAGCACACTATATATCATGCGCTTGGCCATATTGCGATCTGCAGGGTTGGCTACATCTTTACCCTGGTACTCCGGCAGCACATCGATTTCGGCCAACAGAATATCCAGACCGACGTCGCCTTGCGACAGCAAAAATTTAGCAAACCCAACCATGTCACCACCACTTGCAAAGCCACCGACATACAACACTGCTTCATTGTCACTATTGCGCTGAAATGCTTGGCGCAGACGCTCTTCGCGCGCGTCCAAATGCTCCGAGTTATCGCTATCACTCGCCAAATTGGCTTTGATTGTTTCGGCATCCACACCATATTCTGCCAGCCATGCAGCCCATGCCTCTGTTTGGATATCTGCCATACGCGCTGCCTCGGATCGCGCGTCTACGTCTGGACCATATGGCCCAAGTACACGAATAGTATGTTCTTGTTCTGCCACTTACGCTTTTTCTATAATATCGTCGACCAGGCCGTATTTCACCGCTTCTTTGGCGCTCAGCCAGTAGTCGCGCTCCATGTCGTCTTTGATCTTGGCGAGTTTCTGACCAGTATGCTTCGCAAATAGTTCGGTCAGCTGTTCTTTGAGCCGGATGCTTTCGCGTAGGCTGATTTCCATATCAGTAATCCTGCCTTCATTTCCGCCGCTTGGCTGGTGAATCATCACGCGGCTGTGAGGCAGTACAAACCGCTTGCCTTTGGCGCCAGCGGACAGCAAAAATGCGCCCATACTTGCTTGCAAACCTATACCAATAGTCTGCACGTCGGGCTTGATGTACTGCATAGTGTCGTAGATAGCCAGCCCATCACTCACTGAACCACCCGGGCTGTTGATATAGAAGTAGATATCTTTGGTAGGGTCTTCGTACGCCAAATGCAACAGCTGCGCCACCACCACATTGGCAGTATGCTCGTTTACCTCTTCGCCCAAGAAAATAATACGTTCTTTGAGCAAGCGACTATAAATATCATAAGCGCGCTCTCCTAAGTGAGTTTGCTCGATGACAGTCGGGACCAGATAATTGCGATCGTTCATAATTCTAGTTTAGAAAATTAGCACTCACATTGCAAGAGTGCTAATCACGAAATTCAAATGGTTTATTTACTATTTAGTTCAACCAAACGGTCAACCGTCTTTTCGGTCAACATACGATTGGCAATGTCGCGCCGCGCTTCGGGGGTGTCGATCTGTTTGCGCATCTCGGGGTCTTTGTAGTAGTTCAAGAAATCTTGGAGGCGAGCGTTGAGCTCATCAGTTGATACTTTGATGTCTTCGGCTTTGCTCAGCTCAGCCAACACCAAACCCACTTGTACACGACGAGTGGCTTGCGCACGTAGCTCTTTGGTTTGCCATTCCTCTTTGGACAGTTTTTGCTGTTCCAAATACTGGTCGAGGCTCAGGCCACGGTACAGCAAATTCTGCACAAAATCACGCTCGATAGACTGCACTTGGTCGGCAATGAGCACTTCTGGCACGGGAACTTTGCTGGCAGCGACCAACTGTTCGATGAGGGAATCTTTGAGTTTGTCGCTGGCTTCAGATTCTTTTTGGGTGGTCAGTTCGCGCTTGATGTCGGCACGCAGTTCGGCCACGTCTTTGAACTGGCCACTTTTGGCGGCGAATTCGTCATCGATAGCCGGCAGCGTCACCTCTTTGACCGAGTGCACGGTGACGGCAAACGTCACTTTGGCGCCGGCCAGTGGTTTGTGCTGGTAGTCTGCCGGGAAGGTCAATTTGAGCTCGGTCTTATCGCCGGCTTTGACACCCACCAAACCTTCTTCAAACCCAGGGATAAATGTGTTGGAACCCAGGGCAAGTGGATAACCTGTGCCACTGGCGCCGGCTACTTTGGCGCCTTTGGTGTCAGTGCCTTCGAAGTCGATCATAATTTCGTCACCATCTTTGGCGGCGCGAGTTACATCGGTCTTGGTAGCCATACCGCGGGCCATGCGGTCGATCACTTCGTCGATTTCAGCAGGTTTGACTTCTACTTTGCTTTTGACGGCTTTCAACTTTTTGTAATCGCCCAATTTGATAGCGGGGATCACTTCAAGTTTGGCGGTAAATTCTAGTTCTTGGCCGGGCACATATTTTGCAATATCCACCTGGGGTTGATCGAGAGGCGTGATTTTTTGTTCGTCCAGCACATCGAGTAGCGATGCGTTGACGGCATCTTGCAACACCTCGGCATTGAGCAGGTTGGCATCGAGATTTTTTTGTGCAATGTGTGCCGGTACTTTACCGGGGCGAAAGCCCGCGACTTTCAGGTTTTTGGCCAAACGAGCCACTGTTTTCTGGGTAATCTCCGTTAGGTCGTCGCCATTGAGCGTAATGGTAATCTGGCGCACGGTTTCGGAGGCGTCTTTAATAGCGTGTTTCATATGCGGTCTAGTATAGCGTGGATAAGATCAGATTGCGAGCACGAGCGCTTTTACAAAGTTAGACCCGGGCGCAAGCGCCCGGGCGGGTTGTAGGGATAGTTACTTGGCGACTCCGAAGATGTCACGAACGGTGCGACGGTATTTGTGGTACCCGTACCGCACCTTGTGGTACACCTCGTTGGCACCGACGACCGACAGCGCGGCGACGAAGAACGTCGCAACGAGCGCTCCGTCGCTGCAGATGCCGAGAGCGTAGCCGATTCTCTTCAAGGTTCTCACCTCCACTACAAGGCAAACTGTGTTGTTCACCTTGTTTACAATCATAGCACAAAAGTGCCCTTTTGTCTAGTCGACGATGCTATCCTGCTTATGTCTATAATCTTTGATGGCGCTTACCACGCGCTCAAACGGCAACTTGGACTCTTCTGCCTTGGCCACGTCTTTCAGTGTGTAGATTTCTTCGTCGAGTTCTTTCTGGCCAACGAACAACATGAACGGCACGCCTTTTTTGACGGCGGTTTTGATCTGCTTGTCGAGTTTGCGTCCGGTGATGTCGAGTTCGGTATTTACGCCTTCGGCGCGCAGCCGAGCTACGAGTTTTTGGGCACCGCGCAAAGCGTCACCAAGGACGGCCACGTAAAGTTCGGTGCTTGGGCGCAAGTCGGGGATGAGTTTGTGTGTCTCTAGAAAATCTTGCATGGTGGTTGCACCAGGAGCAAAACCCACTGCCGAAAGCGGTTCTACGCCAAACAAGCCTACTAAGCCGTCGTAACGGCCGCCTCCAAATAGCGAACGACTGTTTTCGGGGTTGGTGTCGAACACTTCAAACACGATGTCGGTATAATAATCGAGCCCTCGCATCAGGGTAATATCGAACACAGCGCTCGTAACGCCATGTTCGCGTAGGAGCGTAAATAACGTCTGAATCTCTTTGATTGCGCTAGAATTGAGCAGTTCAGGTGGCAAATCCCCCATGCTCTTGGCGGCCAGCAAAACAGCGATTTTTTTCAGCCCATCGCGCAGTTTGTCTTCGTCGAAGATGCTGCTGGCTTGTTCTTTGAATTCCTGATGGCTGATTTTCTCGCGACGGTCGAGCAGTTTCATCATGAGCTGCGCCTGTATGACATCGAGACCCAGGTAGTCGGCCATCATGAAATTCACCAGTTTGCGTGAGTTGATGCGAATAACATATTGCTTATTGGTGGCGCCAAATTCACGCATGATAGCATCGGCCATACCAATGATTTCGACTTCGGCGTCGATGGTGTCTACGCCAAAAATATCAGCATTAAGTTGCCAAAATTCACGCTGCCTGCCGCGCTGCGGCCGCTGATAGCGCATAAAATTGGCTATAGAATACCAGCGCACAGGGTATGCCAGCTCTTGGCGACGGGCCGCCACCATACGACTAACACTCGGTGTCATCTCGGGGCGGATCATCACTTGGCGGCCGCCACGATCGGTGAATAGGTAACTTTCTTCGTTGACCAATTCCTGGCCGCTTTTGGCGGCATACACTTCATACGGTTCGATAAGTGGCGCGTCGTATGCTTCGTAACCAAAACGGCGCGACACGCGGCGCCAAGCGTCGAATATGTAGTCTTGCACGCGCTTGTCTTCGGGATACAAGTCACGCGAACCTTTGTAGGGTTGAGTTGAAAGTGTCATAGTTTATCCTTGTTGATTATTGTAACAGAAGTAACTTAAAACGCCGGCTAGCCCGGCGTATTTTGATACAAACAAAACCAACCGAGCTAAACCGGCAGGATATGGCTGAACATGGAAACAGTGGTAGTCATCGTCAATACCATACTATATGTGCCCAGATTAAACAATATTTGCCGCGCCTCTCTCCGCCAGTAGAAAGAGGCGCGGGTATAGTTAGAACGTTACGCGCTTACGCGCCTGCAACTTCTTGCTCTATGTCGAGGTAACTCGACCAACCTGAAATTGCTTCAGTCGCTCTCTCCAGGTCCTTGAGTAAATAACCCATCGATTTGGCGAACGCGCTATCGTCGCCGCTAGCGATTTGAGCCAACGCTTTCAGCCCAACCGAGCTAACGTCAACGATCCGCGTACGACGCGTGTTGGAATCCTCAGGCGGAGCGTTTGGATTGGCGTCCATGAACAACCACCCAACCTTTCGTATGTCCCTTCCTTTAGCTATCATAACAAACTTAACCTGTAGCGAGATTTGCAGGCTACCAAAGATCCGATCATAATTGCTGTAACTTTTATGCCACCCAATGAGTAAGTATACCGTGCAAGACCTCGATGAACCTGCGCTGATTGCGCACAGCCTAAGCGGCAGCTCCGAAGCCTATGGTGTATTGGTGGACCGCTATAAAAACGCTATTTATCATCATAGTTTTGCAATCGTTCGCAACGAAGATGTGGCCGAGGATGTGGCTCAAGACACCTTTATCACGGCGTACTACAAACTACATTTGTACAACCCGCGATACAAACTGAGTACGTGGCTGTTCAAAATCGCCACCAACAAAGCACTCACTTGGCTCAAACGTGCTGGTCGCGAAATAGCTACCGACGACGAGCTGATCGCCACAATCGCATCACACCATCCTGGCCCGGATACACTGGCTGAATTTAGCGAGCTCCATGCCGCCGTGGACAATCTGCGCCCCAACCACAGAGCTGTCATAAGCCTGTACTACTGGCAGGGTTTGAGTTATCAAGAAATCGCCACCGCGCTAACTGTGCCTATTGGGTCAGTACGTGCTTGGATGAATCGTGCAAAACATCAACTACGAAAGGAGCTGTCGTGAAGACAATTGACGAGCTACTCGCCACCAGCGCCAGCGCTAAGCCACGGCGCGCACTGCGAGCGGATTTTACCAACCAAATTACACACCACATAGCTTCGCATCCGCGCAAAACGGGTGTACTAGTCATATGGGAAAGGTCTATCATGAAATTTTTCACCAAACCTGCACTAGCCATTGCGACAGTAGGCGCCACGCTTGCTATTGGTGGCACGGCTTACGCCGCCATCGATGGCTGGAACATCAGCGCGCTTTTTGGTGGTCAACAAAACCTACCAGGCGGCGATCGCATCGTACGGGTAGATACCGATAACTGTACATATATCAGCGCACTGAACTTCCTCACCCACAACACCGAACCCAACACGCTGTATTACAAAGTGAAAGCGAACTCCAAACTCACCAACGAGCAAGTGGTGCAGATGGCGCGCGGTAACTGCTTTACACAACAGCAAGCTGAATTTGATCAAGCCGTTTTCAATAGTGTGCTCAATACACCACAAAACAAGGGCAAAATAGTCGGCGGCTATATCGATAGCGTCATTACGGCAATTAGCCCAACATCAATAAGCATTGAGTCCGATATACCCATGGGGCCTGAAATAAAGAAGGTCAAACAAACATTCAACCACATCGACCCAAACGTACTCGTATACTCTAGCCCACACAAAATCGCCTACAGTAGTCTCAAAATTGGTGATCACGTGAGTGTCAGCTACCGCGCGAGCGGCGACGCGTTGTTGCATTCGGAAACAATTGCACCTGATCAAATTAATGCCGGCGAGCAGGTACTGGTGACGATCAACAAGAACACGCCCGATATGGCTGCGGCCGTGAGTTACCAAAAATATAACCAAACAGAATTTGAACAAGTTGTGCCGTGCACCGTCCAGTCCAGCGGCTACTGTACGCTCGACGAACTCCCCAAACAGTAAACGCTTTCCAATAAAATACGGGCTCGCCATGGAGCCCGTATTTTAATTTATATTTTGGCCGAATTATTTCAGCCAACCAATGACCAACCCCATTGCCAGCATACCTACCAACTGAGCACCGGTATTTATGCCAAACAATTTGATTTTTTTAAGCATGTGACCGTAGTTACCAAAAACAATATGGCCCGCTTGCACCGGCACCACAAAGCCAGCATACATCCCCAGGGCAACTACCCATCCACTGGCCGCTGCGCTTGTGCCGTAAAAATGCTGAGCCATAGCGACAACATAATACAGCGCTAAAGCCGTTACCAAAGTTAATACGAATCCAGAGCCAAACATTATGCCTTGATGTTTTTTGGCCTGTTCTTGTTCTGCGGCTGTCAGCTCGCGAAGTTTAATTAAGATTTTGCCAAACAAGGCATACCACACACCACCGGCTACTAAGCTAGCGACAGTTGCGGCCAGCACTACTCCATAATTTATATCAATCATTTACTATCCTTATTCATATTAGAGTTATTCATTGGGCCTGCAGCGCCAAGTTGCTGCATAAGGCCCAGCCTATCTGTTTGCACCCACGACTGCACTACCTTGCCATCGCGCAGCTCATAGATGGCTATACCAGAATCATGAACTGTCTTGCCCGTAGGCGGCATGTCGCCGAGCGGCCCAGAATGTGTGCCCGTCCATGTCCAGCGTAGAGCTACTTTGTCGCCTTCAGCTATAGCGTCTTCGATTTTCCACTGAATATTTGGAAAGGCAGTGCGAACACGCTGAATTGTTTGTATAAACCCATCAGGGCCGCGAGTATCATAAATACCCTGATACTCAGGGGCAATGATATCGCGTAGTCCGCCTACATTACCTTTGTTTAGATAGTCTTCATAGATACTACGAACTATTTGCCTGTTATCCATGATGTCTCCTATTTATTATTTTGCTGCAATAATTTTTCCAGACTATCGGCAAGCGACTGGGCTGACCCATCTGCAATAAGCTCTCGGAAAAATGCTTGGTGCGCCACAGCAATGGCTTCGAGCGCAGCTTTAGCCACTGCATCACCGCGTGATGTCAGTGCCAGTTGGTTGGCGCGTTTGTCGGTGGCGTTTGTGTCGCGCACGATGTAGCCTTGGCGCTCAAGCACACGCAGGCTTTGCGATGCCGTCATAGCATCTACGCCCGATAGCTTGGCAATGTCCACCTGGGTGATCGACCGCTCTTCCAGCGACAAGTGCAAGATGTTGCAGAGGATAATTGCGTTTGTACTGGATAGGCCAAACGACTTAACCGCGGCGTTGAGCGCCTGCTGCCACAATTTAGATGCTTGCCACAAAAGCACGCCGGGAAGGCGCTGCGCCTTGTCTATTGTGAACGTATCATGCGATTGCATAGTAGTAAGTATACTTATAATATTTATCCTTGTCAAGAATTTTGTTTCCAGTGCCCACCCAGAGATGGGCACTGGAGGTGCAGAGCCTATCGAGGGCTCAGCACCAACCGATCCATGCGCTGCAGTAGCCTGCCGGCCGGTTTGACTTCGACGATCTGCCAGTGTGGCACGTGCGTAAATAATGCGGCAAGTGTTTTGCGCGACACTGTGGCGCTGAGACCAGAGCCGGGACATTCATAGTCCCCAATGCCGAAGCCGATGTGCCTGTTGAGTTTTGTGCGGAGCGGGTTATAGACATCCGGGTGTTCGAACAGCGCATCGCGATTGGCGCTCGAAAAGCACACATCCACCATTTGCCCCGGCCATAGCGAAGTCTTGTCCAGCAACGCCGGGCGCCGCACTCGCAGCACTCGACACTTGGCCGGGGTCGCAAAACGAATGGTTTCCTGATAGGCACGCGTTAGCACCCTCCCACCGCCATTGACCGCGTCGTCGTAAACCTCTTCTAGCACAGTCGATGGCTGGTCGTCCATAGTGTGCAGCAGTGTCCATGCCGCACAAATGGTGTACGAGGTGGTGATAGTAGCGCTGATCATGATGAAATACCACAGCGCGGCCCTGTCGTGGTCGGTGAACAGTTCGGACCGCAATATGTGGTCGATGGGCCCATCCAACCCCATAGCCAACCGAGTCCTCGCGTAGTTGTCGTAGAACCGCCACGCATCTTGCTGCCGCGGCAACCCAAACGGCGACGAAGCTGCAGACAGTTGATCCATCCAGCCAAAGAACTGGCGGCGCAGGGTGTCGGATTTGAGCCCATCGACGCCCATCAGGTCACAGATCACTTCGTACGTAATACGATCTGTTACTCGCGCCAAATCGAATGGCACGCCAGCCCTTGCAGCTCTTTCAATGTAATCGTTGGCCATAGACATATCCAGACTGCCTATAGCTGTCGGCGATATGATGCCTACCAGCGCGTCACGTAAATTGTCGTGCCATTCGCCTTCGGGCTGCACCACCGACCCGCTGAGAACTGGGCTAAACATACGCAATAGCCACTTAGGCAACGGCAAGATGCTGTGGGTGAAATGCGGACTGGTGAGCGCCGCAATCACCGCGTTGCGGTCGTACAAGCGCAGCGCCGGTAGACCATTTACCACCCAGTGCCTTTGCCGGTTGGGGTCGAGCAGCCCGGCGTAGGACACCATGAGCTTCTCGCGGGTCTCGTTCAACAGTTCACCCCTCATACAAGTTTCACGCCTAGCGACTACCAAGCGATAGCATTATGGTATAGACTTTTATGCAGTTTATAAAGCGACCGCAAAAACCAATATTTTGCCCACACAGCACAAAAACTGCTATGCTATGTCATAGTTAATAAGCATAAACATGAACGAGCAAGATCAACCACTTCAGGGCGAAGGCATAGCACCAGACGCTCAGCCATCCAAAACCACAGGCATACATCTGCCCCCAAAAAAGATATTATGGGTCGGTATAGCGGTAGCTGCGATCATAGTCATGGGCGTCGTGGTGTGGATGACGCTTATAAATAAGCCGCCCGCTTCTCAGCAAAGCTACAATGGGCCGGTCGATGACATTGCTATTGGCAATGTGGGTGAATATTCTATATTCAACCTGATTGCACTCAACAAAGGATACTTCAAACAAAACGGCCTCAATGCCAAAATCACCGAATACGCGTCTGGCCCACCAGCCGTCGCCGATCTAGTGGCCAAAAAGAATGATTTTGCTGTAGCAGCTGATTTCTCGGGTGTAAATAGTATCTTTAGTAACACTGATGTCCGAATTCTGACACAGTTAAGCCAACAATTCTCTTTCTCTATCGTAGCCAGAAAAGACAAAGGTATCGCTAAGCCGCTGGATCTAAAAGGCAAACGAATTGGTGTTACCAAAAACGGGGCTGGAGAATTTTTCTTGGCACGATACCTCAATCTGCAGGGCCTCTCCACCTCCAGCGTTAAAGAGATCGACCTCACCCCGCCCGATATGAACACCCAGATCCGCAACGGCCAACTCGACGCAGTGGTCATATTTGAGCCACACGTCTACAATCTCAGCAAAGATTTAGCCGACGACGTTGTTGTGTGGTCAGCCCAGGGCGGCGACCCCACCCTCGCACTCGCCTACACCACGCAAGACATCATCAAAACCAAACCAGATGTCGTAAGACGATATATCAAATCTCTTGTGCAAGCCCAAGAATACCTAAAACAAAACCAGCAAGATTCCAAAAAACTACTGGCCGATATTATGCACTACGACACGGCTTACGTGAACTACATTTGGAACAAGATCGACTTCCAGTTGGCACTCAACCAAAACCTTCTCTCGGCCATGGAAGACGAAGCGCGATTTGTCGTACAAACCACAGGTAGCAACAAACCTATACCCAACTATCTCGACTACATATACTTTGACGCCCTGACTCAAGAAGGTTCGGACCTCGTCCATATAATCCACTAGGTATGAACACCAAAAAACTGCTCAGTATTACAGCAACGATCCTGTTAGCAACAACACTGCTGTGCGCCTATATGATCTGGCGATCACTCGAAAACTACAACATAGCCGTACACAACCAAGAGGTGACTCACCAATTAGTGTCATCCATATTTCAGCGGCGCTTACTAGCAGACGACTACCTGATGAACCCCAGCACGCGGGCTAAATCGCAGTGGAATAAAGAGCAAACAGCCATACGCAGCTTGCTCGAAGCCAACGCCGATGGATTTACGTCTGCCGAAGAAAAGGCTGACGTCCAAAAAATTACCAACACTCTGGAACAGAGCGACGAAACGTTTGCTCAGGTCATAGCCACATTTGAAAACAGCGAAAATATACCGACGAGCATTGTGTCTGCTCAAAAAGCGCGCTATGGAGCTCAGCTGACAGTCGTCGCTCTCAACACCGAATCGGCCGCCAATAATCTGCTACACATCAACCAGGCTCAAGCGAGCGATTTGCTGCAACGGATCGCTCTGTTGTTTGGCATTGTGGCCGTTGTGCTGTTTGGCGCATTGATAGTGAGCTTTTCTCTCATCAGACGTAGTATCGACCGACTGGAGCGCCGAGAAGCGCAAGATGCCGCGCTTCTCGGCGGTATCGGTGACGGTGTATTCGCCGTAGATGGGCAGGGCAACATCATTCTCTTTAACCGCGCTGCAGAGATGCTCACGGGGCTCTCCCAAAGCGATGTCATGGGTAAACATTATGCTGATATTTGTAGATTTGTAGACGAAAAGAGTGGTGAGCCCAAACTGGAATTTATAGCCAAAGCCCTGAACGGAAAACAACAGTCTATGCCGCCAGGCACCATGCTAAGGCGCAAAGACAACAGCCTCATCCCAGTCGCAGATAGTGCAGCTCCGGTTATCGATAAAGCCGGCTCTGTAATGGGCGCAGTGGTTGTATTTCGCGACATCACAAAAGAACGAGAGGTCGAACGCGCCAAAGACGAGTTTATATCACTCGCCTCTCACCAACTCAAAACACCGCCCGCATCACTCAAATGGTCATTGGAAGTTTTGCTCGATGGTACTACCGGCCCCATAAACGCGCAGCAAAAAGACGTACTGACCACCATGCAAGTCACTACCCAAAACATGATCGAAGTTATCAAATCGCTGCTCAATGTATCACGTTTGGAACTCGGTACATTTATCGTAGATCCTAAGCCAGTGGATCTCGTAGCGCTTACCAAAGCTATCCTTAAAGAGCAAAGCCAACTTATCCTCAACAAAAAACTAAGCGTCCGAGAATCATATCCCGAGAACATGCCAGCCATCCCAGCCGACCAAGGACTCGAAAAAATCATCATAGAAAACCTACTCTCCAATGCCGTCAAATACACGCCCGCAGGCGGCTCCGTGCACGTGGCCATCAAACGGATCGGCGACAACGTGCGCATAGAAGTAGCCGACAGCGGCTATGGCATCCCCAAAGAGCAACAGCCCAATATCTTTAGCAAAATGTTCCGTGCCGACAACGTAAAGCAAATCGACGGCACCGGGTTTGGCCTATACCTGCTCAAGGTTATAGTAGATGAGGTCGCCAAAGGCAAAATCTGGTTCGAATCAACCGAAGGCCGAGGCACCACGTTTTATGTGGAAATGCCGCTCAGTGGCATGGTCGCACGCAAGGGCACGTCGAGTTTATCGTAGACGCGCTCGAACTGCTGCCACGGCACTGAGCATATGACCGTGATTTTTACCGGCAGGCAATGTCTGCTCGGTAAACCATGTTGCCTGAGCGATTTCGGCGGACGGCATTATAGCGCTGGGCGCCACCATTCCAGCATATATGTAACGCGCCGACACACCATCGTCATTGGCGAGAGTGGCGACGGTTTGTAGATCTATTTCTGTCGTGGTCAAACCCAGTTCTTCGTGCAGCTCGCGCGCGGCGGCCTGTGCGGGCGATTCGCCTGGTTCAAACTTGCCGCCAGGCAGTTTCCAGTTGTCTGGATCGTCTGACTCAGTAATCGCCAGGAAGCGTTTTGGATCTGTGCGGTCAAATATGACGATGCGGACGCTATGCATTACTTAAGAATAATTGGATTTACCCCAAAGAGCCAGGCCATTCTCCATCCACAACCGCCCTTTCAATAGGCGCGTCACGTGACTTTAGCGGGCCAATAAAGGCAAGCAAGCTTTATGCTTGTGCTAAAATGGGCTTAATAAATAATTAACAAGGAAGTATATGGTCACGCAAAAAAGGCAAGACGGATTTGGCGTAGTGGAGATAGTGCTCGTAATACTATTACTCGGGTTGGCCGGTGTTATTGGTTGGCTGGTGTGGAGCAAAAACAGTACCACGCAATCAGCGACAAGTCAGACAAAAAGTATTGAAATACCAGAGATCGGGGTAAAAATCGCTGACCCCGAAAACCGTGGCCTTGCAGTTTTTTACGATGACAGCGCAAAACAACCATGTCTTACGAACAAAAATTACTACGCCAACAACGGGTGCGACATGTATCTCAACAGCACACACTGCACCGACACCAATCTGACGGATGGTTCTGTTTGCTCGTACTATATTTACGACAATACAACATATAAACCGGGTTCAAACACCAGCGAAAACGCTGCCACATATGCAAAATATTTCCAGTGCGATTCTGACCTCACTATATACGAAGGTAACCCGACAAATAACTACGACTCAGGTAGTGGCATGACAGGGTCGGTAAAAGTGGGTAATAAGGTGATAGCCCTGTGGGCGCACGGTAACGTTAAAGGAAGTTGTGATGACACGACATCAAGCGCGACCGATGCCTACATGAAAGACCTTCTGAAATACGTCAAAGCAAACGTTTCGGCTCTTTAAACACGTTATATCTAAAAATGACCAGATATTGTCTGGTCTTTTTTAGTGCGCGAGATCGCCGTTAGATGGAACCCTGTTTATAGCAGCACCTTGCTGGCATATCAAAAAATGAAAAATCTTAGCTTTATTATTGCAACGGCTATATAGGTTATTATTATGGCATGACCGTACAAGGACTCGTAAAACAACGTTTGCAATATGTCGAATAAAAAAATCGACGACTATAAAGCCTACCTGTTCGACTGGGACGGTACCTTGGCAAAAACGCTTGATTTGCATATGTCTGTTCGTCGCAAAATCCTGGAGAAATATGACCTACGTCTTTCTGATGAAGAAATCGCGTCGTCACTGGGTAAACTTGACCGGGCACTGGAGGAATGGGGTCTGGACGTCAAGGTTGTGGGTGCAGAAATGGACGAGCTTGTAATGAAACAGCTACCCGACATAGATTTATATCCTGGGGTTGTGAGTATGCTCAAATGCCTAAAGAGCGCCGGAAAAAATACTGCGCTGATTACCGCATCACCCCATTCGTTCATTACAGACGTGCTAGAGCGACATAGTCTACGGGCGTATTTTGATGTGATTATAGCTATGGATGACGTTGAACATCTGAAGCCACATCCGGAGCCACTACAGAAAGCGATGCAAGCTCTAGGTGCTTCCCAGAATGATTCGCTCATGCTTGGCGACTCCGACAAAGACCTTTTGGCCGCCAAAAATGCGAATATCGATTGCCTGTTATTTTATCCAGATTCCCATGCGTTGTTTTACGACAAAGCTTCGCTCACCTCACTCGACCCGACATATACAATCGACACTTGGGAACAGATAATGCCAGGCGGCAGACAATAATAAGACTTGTAGCAAAATAAAAAGGCCTCGCAAATCGAGAGCCTTTTTATTTAGAATAAATTGTATCAGACCATGGTGCGCGAGATCGCCGCTACCTGGAACCCAATTTACGCCAGCATTTTATTGATACATCAAAGATTGAAGAACTTGGGGCTTTAAAAGCAATTTAGCCATCCGTAAACTAGTTTACTTGTATAACTGTGCTATTGTCTTGTGGGACGTCACCGTGCTGCAGGCGGATGAACATAGAATTAGCCAAGGGGATTAATCCGATCAATAGCGCTCCGCCGATGCTAGCGATAATGACTGATGCAACAATCAATCTGATTGATCGAACCGTACGCCACATGAACACCCCGGTAGCTACCAGGTATAACACAAGAACGGTAACTAGAGGGGCGCTCAACCCAGCGTTACGAGCAATAAGAGCAGTGTCCAGACCAGCGTAACCCAAAAGCAATGCCAGTGCGGCAACCCGTTGCCAAGTTTTTTGCCCACATGCGAGCCAACCACCCGCAAGGCCACTCATAGTCCCTATAACCCCCCCTACCATTAACCAACGAGCCATAGTAGGTAGCAGGTCAGCACCCGGCCGCAACTCCCCTAGCCCGAGGGTTGTGTAATAAGCGGCTATAGCCAGGGTCAAAAACAAAACGCCGCCTACTGTACCACCTGCAACCCGCCTCGACGAACCACCCAATACGTAACCCGATATTAGTGCGCCTATCGCCCAAACGCCAGCGGCGTTCCCGACTAACCCAACTATTAGAAGCCATACCGATACTAGAAAGTCAGTGTGCGATGCCCAATACTCTCTAAAAACACCATCCGCGAAAGCGCTAAACACCCCCATCGCTATTGCGCTTGCCGCAATCACTATTGTAGCCTTTGCAATGGGCCGCAAATAAGTAGGCTTATCCTGGGTTGTCATGTGTTTATTATACATTCTTCGCCCGATAGGACTTGAACCAAATGCGAGAGGTTAGAAGCCAACGCCAAACGAAAAGAATAACTCCGCAAAATAAATTATGGAGTCATTCTTATTTGATAACTGCCATGGTGCGCGAGGTCGCCGTTAGGTGGAGCCCTACATGTACCAGCATTCTGGCAATTTATCAAAAGCTAAAAGATCTTGGCTTTACGCATGATGGCGAGCAGATGAAGCGCGCCACATCCAAAATCCTACAGCCGTAGCCGTATAAAACACCCAGTGAATGATAAAGCTATACACAAACCCGTATTGTACTTTCAAAATCAAAATTGGAAAGACTACTGCCGATAGCATCGCGAAAGCTGTGAAATACCAAGCCGGCCATTTGCCTTTCTCAAAGAGGGTGAGCGGTACATGAAAAGCGCTAAATATAATCGCGAAGGCCAGTATGACCTGTGGCAATCGCAATCCGGCATCTTGTAGGAACAACACTAGCAATACAATCAACAATTGCTGCGACACAATGTCAGCCGTCTTAAAGACTAGCCGACGTGGATCGAGCTGCAGAAACTGTCTCGTAGGATATCGTAAGAAGTACTCTTTTGAGACATTCAAACGCTTTGGCAAATAGAGGTACAAGGCAATGTGAGCAATTACGACGACAATGAGCACAATGACAGGAACAAAGACAAAACCTTCGAATACTCGAGGAACATAACCGTTGAATAGAACGCCGGTGACGATGGCAGTAGCGAGGAAATAAAGTGCGGCTAGGAAGAAATGTTTTGTGTGGTTGAACCCTTTGTGAATCAGTGCCCGGAATATGCCCGTGATATTGCCCAAATCGATAGCCAAATTAGAATATTTAGCAGCAAAACTTTCATTAGTTTAATCATACCTTATCTTGAACCAGAGAGGACTTGAACCCATGCAACAGATTGGAAATGGTAAAAGTATAAAAAGAAAAGTCCCAGTGATAAAAACTGGGACCTTCCTATCTGGAATAAATTGAATCAGACCATGGTGCGCGAGAGAGGACTTGAACCTCCACGCCTTGCGGCACTAGCTCCTAAGGCTAGCGTGTCTACCATTCCACCACTCGCGCATGGGTAATGACTGCGCATGATTATATCTTTAAAAGAGTTTTTACTCAACTGTGGCAGATTCTGCAAAAATCACAGCGCCACGACCAAGTGTCGCGCTGCCGGTACGTGCAGCCACTTCGTCTGCTCTGGCGTCAAGCTCAGCGGCAGTGTCGTGCCAGCTCTGCGTAGCGGTCAGCCAGCGTTCGCATATTAGCTGCTGTTGCAGCGGCATCGTTTCGTTCGCCAAGTGCTTTGGCATGCGCTGGCGATACGGGAGTTACATCTGCCTTCTTAAAAAAATAACCCTCATCGGGGTCTGTTGCGTTCGGGCGTTCTGCTGTTGTCGTCATAATCTTTCAACATTGTAGTGCCAATGAGTTCAATACGCAAGCAACTTAAAAGACCGCCTTCTTCTAGGCGGCCTTTACGCGGTAGAATGCCAGCGCCGCATCTCCGTAAGTTTTGTTATCCACCACAACAACTCCACTAGCCTTGACGGTCGGCGCCGAGCCTCTACCTGTATATGATACTAGCATAAGCCCGTTGGGTTTTAAAAGGCCCGAAAGTAACGCGATTGTGGATAACTGCGGATCGTGATATGGCGGGTCAGCGACGATCAGATCAAAACGTGCGTCGGGGTTATTATCGGCCCATTGTTTGGCGGTAGCTTTGATGAGTTTTGCACGAAATTGCAGTCCGAGTGATTCGATGTTTTTCGCAATCACGCTTTGGGCTTTTTTGTCACGCTCAATAAGCACTGCATGGGCCGCTCCCCGACTGAGCGCTTCAAAACTGATGGCACCCGTGCCCGCAAACGCATCGAGCACGGTCTGCCCAGAGATATCTCCCAAACTATTAAACATAGCGCCGCGCATGCGTTCGCTCATGGGATGTGTGGTATGTGTATCGGGCGAATCAAAAAACCGGCCACCCAGTTCGCCGGCGATGACGCGAAGTCTCATACCCCGGCCTTGCGAACACAATCGTACCAAGCAAGCGTAATCACGCGCACAATAGCTGGCGCTAGTTCCTGCTTGGCTTCACGCGCGAGGCGACCATTCCAACCTTTTTCGGCGAAGCGTTCGTACATTTTTAGATCGTGCAGATGCTGTGCTGTGCGTTTGAATACGGTAATTATGTCTGTTTCTTCCAGTTCATGCACGTCTTCTTCGCTGGGGTAGCCACGCTTCAAGCGCAATGGGGCAATGGCAGCCGCAAAACCCAGTTCAAACATCAGGTGCGTGGTCATCACGCCTTTGGCGCCCCAGAATTCCCAGTTTTTGGCCAACACTTGCAATCGTGAATCCTCTGCCGAACGGATAACCAGCTTGTCCTTGTAACTGGTGCGCGTTTCTAGCCCTTCGCCACGCAATTCTTCCAGCTTTTTTTCGAGCGGATAATGGTGCGCTGGCGTTAAACCATCGGTAATGGCGTGCGCCATCCACGCCGCTTCAAACGCTGCTTTTTCCATCTCGCCCGCTTTCAGCGCGGCCGTCAGGTTGAGCGTGTGGCGCTGGATCATCTCGATCAGCTGTGTGTCTTCTGGGTCTGTCGGGTCATAATAATGCCACGGTTCATCACGTGCCGGTGATTTGCGTTTGATGCCATCTGGGCCGTTCAGCCCCTCAAAATGCAAAATTTCTTTGATAGTTGGGAATACACTATCTGGCGCCAGTTGGTGCACGGCCCGCCTGGCAACACGATCCAGTTTCTGGTGTGCGCCGATAATACGGCCAGATGAATTACGTAGGGTTGTGCCTGAATACATTACACCCATTGTAGGGCTATTTTTGCTCCGCAATCAAGCCCAGTATGCTACGATTGCAGTGATGCAAGTGTTGAAGTTCGTTTTTCGCAATCTAGATCACTTTAGAGCTCGGTTTCTTGGCCTGATCTGCCTGGGATTTATACATGGCATAACGTATTTTTTGATACCTACCGCTCTGGCCGAATTTACCAAGCACCCCATTACAACTCAAAGTGCCACGCAGTTGATCGCAATTGTGGCTGGTCTCTATATTTTTGATTTGTGCAATTCGTGGGTGATTCGCAACCATGGTGAAGCCCTGATTTTTCAATTTAGCAACTACATCCGCGAAAAGTTATTCAAGCGTTATGAACACTTAACTACAGAGCAGATGCACACCCACCATTCTGGCTACGTCTTGTCGCTTACCAACAAAGTAGCCGATAAGCTAGACAGCATATTGATGGGGCTTATGTGGAACATTAGCGCAGGGTTTGCCGTTCTTTTACTATTTTTCTACTTTACCTTTAAAGAATCGCCGCTTTTAGCTATTGGAAACGTGGCTATCCTGACTATCTTTGTGGTGGTTAGCAGCAGACTGGCTCGAACTATGGTGCCTATGGCAGCCGAACAAAACGTGCGCCGCGCTACTTTGCTATCTAGCTATGCGGATTTTATGGCCAATATAATGACCATCAAAAAATTAGGCATTCACCCATTTGCTGAACGTAAAGTACGCAAACAAACTGCACGTTTGGACGCACAGATCCGCACCGTCCAAAGATTCCATGGTAACCGATGGTTTATGCTACATAGTTTGTTTGGACTGGCGTTTGTGGGCACTATTGGCCTGTTGGTATGGAGTATTTCTGCGGGTGGGGTGAGTCCATCGATACTTATTTTGTTTATTAGCGCGTACGGCACATTACGTGGGCTTGTCGAACGTCTGTCCGAAGATATAAAAGACTACATGGACACGGGCGCATACCTTCGCCAGCTTGATGATATTTTGCAGCAACCCACTGGCGTTGATCAGAAAAAACTCAAAGCCTGGAAAACTATCGAGCTGCGCGATGTCGCCTTTACCTACAAAGACGGCAGTCACCGCGTGACAATCCCCAACTTTACATTGCACAGCGGTAACAAAGTCTGCATCACCGGCCCGTCTGGCCAGGGCAAAAGCACTTTCCTAAACCTGCTCACCAACCAGCTAACCCCACAGGAAGGTGTGCGAACTATCAACGGACACTCCTTTGATGAGATGTCTGAATTGCTGAGTCAAAACACAGCGGTGATCGCTCAAGACGTGGATTTATTTAATGTATCTGTGCGCGAAAACCTAACGCTCGGCCAGACTATAGTCGACGATACGCTTGTAGTGTACATAAAAGCTATGGGACTACAAGATTGGTACAAAAGCCTCAAACACGGGCTGGACACCGTGGTGGGCGAAAAAGGCACTACACTTTCGGCCGGCCAAAAGCAGCGGCTCAATATTTTGCGCGGCCTGCTACTGAATCGCCAGATATACATCCTCGATGAGCCCACGTCACACCTAGATGATGCTACCGAAAAACTGGTTGTTGATTTCCTGAAGCGTGAGCTCAAAGACAAAACAGTGGTGGTAGTAACACATCGTCCCGCACTGCGTGATATTTGCGACACTGAATACGTGATGAATAACCATACGCTCGAGCCCGCAAAGCGCTAATTAAGGCTGGTCAAGCGACGATAACGGCCGACACGGTTGCTCAGACGCGCGCTCAACAATTCATTGTCTTGGACTAGTTTTTGGGCGGCGGACTGCACTCGCTTGAGCAACTTGGTGTCAGCCAAGTTTACAAATGTCAGATCCAACGCGCCGTGCTGCATGCGACCATAAATCTCGCCAGGGCCGCGCAGCTTTAGATCCACTTCAGCCAAATAGAAGCCATCGTTGGAGCTCTCAAGTTCGCGCAAGCGCTGACTGACAGATTGCGCAGTCGACGGGACCAGGTAGCAATAACTCTGCTCGCTCCCCCGCCCCACTCGACCACGCAGCTGATGTAGCTGGGCCAGGCCAAACCTATCAGCGCCTTCGATAAGCATGACAGTGGCGTTGGGCACATCCACACCCACTTCTACTACAGTGGTGGCGACGACTATATCGATGTCGTGCTGTTTGAATTGTCGCATGACCGCTTCTTTTTCGGCTGGCTTCATTTGACCGTGGAGCACACCCACACGGCGATGTTTGAAGATAGATTTTTGCAGGCGATCGTATTCGATTTCTACGCTTTTGAGTTCGGCATTGGCGCCCAGCGTGATGACCGGACAGACCACGTAGGCTTGGTGTCCTGCTTTGATCTGTGTATCGATTTTGGTGTACACGGTGTGACGAGCGCTGGGTGTGACCACGTGAGTGGCAATGGGTTGTCGGCCTTTGGGCAGTTCGTCCAATATCGATACTTCCAGTTCGCCAAAAACCGTCAACTGTAGACTGCGCGGAATGGGCGTGGCCGTCATGCTAAGCAAGTGCGGCATGCGAGCACTACGCGTCAGCAGCTCGGCACGTTGACGCACACCAAAGCGATGCTGCTCGTCGATAACTACCAGCCCAAGTTTGGCAAAGTCACTATCACGCTGGATCAACGCGTGAGTGCCGACCACTACAGCCACTTCGCCGGCGGCCACGCGTTGCTTTAGCTCTTCTTTGGCCTTCGATTTGGTCGACCCTACAAGCAATGCCACCGATATACCCATAGGTTCCAGTATGCTTGCCAATGTAGCCGCATGTTGCGTGGCCAAAATCTCAGTAGGCGCCATAAATGCCGTCTGAAACCCGCTGCGCGCCGCCATAAATGCTGCCATAGCAGCCACAACTGTTTTGCCGGAACCCACGTCGCCTTGCAACAAACGGCTCATGGGTGCGCCATCATCAAAGTTGAGGAAAATCTCCCATGCAGCGCGTTTCTGCGCGCCAGTCAGTTTAAATGGCAAACGATCCACAAATTGACGTGCCGCCACAGGGTTGAATGGAATTTTCCAGCCCTGCTGCGCCGCCTGATCTTGTTTGTTTAGTTGACTGGCCAGCAGCAATGCCAACAATTCTTCGAAAGCAATGCGCTGCTTGGCCCGTTCTAACTGATCACTGGTTTCTGGGAAGTGGATCGTCTGCAATGTTTGATTGAGCGCGGGCAGCTTTTCGCGTTTCACCAGTTCGGGCGGTAGCGTTTCGGGCAGCGCATCGATAATGGGCAATACTTCTTTGATAATTTTGCGCAGCTGGTGTGATTTGAGCCCTTTGGTTTCCGGATAAATTGGCACGATGCGCGCCGTGCTCACACCCACATTCGCAGTCAGTTCGGTTGATGGGTTTTGCAGCACATAGCGATTGCGACTCAGGTCGTAGGTGCCAGAAAAATAATATTCCTGACCACTGGCCATCTGCTCGGCGCGATACGGCTGGTTAAACCACACGGCACGTGTTTTGGCGGTACCGTCAGCCAAAATCGCTTCAGTAATATGCATGCGGCGTCGCACATAGCGGCCAGTTACCGATTCGACCCGAGCTTTCACCGTGACTTTGCCCGGATGAATCTCGGCAATCGGCATTACCTGAGAAAAATCTTCATACCGGCGCGGAAAAAAATAGATCAAATCTTGCACCGTCACAACACCAAGCGCCGCCAAGCGCTCAGCCAGCGCTGCCCCAACGCCTTTGATCGTCGTTACGGGCTGCTCTAGCACAACACCACCCTAGTCCATGCCGAGATAGTCAAACGCAAAATGCGACAGTGCGCAAAACGCGGCCACAGTCTCTGCATCCGCCTCAACGCTATCCGTATAGTCTCCCAATACATCACCTTCTCCCTCGTCATATTTGCGACATACTTTCGCATCTCGTGTGAGCATGGGCACTCCGTCATCGCCCACCCGTATACCCAGCATCCTATGAGATATTATATCGGAGAAACTGTCGTAACCCCGCGACCCTACTACTGTAAAGCTAAGAGCAGTTCTCGTCGTTTCATTCAACGCCACGAGCCACAATTCATCAATCGCTCCTGAAAGAGATGCAGAATTAATGTGCATTTTCATGTCAGGATCGGGTGGTGCAGAAAGGGCATCGAGGCTCATTTTATCGGCTACCGACATCCAATCACTATCATCACCGTCTACAAGCGACATTTTAAACCGATGATTTGCAAAATCTGTAGGTATAGGAGCAGCGGTTTTTAAACTACCGTCGGGTAGCCCAAGAGCTTCTAGGGCTTTCACAATGAAGTCAATATCAGGATTGCTCGAGAGCCTATTGCCTCGCCCATCTTTGAGTAGAGCTACGGGCACGGTGGCAAAATCACCACCCTGCAGTGTTTCTACCGCAAACCGTGCAGCCTCGACAATACCGACGCCCCGGGGGCGCTTGTTGGGGTTTGAGTCTGGGTTCGGTCCAAGAACATCAATCATGCAACGACTATACCCTCCTGTCAAACCTTGCGCAAGCTAAACCAACTTGACAAAACGGCGTTTGCCAACCTGGAGTAGATCACCTGTGGTGACTCGCACGTGTGGTGTAGTGATTTTTTGTTGGTTCAGCCTGACGCCACCTTGATCGTACAAGCGTGACGCTTCAGATTTGCTTGCAGCCAGGCCAGCCTGAACTAACAGGTCGGTCACAGCGTACTCGCCGGGCTTCACGGCTACAGTGGGCGCGCCCTCGCCACCACTAAACAAGTCAGTGGTAGCTTGGCGGGCGGCATCGGCCTGCTCGGCGCCGTGCACCAGTTTGGTCACTTCGTAGGCAAGAGTTTTTTGGGCTAAGCGTTCAGCTGGGTCCTTCACAAATTGAGCCATCACGTCATCAATATGTTTTTTGTCGAGCAAAGTAAAAATCTTTAGGTAGTCTTCAACCCCAGCGTCTTCCAGGTTTAGCCAAAACTGGTAAAAATCGAACACACTGGTGCGTGCAGCATCGAGCCACACCGCGCCGGCTTCGGATTTACCAAATTTTTTGCCAGTGACTTTGTTGACGATAAGCGGGCAAGAGTACACGTGGGCTTCAGCTCCTTCGAGCTTGCGAATCATTTCTACACCCGATAGGCTGTTGCCCCACTGGTCGGCGCCGCAAATCTGTAGCGTTACGCCATGTTTACGGAACAAGTGCAGGAAATCGTAGCCCTGGATCAGCGAGTAGCTAAACTCAGCGTAGCTCAAGCCTTTGCCACCCTTGCCTATACGCGACTGCACAAAATCTCGCTGCAGAAGTTGGGTCATGGAAAAATGTTTGCCAATGTCGCGCAAAAATGTCAGGTAGTTCATATCCTTGAACCAGTCGTAGTTGTCGACAATGGTAAATTGCTGGCCAGCGAACACCTGTTTGTACTGCGCCGTTACACCAGCTTTGTTTTTGGCGATTTGCTCTAGGCTTTGTAGTTGGCGCTCCTCGTCCTTGCCGTCCGGATCACCAATCATGCCCGTGGCACCGCCCACCAGCAACACCGGTTTGTGGCCATGGTCGATAAAATGACGCACCATCATAGCAGCCGCCAGGTTGCCAATAGTCATAGAATCAGCGCTGGGATCAACACCCCAGTAAAACGTCATTTTGCGAGTATCAAGTTCATGGACGTCGTGCAGTGTGGTCTGGTTTACGAATCCTCGCCACAGCAATTCTTCAGAGAGTGTCATTATAGTTCCTTTGATTATCTTTAATAAATTCGCGTAGGCGATGTATACAGATAATCTGTGTGTTTGTGTGCAATATTCATCTGTTCTACTCTGTAGACAGATTATAGCCAAAAAGTCTTGCCGTGGATAGTTGCATGCTATAATAAGAAAGATTTTTATAAGACGTGGGAGTAGGTATAACGAATGGCAAACAAGTCGAACAAGCGTTCGAAAGGCCTCAGTGTATATGCTAATTTGGTGGCACGCCGCAAAACAGGCAAAGACGCTCGTGCCCGCCGCAAAGCTGAATATTTAGCAACGCTACCCAAAAATCCGGTCAAGCGCTTCTTTTATCGTTTACATCCCAAACGTTTGGCTAAATTCTGGTTTAGCCGCGAAGGGTTCAAAACCGCACTCAAATTACTCGCTGTAGGCGTCGTAGTGATTGCCGTGTTTATTGCTGCTCTGTTTGCATACTACCGCAAAGAACTGGAAGCGCTCAGCCCTAGCGAACTAGCCAAACGCGTACAAACCACTATAAGCCGCTACTACGACCGCAACGGTGAACTGCTATGGGAAGACAAAGGCAACGGCGACTACAAAATGGTGATCGAGTCCAAAGACATCAACGACACCATGAAACAAGCCACTATCGCCATCGAGGACAAAGATTTCTACAATCACGGCGGCATTAGCCCGACCGGCCTCATCCGCGCAGCGATCAATGACGTATTTGGCGGTGGTAATGTCCAAGGTGCGTCCACCTTGACACAACAGCTCATCAAAAACGTATTCTTCTCTTCAGAAGCTCAGCAAAACCGGTTGGATGTGTCGCGCAAGATCAAAGAAATGATCTTGGCCGTGGAAGCTGACCGCATGTACTCCAAAGATCAAATCCTCACGCTCTATCTCAACGAAGTACCATATGGTGGCCCGCGCAACGGTGTAGAATCGGCTGCGCTCGCCTATTTCAACAAGCACACCAAAGACTTGACGTTACCCGAAGCAGCACTGCTCGCTTCGATCCCTCAGAATCCATCGTACTTCAACCCTTACCGTCTCACACCGGCGAGCACCAAAGCTCTGTTGGCCCGCCAACACGAAGTGCTCAACGACATGGCCGAACAGGGATACATCACTCACCAGCAGGCCGATGATGCCGCTAAATATCCCATCCTCGACACTATTCAGCCCGAAATCGCCGCCAACGCCAACATCAAAGCGCCATGGTTCGTCAAAAAAGTGCAAGACCAACTCGAAAAACAGCTTGGCACGAGCCTAGTCCGCAAAGGTGGCCTCACTATCAAAACCACGCTCGACTGGCGCGTACAACAAATCGCCGAACAATCCGTCGCCGAAAACCGCAAACAAATTTTCTCCAACGGCTCGGACGACGTAGCCGTGACATCTATCGACGTACCGACCGGTCAGGTGCTAGCCATGGTGGGTAGCTACGACTGGAAAGATCCCAACTACGGGCAAGAAAACGCCGCCACTAACCTACTGCAACCAGGTTCTAGTATCAAACCATTTATGTACGCCGCTTTACTCAAACCGCACCAGGGCGAAAACTACGGCGCCGGTTCGATACTCCAAGACATTGACCTAAGCAACACACTCTACAAACCCAACAAACTGCAAAACGCCGACAATAAATTCTTCGGCCCCATTTCCGTCCGCCGCGGCTTAGCCAACTCGCGCAACCCGCCCGCTGTCGAAGCCGCATACTTAGCCGGTATCGACAATGCCGTGCAAACGGCTCGTGACGCTGGCGACAAAAGCTATTGCCAAAACGTACAATACGGTCTGTCCGCCGCTATCGGTAGCTGTGAAGTGCAGCAAGTCGAACACACCGAAGCGTTTGCTACCTTGGGCCGTTTGGGCACCTACAAACCAGTCGCTTACGTACTAGAAGTCAAAAACTCTCAGGGCCAAAACCTATTCCAATGGAAAGACGATCAAGCCAAACAAGTGATTGATCCGCAGATTGCCTACATCCTCAGTGACATTTTGACCGACCCAGCAGCCCGATCAACAGTGTTCGGCGCCAATGGTGTGGTAGGTATGAACATCCCGGGTGTCAAAACAGCCACCAAAACAGGTACCACCGACGACGGTCACGACCACGCCAAAGAAGGCTGGATGATGAGCTACACCCCACGCATGGCAACTGGCGTATGGGTAGGTCGGCATGACGGTAAACACATCGACCGCGCCAGCAACACCGCGCAGGGCAACATTGTGCGTGACGTCATGGGCAAAGCCCACACCCAAGTTTTCGCCAAAGACGGCAGCTGGAAAACCGGCGACTGGTTCGCGCAACCAGCCGGTATACAAAAACTCAGCATCAACGGCACCACCGACCTGTACCCGTCATGGTTTGTCAAACCAGCCAACAACAACCAAGACGACGTAACCTTCGACAAAGTATCCAAGAAAAAAGCTACCGAATGTACCCCTGATGCAGCCAAAATCCAGATCAAACTCACCTACTTCACCGACACAGTCACCGGCAAAAAAACATACAGCGCATCCACCGAAGGCTACGACCCCAATGCCACCGACGACGTACACAACTGCAGCGACGCTAAACCGTTTGTGACACTCACTGTTACTCCGGCCGGTCTGAGCAAATACCACATTTCTGCCAAAGTCGAACAAGGCACATACGCCCTCAGTTCAGTAGACATCGCTGTAAACGGTCAGGCAATATCAAGCCAACCCATCAACAGCCCTGGTATTTACTCAGTCGACTACACCTTCCCCGCTGGCTCCACCGGTACCAAAGCAAGCATCAGCGCCGTAGCCTACGACCAAGCGCTCTACAGCGGCAGCGACACCAAATCACAGATCGTCGCCAGTAACGGCAAAAACAAAAACGATGTCGCCCTCCTGGGCCGCCGTGGGTTCTAACATATGAAAATTGTGCTCATGGCCATAGCCGTCATCCAAAAAGATGACAGTGTGCTACTGCGCAAATTCGACCCCGCCAAGAACCCCTACAAAGAACCGTGGGGGCTCTTCGGTGGACGGCTCGAAGGCGACGGCACCGTAACTGATATGCTCAATCGTGAATTGCAAGCCCGCTGGAACATGACCGTACATATAGATCAGCAACTCACATGGGATGAAGAAGTCAAAACCGATCACGACAGTGAACAGAAACGATTCATCTACCTCGACGCACTCTGTACTCTTGCTTCAGGCGACCCCACACCCGTCAACCCCAACGAACTATTGGAATGGGCGACACGAGATAAACTCAAAGACTACCAACACGTCCCACCGGGTGTGAAGTTGTTCAAAAAACTAGGCTACCTCTAGCGAACAATTGCCACTATTTTGCGTCGACAGGGCGCTGCTGTTGTGTCTGCGGTTTGCGACGAGCGTGATACGCGCGCATAGGACGAGGTTGGGCGCGATTTGCTTGCGTCTGCTGGTTGGTACTGGTACCGTTCGCAGCATTGATCATGCGCTGCTCGGGCGAAACATTGGATGGACGCGCAGGACGCTCCTGCGGGCGCGACTGCTGTTTCTGTACTGGTTGTTGCTGTTGGTGATGCTGCTGTACTTGTTCGGGTTGCGCTGGCTTGGGTGCGTTGGCGGGCAATACGGCAAACATCATCTTGCCGGCTTGAGTCTGTAGCATGCGGCTAAATTCTACTTGGATACGCTGGCCCACCATGTGAGCGGCTTTTTCGACCACCACCATAGTGCCGTCTTCGAGGTAACCCACGCCTTGGGTTTTGTCTTGGCCTACCTGAGTAATTTTGAGTTCGATTCGTTCGCCAGGCAAACGTTGAGGGCGCAGAGCGTGCGCTAATTCGTTGACATTAAGTACGGTCACACCTTCAATCTGGGCAACTTTGTTCAGGTTGTAGTCGGTCGTGTAGAGCATGCCGCCGTGCAGTTTGGCGAGGGCAATCAGTTTGTCGTCGACTTCTTTAACAGCGGGAAATTGTTCGCGCGCGATTACCACCGTGGTGCGGCGCAAATCTTGCAGGTTGCGGATCACATCCAGACCAAACCGGGCACGCTCGCGCTTCATGCTGTCGCCGTTGTCGGCTAAATATTGCAGCTCGGCAATCACAAACTGTGGCACCACTAAACGCTTGGTTGCAAAACCAGCTTTGGCGATATCAAGGATACGGCCGTCAATAAGTGAGCATGTGTCGAGAATCATCGAACGTTCACTATCCGACGGGCGTTTCTTCTTTTTAAATGGATTCATCTGACTCCTTAGGAATTAATTCTTTTTGAGAAATGCGTTGAGAGCATCACGCATCGAGGCCGTGGGGCGCAAGTATGCATGTTTTTTGCTCATGCGTGGCCCAATGGCAAACGTAAAGCCCAATTTTTTGGCTTCAGCCATACGTTTATCTGGCTGTAGCACGCTGCGGATTTCACCGCTTAGACCTACTTCACCAAACACGACAGCTCCGGGGTCGAGCGCTAACTGTTTGGCGGCAGATGCTATAGCCATGCATACCGCCAAATCAGCCGCTGGGTCTTGTAGTTTGATGCCGCCTACGACATTGATATAAATGTCGCTTTCAGATAATTGCAGCTTGGTGCGGCGCTCGAGCACAGCAACCAACAGGTTAAGGCGGTTAAGATCAAACCCTGAGGCTGTGCGCTTAGGATACCCGAAATGCGTCGGATTGACAAGTGCTTGAATTTCCACCAGCAGTGGGCGATTGCCTTCCATGGTAGCCAGCACCACTGACCCATCGCTGCTCAAACGCTCTTCGAGCAGTGCAGCAGATGGATTAGTAACGGGGGTGAGCCCGGCGTCGTTCATCTCAAATATAGCTGCTTCGCTGGTAGAGCCGTAGCGGTTTTTGATAGCGCGCAACACCTTGAAACCGCCATATCTGTCACCTTCGAGGTTGAGCACAACATCCACCATGTGTTCCAGGACTTTTGGTCCAGCTATACTCCCCTCTTTGGTAACATGCCCCACCAGCAGCAGTGCGGTGTTGCTGGCTTTGGCAGCTTGCGTGAGCAGGTTGGCTGAATTGGTAATCTGCCCCACACTCCCTGGAGCCGAGGCGATGGCCGACATCGACAACGTTTGGATAGAGTCCACGATCACTAATTTGTAGGCTCCACTGCGGATGGTAGCAGCAATGTCGTCGGCCGATGTCGATGATGCCAAATGCAAATCTTGGTGGCTCGCACCCAATCGCTGTGCTCGTACTTTTACCTGGCCTGCCGACTCTTCGCCACTTATGTACAACACCGGTGCATGAACCGCGGCCTGCGACGACAGCTGCATGAGCAGCGTAGACTTACCAATACCTGGTTGGCCGGCGATCAGCACCACACTCGCAGGCACAATCCCCCCACCCAGTACCACATCAACATCTGGCAAACCCGTACTCAGGCGACCAGCTTGATCGCTCGGTGTCACAGCATCAATGGCTTGGGTGGCCAAAGCTTTGCCTTGACTACTCGACACAGCGTTGGCACCAACGCTGACTCCACCCGCTTCTTCGACAAAACTGTTCCACGCCCCACAGTTATCGCAACGACCGGCCCATTTGGCCCGAATGGCGCCACATTGTTGACAGACAAACTGAGATATAGGTTTTTTCGGCATATATTTATAGTGTAACGGAACTTTGACTAAAACATAAATTAAACGTATAATATTCCCCGGTAAACCTCAGGGATTGAAAGGAGCGGGACACATGTCCTCCTCTCTTGCTGGACCCGCCATGGTGGTGGGCACATTGCTCCTGGTCGTGCTGGCCGTATGGGTCGCAGCACGGTACCGGAGCAACCGCAAGGCCAAGTTCGAGCGTCAGAAGAAGATCGCCTTCGAATCCGTGCGCGAGCAGATCGAGTTACTGAGACAGGGCGATGACCAGATGTACGAGCTGCTGGGGGAGAGCCACAGCGAACTGTGGCGAGAGCTCTCCAGCAAGTACGCAAACACGACCGGCTGGGCCAGCCTGGTCGACGCACGTGGTAGTGCAATCCGGGCCTACGAGCTGTCCACCGAGAAAGCGGTGCGCGATGAAACGCTCACCGCCTACACGACGTGGATGAGGTGCCCCGACGAACTGTCGGCGTACGAGGAGCTGCAGTTGTTCACGAGGTTCCTGGAGCTTCGGCGCGGGCTCCAGTACAGCATTGATGACGTCAACCGGGTAACCGGCGGCGACCTGCAGCTCACGGAGGTTCTGAACGACCTCCTGATGCGTACCATGGCCGAGTTGCGTACTGGCGCCGAAGCTGGATCACGCGAGGACTTCGAGAAGGCCCAGAACCTGCTCGACCAATGCGCGATCTACTTCTACCGCGGCCTTCACCCGGCGCACATCAAGCCCGGCGGCTGGAGCCGCATCGAGGCCCAGCACCTGCTGCGGATCAACCCAGACCATACCGACTACAAACCGCTGCGGGATGCTGGCGCACTGCTGGCAGCCCGTGAGGCACTGGCCTCCAGGAACGAAGGTGGGCAGCTCAACATCTGGCTGGTCAAGATGGTCCTGGCCTGGTGCCACAGCAACACGAGCATCCGAGCCCAGGTCGGCGATGACAACATCAACGCCTTGGCCGACCTGGTGCTGTACCATGCGCGACTGACGGGAATCCCCATCCCCGCCTGACGCGCAACGCGCGTGGAGTGGGGTGCCAGAACGGCGCCCCACTCTGCGAAAAGAGGCATTATATTGACACCTTTCCCATAAGATACTTAAATACCACTACACCTAAGAAGGGATGGTGACGGATGTCGAGCCTCGACATCTTGGGCCTCACGGCGACAGCGTTGATCGTGATGGTCATGGCTGGAACCGTGCGGCTGGCCGCAAAGAAGCGCACTCACAAGCGCGCCATACAGCAGCAAAAGAATGAGCAAGAAGCGTTCGAGAGTCGCCTGGCCACGGCGAGACTCGCCCAGGAACAGTGCGAATTCATGGCTCTGATCACTCGAGTACACCATTGTGATCGATCCGCTGTTGCGGCGCTGCAGAGCGAGCTGTGGGTTATCTACATCGAGCAGGACGCCGAGCGTCAACGGCTGGCAGCAAGCGCCATTGACTACTGCGAGCTGATGCTCGCTGGCTACGCCGCCAAAGACATGTTGATAGGCATCGACGTATTGGAGACGGATGCGCCAATCAGCGAGCGAATTGAGCGACTCGACCAGCTGATCATGCACCTCTACAGAGTCAGCGAGGAGTGGCGCAGATGGATCTATGTAACCCATGGCATCTCCGTCGCAGTACTGGAAGAAGAGCTTGAAAAATGGGAAGGAGCATACCTGGCTGAGCTGGTAGAGCAAGCTCTGTCAGGCGACCTCGTCGCCATGCGCGAAGCCGTGAGGAGACACACGGAAGACGAGGATGCCGAGCCCGACTACTTCCCTGCCGGCTGGAACCAAGCGGTCCTGCTGCACTATGGTTACACCGCGGAGCCGTGGATGTGGGATCTGTCAGAGCTAGCCATTGTGCGGCAACCGATGGGTCTAGCCATGCTGGCCGGACAAGTACTCGTCTACGACGGGGGCACGTGGCTCAACCGCCTACCACTCCATGTGGTGGGCTGGGCGGCCATCGTGCTGTCGCACGGCACAGAAGCTCGCGAGCAGGTGGGGGATCACGTTTGGGCTCAGCTCATGTTGGTGGTGGCTCACCACCAACAAGTTGGAGACGACATGTAGCAACCGCCCACAGAGGGGCGTCGCCATACGCGCGACGCCCCTCTAGAATAGACTGAAATTATATACCATGATATTATAACCACGCGCAAAATCACCACTACGATTGCGAGGTCTCACGTTGCTGAGCCTTATCGTCGCCCTACTGGCGGTTGCAGCATGCATCATAACTGCTGGTGTGCTGCACCAGCGCCGTCGCTCACGCCGCACACGCAGCGAAAGGCTGCACGAAGCATTGACCGTATGGGGAGGCCAGTCGGGGTTCGTCACACCCATGGTGCGACTTACTCTGCTCCAAAACCTACTGGCCGCAATTACACAGACGGGCACCATGCCAGCGGGCTATTCACAAGGCGGCCTGCTCCTGGACCTCAACCCGTTACTCGAAGAATGCTCCGCGGAACTCTGGCAACAGGCCAGTCGACCGGGCGGCGAAGAGGCGCTCTTTGCGCTCTTCGACCTCATCGTCAGCACGGCGCCCAGTACCCAGCAGTACTACGGCCTGCAGCCCACAACACTGCAGTGGCCGACCGAGTACGAACGAGTTCTGTGTCTCATGGTGGATGTGCCAACGGTGGAGCAATTTCCGTCGCTCATTGGCAGCGACCTGCTGCGCACGATGACCGCCGAGCAGGCCCGGGTGATGCACGTCGATGCCATAGGGTATAACAACTGGGTGTTGGGGATCAAACTCCTGGCGCTCACCGAGCACCACAAACGCACCTGGGTCGAGTGGCCACGAACCGTGGATCATTTCCACCTGATCCAGATGATCATGCGCCTACGAGCCGCAGCGCGCGATGCCTGGCTGCAATCTTAGCGCACCCACAGGCCCGAGCCGGGAACACTCCCGCGCTCGGGCCTGGGCGTACAACAAAACTTATTGTGCTGGAACTGGTTGGTACTGGCTATTCAAACTCTGATATAGATTATTTTGCGCTGCTGCTTCGTTATTGCGCGTGGCCACCAGCGCGTTGTACTGAGTTACTAAATCACGCGTCTTGATAGCAAGAGAATTATACGCATTTACTTGCGCGTTGTAGCCAGGTACAGCCTGATTGTATGCGGCCACGTCTGACTGGCGTAATTGATCCAATTCGCTCGACCGCTGCTCAAGCGACTTCTTGCGTTCGTCGAGTTGAGTATAGTTAGTGTCGATCTGCTGTTTGATACTCGCCAACTGCTTATCATACGCCGCTATCCGTTCCTGGGACGCCGTAAAAATGGCGCGATAGGCTTGCGCATAGGCTACTACTTTGCTGCGATCGCTAAAATACTGACCGTAGTATTGCTCGAGCTCCGGGTCGAGCCCACTGTATTCGGTGCCGATGATGGAATGCATCTCGTTGAGTAAATCATCGGGTTCAGTACGACTATAAAGGGCGACAAGTTCATTTAGGTGGTCGTCGCGGATTTTGCCCAGCTGATCTTGTAGCAAGCCATTGACCCTACTCCGCGTTTCGCCGTCGAGCCGTTCATACGCAGCGTGAAGCATTTCGTGCGCTGCCGTCACCTCTTTGACACCGGCGAGCTGCGGGTTAACAACGTCAAAAATATAAATATGCTGCGTCACATAACACCCCAGCACAATGGTTTGCTCACCCGTGCTGCTGCAGCTTTGATTAAATTTTTGGCTATCCTGCACTTGTGGGTCAGATACATAAAACATATCGCGGCCCCGCCCAGTCATGCTCGTATTGTTTGCTAGTTGCAGCGCGGCCGCCGACGGCTTGTATTGCAGCAGCGCCCACCAATCCAATACGGCCTGTTTGTTGAGCACTACCCACACTGCGCCAGCAATCAAAGCCAGGCTAACACCCAGGTTCACAATCCCCCAACCAACAGACCAACGCGAGCGAGTAATAGGCATTAGTTTTATTGTATCGCAGGTTTGACGTGATACAAATTTTAAATTATAGTATGCATTACGCTCAACGCTCATGAGAGGAAAATCGTATGGACGGGATACCGGGTTCGCTGCTCATCGGCGCGCTTGCAGTCATCATGCTGTCCGTGGTTTACGTCGGCTATCGCCGGCACGCAGCACGGAGGCGAAAAGGCCGTCAGCTGGCCCAGAAGTATCTGAATCGGCTCGTGGCCGACGCCAGCAAAGGCAAAGAGTACGCCCTCGACGAACTACGCCACGGCGCTAATGTCCACGAGCTGTTCATCAAGTTCGACACCGAGGAACGGCGTCTAGCAGCAATCGAGCAGGGCGAGCGAGTCCTGGCCGAGTACACGCCGCACGGCCACTCCTTGGTTGTGCTATTTAGCCGCTGGATGGACCCAGAGAGAGGCGGCTTCAACGCAGAGATGGAGGCGTGCTTGGAATTCTTCGCAGCGTACGACTCGCTGAAGTACTCCAAGCCACTGGCCTGTTCGAACATCGGCCTCACCCACGACGAGCTGATCATGAGCTTCAACAGCGCCGTGCGCACCACGTTCGCTGCCTACCTGGGTCTCGCCCGTACCAAGCGTGGTGACGAGCCGCGATTCCGGGCCGCATTGGACCTACTCAGTCAGGCCAACACCAGCTTCGACCTCAAGACCATCGTGGTCGAGCGGCTGGAACTACCGGACGACTGGGACGAGCTGTGCCTCCGGTACGGTGCGAACGAGCTGTGAGTTTGTGAGCGACGACGGGTACCGGGCGCATCTCCGCGTCCGGTACCCCAAATAGTAGTATTATTCGCTTTTCAGACTGTAGGTGAGTTCACCTTTGCGTGCGCTCACCGCTATCACACTGCCTTTGGTATAGCGGCCTTCTAGCAAACCACTGGCGATTTCGTCTTCGACAGTATCTTGTAGCACGCGGCGCAGAGGACGCACTCCATTGTGAGCATCGTAACCTTGGTCGAGCAATATTTTGCGAGCTTTGGCATCCACATCCACGGCTACACGTTGGCGATAGAGTCGCTTGCCCAGTTTGGCTAGCTCTACGTCCAAAATCTTGCGGACTTCGGTTTTGGTGAGCGCACGGAATACCAGAATCTTGTCGAGGCGGTTGATGAGCTCGGGGCGCATCATGCGCTTCAGATCCTCTTTGGCCACTTCTTCGTTCTGTTCGTGCACGTTTTGGAGTTCGTCCAAATCTTTTTTGGTCTGGGCGCGGAAACCCAAACTCGCTTCACGCTGCATTTTCTCGGCACCCAAATTGCTCGTAAGAATGATGATGGTATTGGTAAAATCTACTTTACGACCTTTGGCGTCGGTCAGACAGCCATCTTCCATGATTTGTAGCAGCACGTTGAAAATGTCTGGGTGGGCTTTTTCGATTTCATCGAACAGTACCAGACTATAGGGTTGACGCCGAACTTTTTCGGTGAGCTGCCCGGCGTCTTCGTAACCCACATAGCCGGCTGGTGCGCCCACCAAACGAGCAGCAGTGTGACGTTCGGCAAATTCGCTCATGTCGATTTTGATCAGTGCGCCCGCGGAGCCAAATAGTTCACGCGCGAGCACCCGAGCTAGCTCAGTTTTACCCACACCAGTGGGGCCCATGAACATAAACGAACCAATTGGCCGCTTAGACTGACCAATGCCCGAACGGTTACGCCGAATAGCCCGCGACACAGCCGCGATAGCATCTTGCTGACCAATGATAGATTTGCCCAAATGTTTTTCCATGTTCAACAGATACGTCGCTTCGGATTTGATCACGCGTTCTACCGGCACACCGGTCATCATAGCTATCGTTCGAGTTACATCGTCGGCGGTGACAATGAGTTTTTTGCCTTTTTTGGTATCGGCACGCAATTCGCTAATTTTGGCGGTGATCTGGCTCATACGCGTTTTGTAGTGGGCTGCGCGTTCGTAGTCTTGCGCTTCTACAGCTTCTTCCATGTGGTGTGTCACGCCTTTGAGTTCACGATTGAGCCGACGGACTTCCACAGGTGCTTTGCCACGATCCACCTTGACTTGTGCTGCAGTTTCGTCCAACACATCGATGGCTTTGTCGGGCATGAAACGGTCATTAATATACCGTTTGGCCAAGTGGGCTATGTCCGTCAACACTTCGTCTTCCACACTCACCCCGTGGTGTGATTCGTAGCGATGTTTCAGACCTTTCAAAATAGCCACCGTGTCTTTGGTAGTAGGTTCGGGCACCATCACTGTCTGGAAACGACGCTCCAGAGCGGTGTCTTTTTCGATATGTTTACGATATTCATCCAATGTGGTGGCGCCAATCAAGCGCAGCTGACCCCGTGCGAGCGCCGGTTTGAGCATGTTGGCCGCATCCATAGCGCCTTCGGCAGCACCAGCACCCACAAGCAAATGCAACTCATCGATAAATACGATCACATTTTTGTCGTTCACCAGCGTTTCGATCAGCTTCTTGAGCCGTTCTTCGAACTCACCGCGATATTTGGTCCCCGCGATCATCCCCGCCAGGTCGAGCACAATGAGCCGCTTATCGAGCAGGTGCTCGGGCACATCTTCGATCGCAATTCGCTGCGCCAGACCTTCGACAATAGCGGTCTTACCCACACCTGGTTCACCCAGCAGCACAGGATTATTTTTGGTGCGACGGCCAAGAACAGTGATAATGCGTTTGATTTGTTCATCGCGCCCCACTACCGGGTCTAGCTCGTTGGCACGTGCTTTGGCTGTAAGATCAATGCCAAAATAGTCCAAAATCGTTTGGTTTTTGTTGCGACGTGGCGCGGACTGTGTGGTATTGGCGCCGGGTTCGTCGTCTTGGCGCTGGTTGTTTAAATATTGCTCCAGCTCGTCCGTCAATTGGTCGACATCGACGTTCATGTCGCGCAATAATACGGTGGCGCGAGCGTTTTTTTGGGTCAGTATGCCGTAGAGCATATGCTCGGTACCGCAATAATCTTGGTTGAATTCTTGGGCGATGTCCCAGCTGAGTTTAAGCGTGAGTTTGGCGGTTTCACTCAAGCCTTTGGCGCCGACGCTCACTACCAACGCACGCGGCGTCAGATTGAGCGCCAACCGAGCGCGATCAAGCGTGACACCCATGTTGCTCAGCAGCTGTGACGCGACAGCGCCGTCTTGGCTCAATATACCCAGCAAAATATGTTCTGTGCCAATGTAGGCCGAACCAAGGGAACGAGCGATCCCGTTGGCATATTGCAAGCTCGAGCGAGCGTTGTCGGTGAGATGATTCACAAATTCCAGAAAGTCATCCTGAGACGGTATCATATGTTTATTGTACCTCCAGCGCGATTGTCATAAATTTAGTATAAAAAATTAGCACTCGTTGTGCAAGAGTGCTAATGCAAAAATCGTGCTACACTTTAATTGTCATGGCCCAAAAGAAAAAAATATTCGCCATACGTCGTTCGACTATTATTTACAGCACCATTGTAATTGGCGCACTAATAGCGGCCCTTATATTTGGTAATATCAGACACTCCCTACAAGACCAGACTTTTAATAACCTACCAGCATGTAGCGGTAACACTACAACATCGTGCAAGCGAATAGTAAAAGTAACAGCGGATGAGGTCAATCCAAATTATGAAAATTTCTTCATCGATCCCGGCTGGCGCTTCCAAAGAAGTTATATGACTCGCATGGTTCTCGACACGCCTTTTGGGGAAGAGACCATTCTGACCGAACAGCGCTTTTACAACCTGCACTCAGGCGAGACATTCTATGCTTACGCCAACGACAATGACGTCATCGCCATAGAAGCGCCCGACGGTATCTATATTCTTCACAAGGTAGACCCACTTTATAACTGGCTACCGTCTCTGATACCATTTGCACTTCTCCTAGTCTCTTGGGGTATCTTTTGGATTTGGCGTCGAGCCTCACCCCAAAAAGTCACCACGTATAAAATATAAAACTACCCGGAAGTCCGAGTAGTTTTATGCGTCTTAGCAGATCTATTTTTCGTCGCTTGTTTCCTCGATAGCGGCGAGGAGCGAGTCTTCAATATTTTTCTTGGGTTTTGGTTTGCTTGCTGCAGCGTGATCGCCAGCGGCGACAACAGTGTTCGCGCTACCGTCTGCAGCTTCAATGTCGAGCTCGTACCCAGTCAGACGGCTGGCTAGGCGTACGTTTTGACCGCCACGGCCAATAGCGATACTGAGTTGGTCTGAAGCTACTTTTACTCGAGCGCGTTTGGCTTCTTCGTCGATGGTAATGCGTTGCACTTCGGCAGGGCTGAGCGCATTGGTAATGAACACGTTGGGGTCGCTACTGAACGTTACGATATCCACTTTTTCTTGGTCGCCGATTTCGTTCATCACGGCTTGCACACGCGTACCATGACCACCCACAAACGTGCCTACTGGGTCTACACCTGGCACAGTGCTGTGTACGGCGATTTTGGTGCGCTTGCCGGCTTCGCGAGCAATAGCTTTGATTTCGACCGCGCCGCTGTCCATTTCGGGCACTTCTTGGCGGAACAGGTATTCAATAAATGGTTCGTTGGCGCGGCTTAGGATAAGCTGTGGCCCGCGAGTACCGCGTTCGACATCTTTCAAAAAAACTTTCACACGTGAGCCAATGCTGTAGTATTCGCCCGGGATCTGTTCGCTTTGCGGGATGATACCGCCGGCTTTGCCCAGTTCCACGCGAACCACACGGGGCTCGATGCGCTGCACGGTACCAGTGATAACGGTGCCGATTTTGTCGGCGTATTCGTCCATCACTACTTCTCGTTCAGCTTCGCGCAGTTTCTGCAGGATTACTTGTTTGGCAGTTTGAGCAGCCACGCGGCCAAACACCGTAGGTTTGTCGGTAATTTCTACGATGTCGCCAACAACAGCGCCTTTTTTGATTTTTTGTGCGTCAGCCACGCTTATTTCGATGGCGTCGTCGACTACGTCTTCTACCACTTCTTTGCTCACGTAGACAGTGACCGTACCTGAGTTGCCATTTAGTTTGGCGCGGACTTCTTGTTCGCGGTCACCAAAATCGCGGCGATAGGCAGCAGCGATGGCTTGCTCGATAATTTCGTGCACCACGTCTTCTGGTAAATTTTTTTCTTCGGCAATTTGGCGAACTGATAGCGCCAATTGTTTGATATTGATATCGTGCATAGATAGTAGCTCCTTTTATGCAAAAATCCGACCTGCCGGCCGGATGAGTACATATAGATCTTACCAAACCCTAATTCGATTGTAAAGTATCCTCTCGACTCGCAGCAAACACCGGTAGCTCACGAGCCAATTTTTCATTACTCCGCGCTTCGGTCTCGTTAATGTCCATGCGGTGAAAGAGTGTGGCGACACGTTGTGGCATGTTTCTATTTAACCCGATACTTGTGACTGTGCCCGCCACCGCTGCAACGCCCATGCCTATGAGTGCTATGATTTGCGCATGCGGTAAGTGCTCGATCATAAGTCCGGGCAAACTATCTGGTCGAACTGCGATCCCAATTTCGGCTCCCAAATTCGCTGCACTCCCGGCCACCAATCCTGCTCGTGCAACGCGCGTGCCTATTTTAACGTGACGTGGATTATTGTAATCGAACTGCGAGGGTTTATATCGCCCGGTCGCAAGCTGCTGGATATGCGTTAGCTCATGATACAAGGATCGGTCAACTTGGTCAGCGCTCCAGAGCGACCCGTCGGGGTTACGAACATTCAAAGCGAGCACTCGTCTAAAATAAGTCTGATTATTGTTTTCGTCGTCGCTCAAAATAAAACCCTCACGCAATACAGCACCACTCCACAATAAGCCCGTGTCCTTGCTAGGAACGGGGATGCTATCTCCCAGAACAACCAACGTATTATCGATTTCTTCTTCGTCAATGCCCACCAAACCCATAGCGGCGCGAACGCGCGCCGCATCAAATGGATACCTCTCCGTAACCTCCACTGAAGGCTCACCATCCCAAATAATATGCAACCCAGGACGTTTATCGGCATCTTCATGCCCTTCTGGTAGGGCTATCTCCTGACTTGGCGCCAACTCATCGCTACCCATGTTTCGTATTATAGCAACGCCTGCAGAATAATACCTCTAAAGCCCGTAACGTGGGCTAGCCGGCCCCTACCAGGGGCGTGGTGTTCGTACGCCAGACGGGCCGTACCATCGCCGGAAGGCCGCGTGGACAAAATCGTATTGCGCCTCACCCAGCACTGCACGCGCGTCACCTTCGGGTTGCGTGTAGTAGGTGTGAAAGCATTCCTTAAAAATGCCGACGGTGCCATGTGTCTCCAGCCAGTGCGTGCGCCAGGAATCAATCATGGCGAAGCGAAACAGCACCTCGCCGATCTGGTGGATGATCGCCACCTTCACCCGTTCGGCAAACTCTGGTTCGGTGCAGTCGTACGGATCGACACGCAGCATTACCTGAGCCCTGGGCGTGGCATGTTCGCCCGGATGCTGCACGATATGGCTGCGAAGCGAATCGCCGGGCTGCACGCTGACATACGAAATACCGGCAAACCTACGCACAAACCGATACGGTAGGTCTACCAAAATTCCCAGCATGACACCGAGCGCTAGATTGCCCCAGTCGTTCGGCACCATGTCGAACCCGCTGTACACCACAAAAAGCGCCGGCTTGGTGTAGTTCAGGTCGTCGAGGCGTTTCTCGACTTGAGCCAGGTCTTGCTCCAGATCTAGGCGTTCGGCACGTAGCGATTGGAGCGCCCGTTTGAGCGCTCCAGTCTGATGGCCGAGCGTACGGCTTGCCTCGGCATGTTCGTCGCTCTGCTCCTTGAGTGTGGCACTTTTGGCAGGATCGCGTTCGAGCTGCGCTTGCACGCTGAGCTCACGCGACGCTTCGGCCAGATCGTCGACTCGAGCTTGGAGCGGATCGATTTCTTGCTGAAGCCGGCGTTCGACCTCCACCATCTGGGGAGGGAGAGGGCGCATTCGCGCACGACGTCGTTTGAGGTCAACGACTTCGAACATCTGCCCTACCAATCCCTGCATGTTCACCTCCACAGTGTCTCGTCTCGGGCAAACCCATCATAGCATGATAGTATGGATGATAATGATCTACATAGACGATGACCAATTCCGCCAAATGGTCGCAGACGCGATTGATGGCATCCCCGAAAAATATGGCGACAACATCCTAAATCTGGCTTTTGTCGTAGAAAACCACCCCAGCCCCGCCCAACGCGAACAGTTAAAACTGCGCAACGACCAATCACTATTTGGCCTGTACGAAGGCGTACCGCTGCCACAGCGCGGTGCTGGCTACAACCTAGTTTTGCCCGACAAAATCACCGTCTTTCGCGACACAATTCTGCAATACGCACAGGATGAAGACCAAGTGCGCGAACTCCTCAAGCACACGCTATGGCATGAAGTGGCACACTACTACGGCCTCGACCACCAAGCCATCGACAAATTGCAAGACAAAGATAAATAATTATGTTATAATATCCGTGTAGTCCGCTACGAACGGAGTTTTCATGAGCACCGATAGCGAACGCGACCGCGCGTTCAAAAAGGCTCGCCGGACCATCGAACGACTCATGGGCGCAGCTGATCTGGACCGGGCCTATTCGCTCGCCAGACTGCTCGTCGTCAACCACGGCCAGCGCGCACAGTCGTGGTACCTGCTGGCGCTGATCTGCACCATGCAAGACAAGGAGCAGGAAGCGTCGACCACTCGCGACACCGCTGCGCTCTGTACCGACCACACCCCGTACACCGACGGTGACATGCGGCGCGACGTGCTGCTGGGATGGTTGGACTGGCGCAAGCCGGACCAGCGGTTCTGGCTGTTGCTCGCGGGCATCCGAAAGCTATGCGAGGGTGGTGACGAAGACCGTTCAAGCTACCTGGCCATGGTGGAGGGGCGGATCCGATACGCTGAAGGCGATTTCATCGGCGCGAGCAGCGCCCTGTGGCTCGCCCACAGCAATCTGCAAAACTCGCAGTGGCGGTACGGCACATTGTTGCCGTACCTCAAGGCGCTGATCATGGGTGGCACCACCTCACGGATCTTCCTGAACGAACTGTTCATCATGATCGTTGACGGTGCCGCCGAGTACGGCTCGCCGCGTGATATCCAGCGCGCCCGGCACTGCATACGCGGCAAGAGCGCGTGCAAGCGCGACGACCTGTGGCAGCGTATCACCGGCCGCCTGGGCTGGAACTGACGCCGCAACACCCGCCCGCGCTCACACAGAGCGCGGGCGGGCGACGAAACACTTATCCTATATCTGACACCCACTGGGTGACCTGCGGCGGATTGCCAGTCAGTTCGATAGCGCTCAAACGGCAATCACCGTCAGCCGTTTGCGAAGCGCGCCAAAATTCGGCCGCCACGTGCATTTGCTGCAATTTACGCGCCGTGATGTAGTCGAAACCGCTCCCCTGCGTATCGGTGCTGCGATATTTAACTTCCACCAAATACGTCGTACCTGATTTTTGAGCCACAATGTCTATTTCACACCAGCGTGTGCGCCAGTTTTGCTGGACGATTTTGTAACCTTGTTTTTTGAGGTAATGCGCTGCTGCCGTTTCGGCCGCACGACCGACAAGTGTGCTCACTGTGCCAGGGCCCTAAGCGGCGCGTAGCTCATGCGGTGCTGCAAACACGGACCCAGAGTCGCCAATGCCGCTTTGTGCACCGCCGTGCCATAGCCCACATGGCTGGCAAACCCGTAGCCACCAAACACACCATCAATCTGATGCATATAGCTATCGCGCGCCACTTTAGCCACAATACTGGCGGCCATTACTGCGGGCACGTTGGTGTCGGCTTTGATGACAGCCACGGCGCGCGGGTCTTCAATGAGTTTTAGGTGGCCATCGATGATAATTGCCGTAATAAGTTCATTTGGTATCTGCGCGAGTGCGCGCTCGGCTGATAGTTTAAGGGCTTTTGTAACGCCCAGCTGATCGATCTCAGTGGGCGATGCCCACCCTATGCCAATCGCTTCGGCTTGTTGCTGAATCTTCAATGCCATAACTTCTCGCTGTTCTGCTCGCAACACCTTGCTATCGGCCAGCCCGCGCCTCGATGCACTGTCGCCCCAAGCTACCGCCGCCACGCACAGTGGTCCAGCCCAACTACCGCGCCCAACTTCATCTATCCCCACAATCATATGGATAGTATAGCAAATAGTAGGTATGATAATGATATTTCTTGCGAGGTTACGGGCCGTTGGGACCGGGCCTCGCACTCTCAGAAAAATAATCACTTCTTTGGTGGGGTCCGCCTGCGCGAGCCCCACCGTCACGTCGCTACTACTCGGCCTCGTCCTTGGCGGGCAAAGGGTACAGCTGCCGGAACGAGCTGTATGTGGGGTTTATGCCACGTAGTTTGGGCGGTATGACGTGCCCGACGAACGAACGGCCATACCCCGAGTACGACACGAAGCTGAGTCCTTGCGCGCAAAAGTCAAAGATCAGCAGTTCGTTTTCGCCGATATACAGCGTGAACTCGCCGTCGCCATGGGGCAAATACAGTGTGCCCACGCCAGTAGGCCACCCCAGATGTTCCAGGGTATCCATCACTTCTCTGTCGAATTTGGCGTTTACTTCGGCGCCGTGGAACCGCCGCAACGCCGTTTCGGCGACTTTACAGAGCACCGCACCCGCAACCACCAATCCGGCCACGGTGAACAGCGTTTTCTTCATGTTCACGACAGAACCTCCCGATTGTCGTCGCGACACTACTGACTATAGACCACCCGCGCAAACAAAAACAGCCGCAGATCACGCGGCTGTTTGAGTGGAACGACGGTTATTTTTTGTCGCCAGCTGCCGCTTTGAGCTCGGCAGCTTCTTCTTTGGCGTATTGGTCGTGTTTTTCGGCCAAATCTTCTTTGAGCTGTTCGATTTCTTCTTCGGCAGCTTTGTTGGCGCGGTTTACTTTGTCGCGGTCAAAACCCACGCTCTGCAGGCGAGCGGATTTACCACTGCGTTCACGCAAGAAGGTAAGATATTTGCGGCGGACTTTGCTCCGTTTGGTCACTTCTACTTTAAGTACCAACGGGCTGTGGATCAGATAGGTTTTTTCCACGCCTACACCGCTGGCGATACGGCGAACCGTAAAGCTACTGGTGTGGCTATTTTTGCGATCGGTGCGGATAACGACACCTTCGAAGATCTGGATGCGTTCTTTGTTGCCTTCTTTAATTTTTTGGTGCACACGAACAGTGTCACCGGTACGCACGTCGACAACTTTGGTTTTGCGCTGCGCATCAGCGACAGCTTGGATCAAATGAAACATGATACTCTAGACTCACTTTTTAACAATTACGATAATTGTAACACATCTGTTGCGCAAAGAAAAGTGGTAGAATAAACGTAATGACCGCGCTCAACCACGCCCTCACTGGCGCTGCGATCGGCATGGCCGTGCAGCAACCGCTACTAGTGATCCCGCTGGCGTTTGTGTCGCATTTTGTGCTGGATATCGTGCCGCATTTTGAACAGAAAAACTATACATTTGGCACCAAAAGCACCATCATCACCCATGTCGTCGATGGGCTCCTTACACTCAGTGCGCTCGTGTTTCTAGGGTTTTTTGCGCCGCATCTTATGTTCCCCGCAGTACTTGGCGCGATATTTGCCATGCTACCAGATGCGTTTTGGCTCCACTACTATACCCACGGGCGGCCTCAATATTGGTTTTATCGCTTTCATCAGAAAATCCAGTGGTTTGAACGACCGCAGGGCATGTTGGTCGAAGTGAGTTACCTGGTATTTATTGGATTTGTAATCACGGCAATTCGGTGATAACTACTTGTTATATTACATAATATATGATATAGTATGTTAGCCGCACGGTGATTTGTATCGTGCGGTTTCGACAGAGCAATTTTCGAGCAACATCGAACACAGGGAGCTTCCCTTGACTATCGAATATCCGCTGGGGATCGGGCTGTTGACCGTTGAAGGCAACGGCACCATCATCATCGGCAACTGGATGGCCGACCCCGACGGGCACCTCTCGGTACCCCGGTACCACGGCCTGAGGTCCGAACGGGACCTCCCGCTGGCGCAGCGCACGACATGGCGCTGCGCCTCCAACCGCGATCTGGTTAAGGCCGCCGTGGAATCGGCAGGCAAAGACCAGCCGGTCATCGTGCACCTGGGCGAAGACACCTTCGCTATCCTGTGCACGGACTCGTATTCCATCCGCGCTCACCACCTGACGCCCGCCAGGGTCAAGCAGGGGGTCATCGTGGATGGTCTCGTGATCGAAGTCGACGTAAAGGTCTCGGATGACATGCTGCGGGCTATCCCGCCATTCTCCGAGATCCACGTCCACTCCAGCAACAAGTGGCTCGGTGCCATCGCGGCCGAAGTCAAGCCGTCCAAGGCCGAATCGGCCCACTGACACCAACACCGCGGGGTGGCCATCACGGCCGCCCCGCGGTGCCGCCGATATTGCTCTGTCGGTAACTGAAATTATTATAAAATACTTACCAAACAATATTGTATTTTAATCGCAAATAGTCTATGGTGGCTGCAGCGCACATACAAAGGAGGTACCTGGTGAGTGAAGCAAGCTGCTTCGAACTCTCAGAAGATGGTCGTACCATCGATATCTTCGGATGGAAAGGCCACGTCCACTCGAGCGCACGGCTGAATGTGGAAATCCGCGACGCCGTGGCAGCTGGACTCCACTCTGTTGAGAAGCCCGGTGGCGACCTACGATTCGTTGTGGCGCCTGCCGATGCCGCACAGATGTTCGACTGCGGGTTCCTCAACCCGAAGAACCTGGCGCGCGCCACCCCGTTCGTTCAGGGTGATGTCCGCGGCTTCGACATCGCCCTGAACTCCAGCGACGAACTCGATCCGCTAGCCCGTAGCTGGCCGAGCTACGGCCTGACCACCATTCGTGTGATCAGCCACGGCAAAGGCCGGATGGTCGAGGTCATCGAATCGGCGGCAGGAGCCGCCTAGCGCACTTTCACCGAGCGGGTGGGCACACACCGCCCGCTCGGTGGAGCTAAATGACTTTATTAACTTCTTCTATAGTAGTCAGACCTTGGCAAGCTTTGAGTACGCCATCTTGGAGCATGGTAACCATGCCTTCTTTAATGGCCGTTTGTTCAATAGCTTCAACATTGGCATGTGCCACATCGCCGCGCAAAAATCCCTGGATGGCGTCGCTAACGACCATTTGTTCCATGACCACCATACGGCCTTTGTAGCCGAATGGATTGGCTTCACTCGCACCGGGTTTGTATAATGTCAGATTTTGGAGATCGGGCTTGGGGGTATTCGGAGGGAGCGTGTTTAACACCGATTCGATGTACTTTTTGGTGGCATCGTCGGGCTGGTACGGTTGGCGTGTGGCTTCGTCGAGCTGACGCACAAGACGCTGGCCAATCACCAACCGGATAGCGCTCGAAAATATCGGATTCTGCCCAATCATATCTATAATGCGGCTAAAGGCTGCGGCTGCGCTGCTAGCGTGAAATGTGCTCAGCACCAGGTGACCGGTAATAGAAGCCTGGATGGCAGTACGCGCCGTGTCTACATCGCGGATTTCACCCACCATCACGATGTCAGGGTCGAGTCGCAGCACAGCCCGCAGCTTTTCGGCAAAACTATCACCACCTTGAGTATTCACCGGAATCTGGCTCACACCAGGCACGGCCAACTCTACAGGGTCTTCGAGCGTCAAGATTTTGCGATCACTGGTATTGAGCGTTTGAATCATACTATAGAGCGTGGTGGATTTGCCCGAACCAGTGGGGCCCACTACCATTACCATGCCGTGCGGGTGTTCGATAATGTCGTTGATGTTGCGGCGCTGTTGTTCGGTGAGGCCCAGGTGGTCAAGGTCAAGAAGCTTGGGGTCGAAATTGAACAGGCGGATCACTACATCCTGCCCGTAGATCGTCGGCACAGTTTCTATGCGCATGTTCAGCATATGGTTCGTGCCGTCATCAGCACGGACATCTTGTTGCATGTGGCCAGTTTGAGCATCGGTAGCCGCAGTACTGATGTTGCCGCGCGTCGCGATACTGGCTAGCAACACACGATATTTATCTTTGGACAGCGCGGCCACGGGGTGCAGCGCACCGTCTACGCGAAACCTGATACGCACCGTGTCGAGCTGACTTTCCAGGTGGATGTCGCTGGCGCCCAGATGGTCGGCTTGGATGATAAGGTAGTTTAAAATGTCGTCGGAGCGTACGCCTTCGAGCGTTTGCGACACTACGGCGAGTGTTTGGCTATCACCTTCTTTGGCAATCTGCACGTCTTTGTACACTACTTTTTTGGGCGGGTCATAGCGCGACATGTATTCTTTGAAGCCCGAATCCGAGATCATGAGAAACTGCACAATCCGACCCACAAACCGCTCGCGTAGCTGGCGCAGCGTAGGTTGCGGCGTGCTGACAGTAATCCCAAACACGAGCGGCGCGTCTTGAAGCCCATCGCTCAGTGGCACCATTTTGCCAGCGTACATTTCGGGCACCGTCAAGATATCTTGGTATAACGGGCCGCGCAGTGCCACGTCACGCGTATCAAAATACTGCAGCCCCAACAAGCCTGCGCGGCGCTGGGTGTTCTGTTCATCTTCGTTACGAAACTTAGCGGTCTGATCTTGGATGGCCGGCATATATACAATTGTAAACCATAAGAGATATAAGCTGCTAGGGCCTGATGATATAATTAACCTATGAATAGTACGAAAGCACCAAAGAAAAACGAAAAACTAACCGCCAAACAAAAGGCGCAAATCGACAGCGCCGTTAATAAAGTAGTTAAAAAATACCACAAAACTCTTCAGTTGCTCGCTAAAACATGAAGCAGATAACGCTCCCCGAGGCAGAATATATTGCTCACACTTTAGCTAAGCGTCTAATGGATTTTGATGAGCCAGTGCCCCCCTTTGCAACACGCTTCCCGGGCAGGCTTGAAAGCTGCTTGGCACAACCATTCAGCACTTTTGACGGTAAGGCGTTATACCCCACACTGCCAGAAAAAGCCGCTTTACTTTTTTATTTGGTTATAAAGAATCATCCCTTTGAAAATGGCAATAAGCGACTAGCCGTTACGATCACGCTCGTTTTTCTTGATAAAAATCACAAGTGGGTTCGAGTACCGGCAAAAGATATGTATGAACTCGCTTGTATTGTGGCCACAAGCCGGCCGAACGAAAAAGACACTGTGCTTGAAAGGCTTACCCAGATATTTGGCAGCCTACTGATCGACAGTGATGAATAGTATCGTCGTAATAGCCCATAACATTCGCAGCACCCACAATGTGGGCGCGATTTTTCGCACGTGCGACGGGTTTGGCGTAAGCCAGCTCATACTCACCGGATATACACCATACCCTGAGCTACCGGATGATTCGCGCCTGCCACATGTACGGCGAAAAATCGCGGCACAGATTCACAAAACGGCGCTGGGCGCTGAACGAGTTGTTAAATATACACATCACGACGATCCTGTGGCGATCATTGGCGGCCTAAAGCACCGCGACTACACTATTGTCGCGTTGGAGCAAGCGCCACAGGCCGTGCTGTTGCCGGATTTTATACCACCCACAGCAAAAATTGCACTTGTGCTGGGCGAGGAAGTACACGGGATCACCCCCGAACTCTTGAATCTATGCGACGCTATAGTTGAGATCCCTATGCACGGCCACAAAGAGTCGTTTAACGTCAGTGTGGCAGCGGGGATTGCACTCTATGCCCTGCGTACGGTACACTAATTTTAATGCCACAAAAAGCAAAAAAGACAAGGGTAGATAAACATCGGGCGCACGTAAAGCGCCTGCATAAACTGCGCGTCGTATGGTTTGGCGTGCTTATATTTGGCCTAGCATTTGTTCAGGTCGCCTACCACGTACAACAAGCCAGCGCCAGCAGTCACGGCGTACTAGCCTATGCCACAAGTATGAGCATCGGCGATTTGGCGACGCTAACCAATCAGCAACGCGCCCAATACGGCAAACCTGCGCTGCAACTCAACAGCAAACTCAATACCGGCGCCCAAAACAAAGCCAACGACATGATTGCCAAAGACTATTGGTCACATGTCAGTCCTGACGGCACGCAGCCTTGGTATTTCTTTACGTCTGCCGGCTATGCATACAGTTCAGCTGGCGAGAACCTGGCATATGGGTTTGATACCAGCGCTGGCGCCATAGACGGCTGGATGAACAGCCCAGGGCATCGCGCCAACATGTTGGGCGACTACAAAGAAATGGGCTTTGGTATAGCCGACGGACCCAACTATCAGGGCGGGCCGCACACCGTGGTGGTTGCATTCTACGGCGTGCCATCATCTACAGGTAGCGGGGGAACCAATAAATCAGCTCCGGCGCAAAAATCCACTGCAGCAGCCCCCGCGCCCAAAACTACCACTAAAGCACCAGCCGCCCCCGCTCAGCCTGCTCCAGCGCCCGCACCGGCCCCCGTGACAGAGCCTGAAAAACCGGTGGCCGAACCCGTTGCCCCTCTAGAAACACACACCGCCGAATCACCCAAACGCGTCACCAACATATCTGCCTTGGGCAGCGGCAATGCCACCTGGGCCACTGTGGCAAGCGTGGGATTAGTAGGCGCGACTTCTATCGGCTTTGCCACCACGCACCGCGAATTGGTACGGCGTGAATGGAAAAAGGGCAAAAAATTCATTGTGTTTCACCCACTCCTTGACGTAGTGGTACTGGGTGGCATAGCGATATTTATACTCAGCTCAACCGCCGGATTCATCAAGTAGCACTATTTCAGCGCCACGCACTCTGGCCCAAGCAAGCTAGCAATTGTGGATTGCAGATCATCGTGTGGCTCGATAGTAAACGGCAAACGCATGGCTGACTTTTTATCAGACCCCAGCACCAACACTACTTCGTGCGCACCGGGGAAATTGTTGAATGTTTGCTTGAGTTTAAGCAACGCGTCAGCATTGTCGGGATCTTTTACGTGGACGTATAGGCGCTGTTTGTCGGGGGTCATGCGCGGGGTTGGGGGAGCTGGGGGCTCGTCGACAACGGGGTGGTAGGTAAATGTCTCGGCTGGTTTTTTGGCCGTAGGGTTGGCCAAGTTTTTGCTTGGCGTGGATTTGGGCAATTTCATGTTTTTGCCGGTTGCCTGATAGCCGGCTAACTCTTCGGGGGTAACGAACACAATGTCGTCGGCAATAACTTTGAGCTCGTCAGTAATACGCCCATCACGATCTTTGGCGTTGATTTTACCCGTGACTTTTACCACCGCGTCTTGCTGCAACTTTTCGCCTATAGTTTCGAACAGTTTGGGGAATACAATGACTTCAATTTCGCCCGATTTGTCTTCCATCTTCACGAATGCCATCTTGGTGTTGGATTTGGTGGTAATACTACGCGACTCTAGGATGATGCCGCCAATCTGCGCGCTGCGGCCATCCATATCTTTGGTAAGCTGGCCAATGGGCATCGTTTGCTCGGCAAAATAAGCATCAAACTTGTCGAGTGGGTGGGCGCTCAGGTATAACCCCAGTAGTTCTCGCTCCCACTGCAGCAGTTCGTGCTCGCCTGTTTTGGTGGGTGCGACTTCCAGTTTGAGTGGCGCAATCATGCTATCAAGAAGGTTGCCAAACAGGTCGGTTTGGCCAGCAGCGGCATCTTTTTGCACTTTGCTGGCGTAGGCCAAAATAGTGTCGAGGTTGAACAGCAAATCACTGCGGTCGCCAAAGCTATCAAATGCGCCAGCTTTCATGAGGCTTTCTAAGTTTTTGCGATTTACAATGCGCACGTTGACGCGCTTGAGAAAATCTTCGATGCTTTTAAATTGTCCGTCTTGGCGTGCGCGCAAAATTTCTTCTACGGCATTGGTGCCCACGTTTTTGACCGCGTTCATGCCAAAACGGATATGACCAGTTTCGGGCACCACGGCAAATTCGGCAAATGACTGATTGACGTCGGGCGCCAGGACTTTGAGCCCCATGTGCTGACATTCGGCAATCTCGATAGCCAAGCGGTCGGTGTCGCCCTGATCGCTGGTCATCACCGCCGCCATAAAGGCCGCCGGGTAGTGCGCCTTTACGTACGCCGTCCAATACGAAATCATGCCATAACAGGCGGAGTGCGATTTGTTGAAACAGTAGTCAGCAAACCCTAGCAGGTCTTTCCAGAATTTTTCGATGGTGGGCTGAGGTACGCCATTTTTCACCGCGCCTTCGATAAATTTGACCTGCATCTTCTCCATGACATCAAGCTTTTTCTTGCCGATGGCTTTGCGCAACGTATCGGCTTCACCACCAGTAAACCCACACACATCGCGGCTGATCTGCATCACTTGCTCTTGATATACCAGCACGCCAAAAGTGTTACCCAACGCGCCTTCCATGAGCGGGTGAGCGTAGCTGACTTTTTCGAGCCCATTTTTGCGTTTGATAAAACTATCGGTTAGGCCGGCGCTGAGCGGACCCGGGCGATACAGGGCGCCCATGGCTATAACATCGTCGAATTCGGTCGGTTTGAGTTCGCGCAAATAGCGTTTCATACCAGCTGATTCAAACTGGAACACACCAGTCGTGTCGCCACGGCCTAATAGTTCAAATGTTTTGGTGTCGTCGAGTGGGATTGACTCGAGGTCGATGTCTACTTCATGCACCTTTTTGACGATACGCATCGCGTTTTTCAGAATCGTCAGGTTACTCAGGCCCAAGAAGTCCATTTTGAGCAGACCCAACTCTTCGATCTGGCCCATAGGGAACTGGGTGGCTACCACGCCTTTTTGCGCCATTTCGAGCGGGATGTACTGTACCAGCTCGCCCGGCGCGATCACCACGCCACACGCATGCACACCATGGCTGCGAATGGTACCTTCCAGGCGCACCGCTAGGTCGATGACTCGTTTGGCGTTGGGGCTGGATTCGTATTCTTTCTTCAAATCAGGATCTTTTTGCACACTCACTTTCAGCGGGATGTGCCGACCCTGCACTGGTGCCGGAATCATTTTGGCCAGACGGTCAGCTTCGGCGTAGGGCACTTCGAGCACACGTGCCACATCGCGCACCGCTGCACGGGCTGCCATTTTGCCAAACGTCACGATATTGCTCACGCGGTCATCGCCGTATTTTTTGGCACAATAATCAATCACTTCGTCGCGACGCGTATCCTGAATATCCACATCGATATCAGGCATACTGATACGATCGGGGTTGAGGAAGCGCTCAAACAGCAAACCATACAGGAGTGGATCGAGGTCGGTAATACGCAGTGCATAGGCGATGATAGACCCCGCAGCGCTTCCCCGCCCAGGCCCAAAAATAATCCCTTGATCTTTCCCCCAGTTAATAAAATCTTGCACAATCAGCATGTAGCCGTTGAATCCCATGCCGTCAATCACGCCCAATTCGTACGCAGCGCGATCTTGCACCTCTGACGCCAAAGTAGCTTTAGCCTGTTCGATAGTCATACCCCTGGCCGTGTCACGCGGCACACTGGCATAGCGTTCAGCCAAGCCGCGGTACACCAACTCGTCGAGGAATGATTTTTCAGTGGCACCATCGGGCACTGGGAACTGGGGGATCAAGATACGGCCAAACTCGAAGCTCACATTGCAGCGATCAGCAATGGCTTTGGTGTTGGCAATCACTTCGGGGTGCTCACCGCCCCAGCGATCGATGATTGCTTGCGGCTCTTCTACAAATAGATCGAATTCTTTCAGGCTCATGCGATCTTGATCGTTCAGAAACGATCCAGTTTGCACACACAGCAAAATTTCATGGGCGTCTTTGTCGGCATGACTGGCGTAGTGCGCGTCGCAGGTGACCGCTGGCTGGATGTCCAGATCTTTGGCTAGTTTGAATAATTTTTGGTTGAGTTTGACCTGCTCGTCCCATTTCATTTTGTGGTTGGGGTGGCCGTGATCTTGCACTTCTATGTAGTAGCGGTCGCCAAAGACACCTTTGTACCACTTGGCAATATCGTAGGCTTTTTCGTCTTGATCAGCTCGCAAATTTTCACCCAGCTCGCCACCAGCACAGGCCGACAGCGCGATGAGCCCTTCGTTGTATTTCTCGAGTAGTGTGTGGTCGATACGCGGTTTGTAGTAGTAACCTTCTAGATTACCGATAGTACTCAGGCGCATGAGGTTTTCATAGCCTTTGTTATTCATGGCCAGCAATATGAGGTGATAGCGAGCTTTGTCTTTCACCGGATCTTTGTCTTTGTGGCTGCGAGCCGCAACATATGTCTCGATGCCGATGATCGGTTTGATGCCGCGCGCCGTCGCTTCTTTGTAGAATTCTATCGCGCCACTAAGCGTACCGTGATCGGTCATAGCTACAGCTTCCATGCCTAGCTCTTTGACACGGTCGAGCATTTCGGGCACTTTTTGCAGACCATCAAGCACACTGTAGTGCGAATGGTTATGTAAGTGCACATAGTCACTCACCTGCAACTCTTTGGCCACGATCCCCTCCATATAAGTTCTTGTACTTAGTATAACGCTCATGGCAGCCCGCGGTAGTTGTATAAAAAACAAAAATCCTGCCACTTGGCGAATATATAAGTTCACACTATTATTCGCTCATGGGCGCCGCCGCGTGTGCTGGCGGCGCCCATGATTCTGCACTTACCGTGGCGGCGGGAAGTCTGCCGGCAGGCCGGTACATTCCCTCGTATCGTCGTACGAGATGAGTATCCTGTACCGCTTGCGCGGATCCAGGTGCACCGTGTTGCTAATGCCGTTAAGCCCTTCCGCCTGCCGCCACCCTGCTCCGCTATTGATCCAGATGCCGAACGGCACCTGAGTCCAGCTGAAGGTGGCCGCGACGTAATCGCCCTGCTTTGTGAACGTACGCGTTACCTCCAGCTGGCGGTTCGCGTCGTACGCGGTCTCTCGGCCATTGCCGACATATACGACAGCAGCTCGGCAGACCTGCGGCTGCGAAGGCTGCGGCTGTGGGGATGGCCGCGACGACTGCACGGCAGCCGTCGGTTTGGCGCTGGGCGTGGTATCGCCCTGCGAACCGCACCCTCGGGCGCCGACCGCAAGTACGGCAGCCGACAATGCGGCTGCCAACCAAATTTTCATACTGCACTCCTTGACTATTCGGCTGTGCGAGTATAATTATACAATAAATTCTGCACTTATACAATAAATACGCACGTCGTCTATTTGTGCTGTGTTTCCTGTATAGAACGTTGCACCGAATCCACCACATCGGTCAAAAACGGCACATAATGAAAAACGCTCAACAGCCACAACAATGCCGCCACCACCAGTGTGCCGCCAACCAAACTACCAAGCCCAAAAAATATACCTCGGATAAAATTCATCCAATAGATTTGGTGACGCCGGTTGTAATAGTCGTGAAAAAATTCTTCAAATACAGCGTTGCTGGCGCTTTGTTGCTCACCCGTGCGTTTTTGTGCCATAGACTAGCGAGGGCGTGGTGGTTTGGATGTCACTTTAGCTTTAGCGTCTTTAGCCATATGCTCGGCAGTTTTTTTCAGATCCTCAGCCTTTTCTTTGGCGTCTTCTACGATGTCTTCGGCTTTTTCTTTGGCGTCTTTCACCATTTTGTTGCCTTGCTCTACGGCTTTGTCGACATTCTTTTTGGCGTCTTTAGCCATGTGCTCGGCGCCTTCTTTCACTTCACCAGCTTTGCGCTTGATGTCTTGGCGCGTTTCTTTGCCGCTCTTAGGTGCGGTCAAAAATCCGGCAACGAGTCCCGCCAAAGCGCCAACTGCCAATCCTAAAGTAAAACGTGGTTTGCCCATAATTAATCCTTTCCTTTCTTACGGCGAATAAACCTATCTACAATATCCATAAACATGCCCGAAAGCGCCGCTGGCGCGATAGCATGTTGCAAGTTACCAATAAACCCTTCGAAATGTTGCGCCGTACGCTCGGCGGATTCTGCCACTTCTTTCATCTTTTTGGCAATGGCGATCAAATACGCCGTCAAAATAATCGCCAGCACTAGGAAAACGGCCAGCGCAGTCGAAAGCATAATTACAAGAATTTGTTCTGCTGTCATGTTATACCCCTTATGACGCTAGTATACAGAGTGATGGTGGCTTTGCCTAGACGGCAGCGCGCTTGCCGGTAAATGCTTTTACAATCGCCAGCAAAATGACGGACCCCAAAACAGCCACAAGCAACGTCGACAGATTAAACCCTGTCAATGCGTCCGCTACGCCAAAGAAACTCATCACAAATCCGCCAAGCACCGCGCCCACAATACCAACCAGTATGTTAGCCATTGCGCCCATCGATGCGTCAGTTTTCATAATCATTGATGCAATCCAGCCAGCCAAACCCCCAACGATGATCCATGATAGTATGCCCATAATTCCCTCCTACTTACCCTTTTATTATATCAGGGTAAGGCAAGCCGGGCTTTTGATCGATCACACTTCTACCTGGCGCAGCCAACACGGGGTGGCACGCGGCGGGGCTGCCCCGCTTTTTTTGATTTATCAAAATAAAGAAGGGGCGGACCGCGTGACGGGACCCGGCGATTATTTAATCTGTTGCTTTATAATCTGCTGCGCCAGGCCAGGGTTGGCTTTGCCTTGGCTAACTTTCATAACTTGGCCCACTAAAAAGCCGATGGCTTTCATCTCACCAGCAGCAACATCAGCCACGGCCTTGGCGTTGGCTGGATCAGCCAGCACTTGTGCAACCACGGCGCCCAGCGTGTCTTGGTTGTTGTCTTGCAGCAAGCCGGCTTTTTCGGCGGCTTCTTCGGCGTTGGCTTCGGGCGCACCAGCGAGCACAAACAACAATTCGTCGGCGGCGTTAGAACTCAGTTTGCTGTCACTGGATAGCTGGTGAACGGCCGCAAATTGCTGCGGCATTGCCAGACCCAAAGATGGATCGCCTTGGCGTTTTTTGCTGTCGCGGTTGGCCATAAAATTGGCCGCAAATTTAGCAGCTTCGGGCGATGTCTGCGCTAGCACCGTATGCACATAGCGCGTGCCAAGCAGCGCGTCCTGCAGAATCAACGTCTCAGACAAAGACTGGTCAATCCCCAGGCGTTCCAGCTCGCGCCGTATATGCGGCGGTAGCTTGGGCATGTCTTTCTGGATTTCATCAATCTCTTCGTCGGTCAATACAATCGGTGGGATGTCGGGCTCGGGGAAATACCGGTAATCTTGCGCTTCTTCTTTGCTGCGCTGCGACACTGTTTTTTGAGTGGCTTCCACCCAACCGCGTGTTTCTTGCACCACTTTGCCGCCTTTTTCGAGTAGTTCGATCTGGCGGTCGATTTCGAACAGCACAGCTCGTTCAACAGCGCGGAATGAGTTGAGGTTTTTGATTTCAGCTCGTGTGCCCCAAACTTTGGCGTCTTTTTTGGCTACCGAGATATTCACATCAAAACGCATGTTGCCGTGCTGCAAATCGCCCCGCGTGACACCAGCGTATTTCATGAGCAGGTACAGTTCCTGCACGTAGGCTTTGGCTTCAAGGGCTGAATGCATATCGGCCTCTGACACAATTTCGATGAGTGGCGTGCCCGCACGGTTGAGATCAACCAGGCTGTAATCGGCACCTGCAGGGTGAGTGGATTTACCAGCGTCTTCTTCGATATGCGCATGGTGAATGCGCACTTTTACACTGCCCTCGCCCACTGGCACGTCAATCGAGCCGGCTAAAATCGTGGGCTGATGCAGCTGCGTAATCTGATACCCCTTGGGTAAATCAGGATAAAAATAATGCTTGCGATCAAAGCTACTCACCGTAGCAATGCGCGCATTCAGCGCCGTGCCGGCCCGCACCGCCAGCTCAACGGCTTTTTGGTTCAGCACTGGCAGCGTGCCAGGCAAGCCAAAACAGAGCAGCGATACCACAGTGTTGGGCGCTTGATCTCGATCATCATTGCTTGCGCCAGAAAACAGCTTGGTTGCCGTGTTGAGCTGCACATGGCATTCAATGCCTATTGTCGGCGTGTAGGTGTCTAAAATTTCTTGCTTAATCATGAATCCCCTTTGTGACGGCGTATTTAAGTGTCACTCCGCCTTGGCCGTACGCGTCACTCGAGATCAGGGTTAGTTTACGTTGCAGCGGCGCCTTAACAAGCCCAATGCCGCTGCCGATAAATATCGGCTCGACATCGAGCCACAACTCATCAACCCAGTTTTCTTCGATCATCGACAGCGCTAGCATGGGTCCACCGCCAATTAATATGTCGTCAAAATTTTCGGCCTGCAGCATTTTGATAGCCTGACCTGGATTTTGCACCTGCGTGACACGTTCGCCGCCGGGCGTAATCGGTTTGCTAGCCACCACTACCACGCGTGGCATCTGCGACCAAATGCTAAATGTGTCGTCTTTGAGCATGATTTCGTAGGTAGTGCGGCCCAAAATGATATTGCCAGTACTCTGTACGGCGTTTTTAAAATTATCCCACGACTCTTTGCCCCATGGCGTTTCGCCCTGGTCGGTCGCGATCAACCCGTTGGCCGACATAGCCATATAGATAAACGATTTCATAGCGCCCCCAAATCTTTGAGGCCCGCCGCAAACCCACTCATTGCCGCAGATACTTCGGATTGCTGCAAGCTCACGCCCGTTTCGTGCGCCAAACGATTACGCAGTTTGTGTGCTTGCCACACGGCGTTGGCGCGGGGCAATGACTGGCGAGCGTTTTTGAGGCGGTCACCCATGGTTTGGCCACGAAAACCGCGCGCCTTTAGCGCGTGGTCAAGCAACTTATCAGCATCAAAAACAGCTACGTGCCATTCAGCCTCGGTGCCTTCGGCGAGTTTGCTGATGCGCTGCCACTGGTCTGCATAATAATCGCGGTCAAGTGGTTTGCGGCGAGGGCCGAGTTTGCTAAAAACCACAAACACCAGCAGCGCCAACACCAATACGATAGCCAAGAAAGCGATAACGCCGTTATTTTCCATCGTTGCCTTCCATGCGAGCAGCCACTTGCAACAATTGCTTGTCGGCACGCTGCGGGCCAATGAGCTGTACGCCAATTGGTAGGCCGTTCTTGTCTTTACCGCGCGGCACGCTCATAGCCGGCACGCCGACTAGGTTTACCGATACGGTCATAATGTCGGCGAGATACATCTGCAGTGGATCATCAGTATTTTCGCCCAGTTTAAATGCGGTCGATGGCGACACCGGCCCCAACAACAGATCGTGCGATTCAAAAGCTTTGTTGAATTCATTAATCAGTTTGGTGCGCACCGTTTGCGCTTTGCGATAGTAAGCATCTATATAGCCGCTGCTCAAAACATACGTGCCAATTAGGATACGGCGCTTGTTTTCGGCATTGAATATTTCACGAGTTTGACCATACAAATCTTGCAGCGTTGCAGCATCTTGGGCATTGGCGCCAAACTTGACACCATCGTAGCGCCCCAGGTTGGAGCTGACTTCGGCGGGCACCACAATATAGTAGACCGCCAATCCCAAATCAGCAGAGGGAATACTCACCTCTTCGACAGTGTGGCCTTGTTTTTTTAGACCCTCAGCATAGGCGAGCACTGCTTCGCGAATTTCGGGCTGCACAGCATCGGTCATATACTCTTTAACGATGCCAATTTTAAGCGGCGCATTACTTGGCTCTGCCATGTCGCCCGGCAGCGTTGTACTGTCAAGTTCGTCTTGGCCTGCCATGATCTCAAGTACCAGTGCTGCGTCCTCAGCCGTGCTCGCAAGCGGGCCAATCACATCTGTGCTACTTGCCATGGCCACCACACCGTAGCGCGACACGGTGCCATACGTGGGTTTAACCCCCACTACGCCACAATAGCTAGCCGGCAAACGAATCGAACCTCCCGTGTCGGTACCCAGGGCAAACGGCACTAGTTGTAGCGCTACGGCTGCTGCAGATCCACCAGACGAACCGCCAGGCACACGAGTTTTGTCATGCGGGTTTTTGGATGGGCCAAAATCACTGTTTTCGGTACTCGAACCGTGGGCAAAAGCATCGAGGTTGGCTTTGGCGACCATAATCGCGCCCTCAGCTTCTAGTTTTTCGATGGCAGTGGCTTGGTATGGTGCCTCAAATGGTTTCAAAATATTGCTCGCGGCAGTGGTTGTTGTACCCAATGTCAAAAAGTTGTCTTTGGCAATAAATGGCACCCCGGCGAGTTTGCCGACTGCTTCGCCCGCTTTCAATTGAGCGTCGATTGCATCGGCACGCTGCAGGGCGCGTTCTCGTACTTCGCTAATTACCACGTTGTAATCACGAGTTTTTTCGATGGCTTCAAAAACACTCTCTACAATCGAACGTACAGATTCACCGTTTTTGATTCGCGCCTGGATATCATGAATAGTCATTACAAAACTTTCGGTACCTCAATATAACCGTCGCGTTTGTGTGGAACATTGTGCATAAGCTCGTCGTGCGACACACCGTAGTCGACAATAGTATCAGCCCGCTTCACGTTTTGCAGGCCAGTTACCTGATACGTTGGCTCTAAACCAGTAGTATCCACAGCATCAAGCTGCCGCACGTAGCCCAAAATTGTATCGAGCTCACGCGCCAGCTTTTCTACTTCTTGGTCGGTGACGGCGATTTTAGCCAAACTCGCCACATGACGAATTTCATCAGTCGTAATACTCATCTGTTAACAGTATACCTAACGGAGACTAATACTTAAAGTAGTCTGGGTATGGCATGGGCGTAGGATCGCAACTGATTGCCTGACACTGCACCGGCGGCGTTTGCCTAGCGTTGTGCGCCTGAGCAACACCGGTGACAAATAGCGTGATCGCCAACACCACTGCGAGTGCTGCGAGCAAAGCGTTAAAACGCTGCCCCACATCCACACCTTTGGCTAGTTTAAATAGATACCATTTGACACTCGCGAACACAGCAAACATGATGAGCGGTGGGATGAAATCATTCAGATACAGTGCACCGTAATCAAACCCCGCCGCCGTACCAATCATAGCCAAACTCGTGAGCACGACTGCTGCCATGTTTATAAGTGACCCCAGTGCCACTAGCCCGGCCACGCCCATGGCTGCGTACAGAGGCACTTTGTACGCAAGGCGCCCGGCAAATTTGGGTCGTTTTGCCCATTCGCCGCGCGTGCGCGAATCTAATATCACAATCGCTGGCGCAATCACCACCAGTGCCGCCGCCATTGTCTGCAGCCACTGCACCGAAAAGCCTGACGAGTTAAACCCATAAGCGCTAAACACGTCCATCAGCGGCAAAGCGTTGTTGGCCCATACCGACATGCCCACCACCACCCCAACACTCATCAAGCCTGCGAGCACCAACACCAAGAACAGATGCAACACATGCTCGAGTCCTAAAAAGCTAGTGCCGTTAAATTGACGTGCAGCATAGGCTCGCCCGTCTTCAGTGGTAACTGTTTTTTTGGCCATAGTGACCCCCCTTAATGGTGCAAGTATAGCACCCAGCGCGACAATCCAATACTTGCATAGGAATGATTTCGATGTTATATATGTTATTACATGCAAGATTAACCCGGGAGGGCAAATTGTCTTCGTATGCACAATTCCTGCGTGTAGATGTCGCCCCCTACAGCGAGAGGATTCGTGAGGCGGTTCTGGCGGCTGTTGAGCTACACTCGCCTCTGATCCCCGCGATTCCCGTGTCCGTGTGGGCCGAACGTCTGACGGGGCTTTACAACTCGTCAGCCGACGACAACATCTTGGCTACGGCTCTGGGCTGGGCCCGGCAGGTCGTCGAAGACGGCGTGCATGACCTGACCAGCCGCTACCTCAGCGAAGAAGCAACACCCCATCTCAGACGGCTGTTCGCCAACGCCGTTTACACGGGCGTAGTGGGGCCAACCCTGCGCGCGCCCGCCCAGAAACGCGCTGAACACATCTGCGCCGATCTGCACGCGGCCCTGATGCAGCGGGTCACCGCCGGCCACGTCGAAGACCTGCCGGCCGCACGCCTGGACATGCAACGGCTGCTGGACCAGGCAATCCGCGACCACCAGCCCTGACCACCAACGGGGGCGGCTACCGCAGCGCCCCCACACAATACACTTATATACGTTTGAGGACTAAAAAGAAATAACGATTCCGACCCGGCTCTAAAACCGGTTAATTTTTGGCCTTTAGGTTGGCAATGAGATCGCGCAGCTCAGCTGCGGCTTCGAACTGCAAGTTGGCGGCGGCCAAATCCATTTCGGCCGTCAGATCTTTGATGACACGAGGAATTTCGCTGTCGGGGATTTTGTTCATGTCGCGTTTGGCCAGCTGAGCTTCTTTGGGGATGATAGCGCGCAAGCCTTCGTCGATTTCTTTGTTTACGCCGGTTGGCGTAATGCCATGTTTGGTGTTGTACGCTTCTTGAATACTGCGACGCCGCGTTGTTTCGTCGATGGCAAATTGCATGCTTTTGGTGATGACGTCGCCATACATAATCACATGCCCATCTATGTGGCGGGCGGCGCGACCTACGGTTTGGATCAATGCCGACGCGCTGCGCAAGAAACCTTCTTTGTCGGCATCAACAATAGCCACCAAACTAACTTCGGGTAGGTCTAGGCCTTCGCGCAGCAGGTTGATACCCACCAGCACATCGTACACACCCAGGCGCAGATCGCGCAAAATATCGGTGCGCTCCAATGTGTCTACGTCGGAATGCAAATAGGCTGTTTTAATGTTTAGGTCGGTCAAATAATCTGTTAAATCCTCGGCCATGCGCTTAGTAAGCGTGGTTACGAGTACACGCTGGTTTTTGGCAGTTGTTTCTTTGATTTCAGCAATCAGATCATCGATCTGCCCAGCAGTTGGCCGCACTTCGATGGGTGGATCAAGCAAGCCAGTTGGGCGAATCACCTGCTGCACAGGCGTCGGGCTGTGGCTGAGTTCATATTCGCCGGGCGTGGCACTCACATATACAGTTTGGTTGATGTGACGTTCGAATTCGGTAAACGTGAGTGGTCGGTTGTCGAGCGCGCTGGGCAGGCGAAAGCCGTAATCCACCAGCACTTCTTTGCGCGCGCGGTCGCCATTGTACATGCCGCGCACCTGCGGGATGGTCATATGTGATTCGTCGATAAACATCAAAAAGTCGTCGGGGAAATAATCCATGAGTGTGGCCGGTTGTTCGCCGGGCGCGCGGTTGGTCAGATATCGACTGTAGTTTTCGATGCCTTTTACAAATCCAGTTTCTTCCAACATTTCTAGGTCGAATTTGGTACGTTGCGCCAGGCGCTGGGCTTCGAGCAGCTTATTGTGTTTTTCAAACCACTTTACTCGCGCTTCGGATTCTTGGCGGATGTTACCAATGGCCACCTGCAGCTTTTCGCGTGGCGTCACGTAGTGGCTACCCGGGAATATGGTGACAGTGTTTACTTCTTTGATAATTTCGCCAGTCAGTGGATCGATGTTGGTAATGCGCTCAACGTCGTCGCCAAAAAATTCTATGCGATACGCCGTCTCACCACCAGCCGGATATACATCTACCACATCACCACGCACACGGAATGTGCTGCGATGGAAATCGATATCATTGCGCTGGTATTGTATGTCGCTGAGGTGTCGCAGCATTTTATCTTGCTGGCGACGCTCACCTTTGGTAACAGTGAGGCTCATGGCGCCATAATCATCGCGCGAACCAATACCGTAGATACAGCTCACACTAGCCACAATGAGTGTGTCGCGACGGGTCAGCAGCGCGCTGGTAGCGGCGTGACGCAGGCGGTCGATTTCTTCGTTGATCTGGCTGTCTTTTTCGATGTACACGTCCGAACTGGGCACATACGCTTCAGGCTGATAGTAGTCGAAGTAGCTGACAAAATAATGCACTTCGGCGTCGGGGAAAAATTGTTTAAATTCGCTATACAACTGCGCGGCCAATGTCTTGTTGTGACACAACACCAGCGTGGGCACTTGGCGGCTGTACACGATATTGGCCATGGTGAATGTTTTGCCCGAACCAGTCACGCCGAGCAACGTTTGTTCTTTTTGATTATTTTTGAGGCCATCAACAAGCTGGGCGATAGCAGTGGGCTGATCGCCAGTGGGTTGGTACTGGGTGACTAACTTGAACCGATCGGGCATCTATTTTATTGTAGCAAATTACCACTCATTGACCAAAGAGTATTATTATACTATAATTTGCATCTGGCACATTCAGGCACACAAGCAGGAACGAGAGAACGCATGCGTAGATTCCTTTTGGTCTTCGTCGTTTTGGCAGGTCTCGGCGGGTTCATCTTCAGCACCCACCTCTACGAGGAGTCGCCTTTCACGACGCGGGGGACTGAGGCGCCGCAGCAGCAAGCGCCGAAGCCCGCGCCCGGCAAAGACATGGCGACGCTGGTACGCGACCAAGGGTGGCCGGCAGAAGCCGGCTACACCGTCGACAAGTCCGGCGGCGACACGTTCACCCTGCACCTCAGCAGGCTGCAGTGTCACGCCGTGCTCAAGCGGGTCGGAAGTGACGGCTTCCAGATTGTTGGCTTGTACGCCAACGACAACAGCGACAACCTGACGATCAACGAACTTCCGCCGTCGATCAAGGCTGACCTGACCCAGGTCAACCTGAGCTTCGACGGATACGGCAAGCTGCGGCCCAAGATCCTGGCCGGAGTCAAGTTCTGCTAGCCGTCACGCGCCACCCGGGCGGCCCACCTCGTGTGGGCCGCCCGAGCAAAAATTCAAGCAATTATTTATCAACATAGTAGGGCTACTTGCACGCAGCCCTACTATGCTCATGTGTTACGGCTTCGCCGGTGAACAGAAGCTCAGCTTGCCGTAATCCACGTTGTGCGGATCATCGGCCGCGCTGGCGATGCGCTCTTCCAAGACGGCGCGACTGATGCCGACTTTGGAAAACGACGGATCGAGGTTGGTCGCCATGGTCACGCCCGTGGGCGTGAGTTGCGGCAGTGCTGGCGTATCGCCCGGCGCGATGTACATCAGGCGATAGGACCACTCGCTCAGATCGCCCGGGCGTGGACTGTCGTCATTCACCACTGGGCTGTGCGGAGCTGCCTTGGTAACCAACTGGAAGACCACGTAGCAAGGCCGCTTGTTGTTGTCGAGTGCCAGCATGTACGTCTTACCGCCGGGCACGTCGTACGTAGCCGACACCGACTTGGCCGCGCCCAGCGCCGGGGCAGCATGTAGCCTCCACTGGTCGGTGAGCTGGCCAGTTCCGAGCATCCGCGTATACGCTTCGTCACGCGTCTTGCCAGCGTCACGAGATGCGGCAGCCGACGCCGACACCTTTTGCTCCGGTGTTTTCGGCGGCGGGCTGATGCAGCCAGCGGTCGCACCCAGCACTACAGCCAGGCACACCCCTGTCAACAGTTTTCTCAAGTAACTCGCTCCCTCGCGAATCGAAGTGATGTTTGCCAAACATATTATTGTTTTAATAAAGTAGGTTGTCAATAAAATCTGCGCCCATTAAAAAATCCCCGCTTTAGCGAGGACACGGGTGGGGCAGCTTGCGCAACCCCACCCGCGATTGGTACGACCTACTTCGGAGCGCAGAAGCTCAGCCGATTGTGGTCGGCATCACTCTCGTTGTCGGCGGCGTCGGCGATGAGCTTCTCCAGCGCGCCACGGCTGATGCCAGGCGCCGAGAACTCGGGCTTCAGCTCGCCAACCGGCACTGCGCCGATCGGCGCCTGCTGCGGCTTCAGTGGCGTGCCGCCACGAGCGATGTACGCCAGGCGGTACGTCCACTTGCTGGCGATCTCGGGCTTCGGGCTCGTGTCCGTGACCACGGGATTATCCGGGAACTCTTTGGACACCAGCCGGATGACCGCATAGCAGTTGCGCTCATTGTTCCCGAGCGACAGCATGTAGACTTTGCCGCCGTCCACGTCGAACACTGCCGATTCCATGGCGACGGACTTGCCCAGGCCACCGGGGTGATCGCCCCAGTTCAGGGTAAGCTTGCTTCCGCCGAGCAGCTTGAGGTACTTGCTGTCCCTCTCCTTGCTCGCCTCCTTGGACGCAGCAGCCGACGCCGACGCCTTCTGCTCGGGCGTTTTCGGCCCACCGCAGCCGCTCACACCGGCCGACCCCAGCGCCAAAACGCCGAGAATTGCCAGGCTTGCGAAAATTCTCCTCAAAGACCCGCTCCTTCGCGAATCGTAGGTGCAGTTGCCTGAATATTATTACTTTAAACGCTCAGACTGTCAATTAGCCCAAGCCGCCCACTTTGGGACGCTTTTCGAGACTTTTAATTTCTTTGCGGAAATCAGCGTATTTTTCGTCAAGATATTCTATGACACGATCCACGATGCGTTGCGGATCCGTGTCGTATACAATCTTGCTACCCGGTGGCGGCGGAATGCGATCTAAAATAGTAGGGATAAAATCAGCCAGCCCTCCACTGCCAAGCAACACAGCACAAAATTTGTGGCTCTCGAGCGCTGTAGAAAATTCGTGCAGGCTACCAGGACCACCACCCACTGTGATAAGGGCATCGCTGGAGCGCACCAAATACACATCACGCCCCACATAATCCATGTTGGTGAAGTTAATGTAGTCGAATTCTTTCACCGGCAAACGGTACGATTTGAGATGCGACCGCAACCCATCTGCCGGCGAAAAACCAATCGACAATCCGCCGTGGTCTTTGGCTCCGCGTGCCGCGAATTGCGGAAGCCCGATAGTGGCGCCGGTGGTGAGAGTGTGGCCGGTTTTGGCAATTGCCGCCCCTACTTCATAGGCAAGTTGGTGAGATAGTTCGACACTGGTGCCAGCATGTGCACCGGAAACGCAAATCTGATATTGACTCATATATAGAAAGTATAAAAGCTTATGGTTCTATTAAGCAAGTCGAGTAAGTGCAGACAGACGGGCAACTTTATGGTATGGTAACAGCATGTCAGAAACCGCACCCCTCGATACGTCGGGGGTCAGCACTGCCACAGGCACACTGAGCATACAGAGCGGCCTGATCGCCCTCAGCAGTGGACTCGTCCCTGCCGGTCAGTGGTTCCGCGCCGACAACGACACGGTCATGCAGGTCGCTCAGATGCTGCGAGGCCATAAGGCAACCGTTACGTACCGCACCGAGGGCCGCAACAAGGTGGCCGTCGGCATCGAAGCTGCCTAGGCGATCATCGGCACACGCAAACATCACAGTTGGGCAACGCTATGCCTGAAGAGACGGCGTACGAAGGCGTGGTTGACTGGGCGAGTGGGATAAGCATGTCGATCCGGCTCGACGGCGACTCGTTCTTGTCGAGATTTGACATCAACGATGTCTACGTTGGAGCCCAGGCAGCCGGCACACGCGGCCGACGAGTAAGAATCACCTGCGTCGCAGACGAAGGTGGCGAGCGCATCACTAAAGTCGAATGCCTCTAGCAGTGTGGGGCCGCAAGCCCGGCCCCACACTCCAATCTACCCCAAGCGCTCCGGTGCGATCATGTCATTATCTAACTGTTTCAACACCTGGTCTTGCAATATTTTCTGCCCTAGGTAGCGCATAAATATCTCATTCCATAGACTTTCACGGAAATGATAGATGGTGCGCATTTTATACGGCGTTTTGTTACAGTAACTCGCCGCCACGTCCATCATGTTAAATGTGGTTGGTCGGCCATCGTGCATGAGCGCCACATAGTCGAGATCACGCCAAAATTCTAGTTCGGGGTCGATCATATACAGTACTTCTTCGGCCTTGCGCCAATGTAAATCCTCTGGCTGAACATGCGGTTCGAAAATCTCGGGGTGTGATTCGTTTTCTAATTTGCCAAAATAGCGCTGGATCACCCGCCAATGAATATGCTGGCCAGCCATAATGGGGCCCAGGTCTGGATCGGCGATGAGTGTGTCCACCACGATTTTGCCAAAATCTTTTTTGACCTGCTGCATTTTGAAATACGCGCTATACAACCGAATTTCGTTGGTGTAGTGAAACAGCAATGACATAGCCCAAATAGTGATACCGGGCAAATGATCAGCTTTGACAGGCAACATCAGTATGACACCGAGTTCTTTCAGGTGTGTGATGTTGTGGCGTTTCTTTTGCACGAAATGCTCGGCTATGTCACCCCAGCGCTCGCGGGGCATGATCACAATTTCGATCTGGCGAGTTTCGAAATCGCTCGGCTTGAGTTGCTTGTATGTTTCGTCAAACGCATTAAGCCACTCCGGTGTTTCGGCAAAACGCAGGGCACCGTAGATTTCGCCCAGATTTTCGCGTTTGATCATGCTCTCCACTGATTTGTAGCCCAAAATTTTCATAATATTGGGCGGTGGCATATGTCGCAACATATTTTTAGCTACACTTTTTTTGAGGACCCAGCAGCTACGCGGTGTTTTAACTTTTTCGGCAGCTTTTTTCATGAGTGGCAGCAGTTCACTCACCGTCATACGAGTGGTGCCACCAATACTGGCGGTAAGATGCATGTTGTGTCTCTCGACTTTTGCAATAAGCGCTTGGTATAATTCCGGCCCTGTGGTGTCGGTGGGGTCCAACCCTAGCTGCTTCATAGCTACAGCGGCTCGCTGCATGATTTCGCCTGACAAGCGAGCATCGACACCAAGTTGGTGCGACGCTTTTTCGAGCTGCGCTAAACTTTTGTCAAACAGTGGCTCTTCGGCATCCAATAAATCACGCAAAAACGACATAACTGCATTTACTATACCATAAGCAACATAGACCCTTGACCACACACATCGCCTTCGCTAAGCTAAAAATAGTCGGCGCAAAGCTGGCCGCTGAAGAATCGCCCACCGCCCTGCCTGGCGCTGGGCTCGATCCGAGCAGCTCTCCTCCGGTGCAGGGCCCATGACTGGGTACCCGGGAGCCGCTCGATGGTGCGAAGCGACGCGCACCTACATCCACATTTTGGAAGCTCGCCACTGAGTGGATCAACGAGCTGGAGCACTATAGAGTCGTTTCGAAAACGGCACGTCGCGGTGTTCTGGAGAGGTGCCGCTGTAACACACAGCGCCACCTCTCCACCTTCAAACTTTGACCTTATATTCACCTACTACGGTAGGGTAGATCAGACTTATTTATTTGATATATCTGTAATCGTCATGGGCATATCGTGCAGCTTGGCGCCTTTGTACAAAATACCAGCTTTGGCGCCGATCTTCGTGACCACTGATGTAGAGTTGGCGCTGGCAAGCACCACAGCATCTGCCAGTGATTTACCTTGCGCCAGTGCTGCTACAAACCCCGAGCCAAACGCGTCGCCCGCACCCAGTCGATCCACTACTTTGACATCCTGATACATCCCAGCTTTCACGAGCGTCACACCATCGGTGGCCGCCACGCCGTGTGGCCCGTCAGATACCACCGCCACGGGCACCGCATGTGCCGCGTGTTGAGCTAGTTCATATGCTGTCTTGCCTTCTACAATTTGTTGCATTTCTTCTTTGTTTGCTAGCAGTACCGCCACATCATCGAGTAAACTGCGAATTTTGACCGGATTTTCCAACTCATGAGCGGATGGATTAAACGCCACCTTGGTGTCGTGCCGGGCAGCTGTACTGATAATATGTTCAAGCAACGTAAACGAACCCACCGACGACACATACACCCAATCAGCGTCAGCAATCGCTTGCAGCTGAATGTCGACGCCGCTACTGTGCAACGTAGTACCATGGTAGTTTAGGATGGTGCGTTCACCACCAGGGGCTAGCAAGATAGCCGAATAACTCGTCCGATATCTGTCGTCTTGATGCACATGACGCGTCCCCACACCTTCATGATCAAATTCTTGCATAATAGCGTGAGCTGCGAGGTCGGTACCCAAAATACCCATGAATTCACTATCGAGACCTTGGCGCGCAAATGTGACAGCGGCATTGCCGGCATTGCCGCCGGTAGTAAATGTAATGTCGTCCAACCCCAGCTTGGCGCCAAGCGGCAGATGCTCAAAATACTCACCTTTCTCGCTCACCGGCTCAAATATATCGCCCTGCAAAAACACGTCTTGCGTAGCCGTGCCAATCGACAACATACGTAGCGCGTGCGCCACTACACCACCGCCTTACCAGATGAGCCAAAGTTTTCGATTTTTTCCTGCACCACTTTCTGTACAGCGTCTTTTACTTCGTCCATCAGTTTTACCAGGGCGAATTCTTCGGGGTGTTCTTTGAGCACCTTTTCGGTGGTTTCGCGGAAAGCCACTCGCATGTCGCTGTTGATGTTGATTTTGCTCACGCCAATCTGTGCCGCTTCTTTGAAATAGTGCCCAGGCGTGCCACTCCCACCGTGCAGGCTGATTTGACAGTCAATAACCGCTCGGATTTTTTGCAACAGTTCCAGATCTAGTTCTTTGGGCACCGGGTATTTACCGTGCAGGTTGCCAATGGCCGCAGCAAAGGTGTCGATGCCCGTGGCTTCCACGAAATGTTTGGAGCCTTCGGGTGTGCTGAATGTTTTTTTGATCTCTTCGTAGTCTATAGCTTCGGTGTGCAGATTGGAGCTACCTCCGAAATAATGCGGTTCGCTTTCCACTAAAGCGCCAGTAAATTTAGCGTAGGCCACTACTTCTTTGGTGGCATCAATAATCTGCTGGTCGGTAGCTTCGTGGTCGGCCTGACTCACGTCTATGTGAATAAACTCGAACCCCGCGTCGATGCCGCGTTTGGCGTCTTCCACGCTGGGGCTGTGATCGAGGTTTATGTACATTTCCACGCCATATTCGTGCCGGTAGTTGTCTACCATATCCCGAATGTTGTCGAGGCCCAAGGCTTTGACTTCGCCATCGCTCACTTCTACCATCACGGGCGAGTGCATTTCTTGTGCTGCGCGGCAAACTGCTATGAGCGTTTCTTGGTTGTCGATATTAAATGCACCCACGGCAAAATGCTGCTGCCGCGTGCGCTGCATAAGGTGGCGTGCCCGCATACAACTATCCCGAATGTCTCGAATCCCTTTGCTCATGATGATCGCTCCGTTTTAAGTGTAAATTCTTGCATGGTGGTCGTGATGTAATCTTTTTGAGTTGGCCACAAATCTGATTTACAGAGACCACTCAGGCTGGCATATTGTTCATTAAACTGTTTATAGACGACGATTTGTTGTTGCTGGCTGAAGCTCACGCCCGGCACGTTGACAGATTGCGTGAGCTCAATGGCTTTAAACGGATATTTGTGCGTACCATCGGCATCGGTGAGCGTGATGCCCGTGCCATCGGCGCTGCTCGTCACTTTGAATCCGCTGCTTTCGAGCGATTTGATATCATCCAGCACGTCATCCTTTACTGTTTTGCCTCGCGTAAGTTGTCCTATAGTAGCAGTCACGCTACACCCGGCGCTTTCCCAGTAAACTGTGCGCGTCATTGCGGCTGTGTTTTCTTGGCGAGACCTGTAACCTGGGTTTGTCCAGGGCGTGGGCGCAACCCACCCCACAGACTGCACGTCGCTGGTGTCTTGGGCGTTGGGGAGTGACTGTTCGGCTTGTGAGTTGCTGAATTTCTGAGCGATAATCCACCAAGCGATACCGCCAGCCGCGACAAGTAAGATAGCCGACGCCAACAGCGCTATGGCCAAACTGCGGTTCTTTTTGAGTGTAATCGATGGTGGCGCGACTTGCGACGGCATGGACATACCTCGGCTTAGCGATGATATTGTGGCATTTTCTCTATCCACTCTCGAGCAGCCTGGGCAATATGTGGACCAGTAAATCCAAAATGTTCTAGCAGTTGATCGGGCTCACCAGATTCACCAAAACGATCTTGCATACCAATGCGTTTGATAGGCACGGGCAAATGCTCACCAAGTGCTTCGGCCACAGCAGCGCCAAAACCGCTGGCTATTTGCGCTTCCTCAACTGTGATCACCCGGCCACATTTTTTGGCGGCAGCCACAACAGTATCAACATCGAGCGGCTTGATAGTCGGCACATGCACCACTTCGGCGTGCACGCCGTCTTTGGCCAGCAGTTTGGCGGCGACCAACGCGTGATATGTCATAGTGCCGGTGGCCATAATAGCGATGTCACTGCCTTCGTGCATCACATAGGCTTTGCCGATTTCAAACGGCGTCTTGTCGGTGGTAAATACGGGGATATCAGCGCGTGATAGACGAATATAGCTGGGTTTGCCATTGGTAGCAATTGCCAGCGTTGCTTTTTCGGCTTCCACACTATCAGCGGGCGCTACAACTACCATGTTGGGCAGCACGCGCATGAGCGCAATATCTTCGAGCATCTGGTGGGTAGCGCCGTCGGGGCCTACGCTAATGCCTGCATGTGACCCTACGATTTTAACCGGGCGATCATTCAGACAAATGGTGGTACGGATCTGCTCCCAGTCGCGACCCGGGCAAAACGCAGCGTAGCTACTGACAAACGGGATTTTACCCATCGCAGCCATACCGCTGCCCACTGTCACCAGGTTCTGTTCGGCCACACCCACGTCAACAAATCTATCAGGGAACATTTCTTCAAACGGCACCATTTGCGTGGATTCTTTGAGGTCAGCGCAAATAGTTACCACGGCTTTGTCGGCTTTGCCGGCAGCGAGCAAACCGCGGCCAAATCCTTTGCGATTGGATTCTTGCTTGATGTCTTTGCTGCCAATATCCATAACCAAGTGCATGTCGCTCATCAGTCGTAGGCCTCCGATTTGATTTTGCCACCCAGGGTGCGTAGCGACTTGAGTGCTTTTTTGGCTTCGTCAGCATTGTGCATCATGCCGTGGAAATGATAATCGTACTCCATAAATGGCACGCCCTTGCCCGGGATAGTATGAGCGATAATCACGCTCGGGCGTTCTACCACCGCGCGCGCCATGCTGCAAGCGTCGATAATACTTTCGATGTTGTGACCGTCGATCTCTTGCACATGCCAACCAAACGCTTCCCATTTGTCGCGTAGATTCTCAAGCGGCATGACTTTTTCGGTGGGACCATCGATCTGGATATTGTTGCGATCTACGATCACGATCAAGTTGTGCAGATCGTTTTTGGCGGCAAACATGACACCTTCCCAGTAATTGCCTTCGTCCATTTCACCGTCGCTGGTCACGCAATACACCCAACGGTGGCCTACGCCGTCGATCGCCAAGGCCTTGGCCATGCCAGCCGCTTGGCTCAAGCCACTCCCGAGAGGGCCGGATGTGGTTTCCATACCTGGTAAACGCAAACGCTCAGGGTGACCTTGCAGGCGTGTGCCTAGTTTGCGCAGCGTTTTCAGTTCGTCGATCGGGAAATAGCCAGCGTGCGCCATAGTTGCGTAACGCACCGGCACAGTGTGGCCATTGCTTAACACGACTATGTCGCGCTCGGGCCAGTCGGGGTTGTGGGGGTCATGACGCAAAATATGAAAATAGAGTGCGGTAAATATATCGGTGAGATCCAGCGGGCCGGCAGTGTGGCCGCTACCAGCAGCTTCGAGCATCTTGATGATGTCGATACGGATATCATTGGCTTTTTTCTCGAGCTGCGGGATGGTGAGTGTTGACATAACTGTTTTGATTATACGGTTATGCTTGCCGCAATGAAATATTGACCATTATGGCAATGTGTTGTAAAAATATATTAGCTCGAAAGGAGTGATGGATTTGAAGCCAGATCCAGTGGCAAAGGCAAGAGGGGAAGCCGCGCAAGCGCTCGCCGTGCTCTTACTTGACAGCGACACGAGATTAGGCGCCCTGCCTTCATGTCAGGTGCACGCAGTACTCCATGAAGATTCGGTGAGATTCGAGCTGGACGCTCAGCCGTCCTTCTCGATCATCGGCAGCTTCGTACCGATCGAAGGGCTGCAAGGGGGTCTGCACAGCTGCGCACTCACGATCGCCGGCAAAGATGCCATCGATCTGAGTGATCTCCTGGAAACACTGCGAATCGTTCAGCACGTCAACCGGGAAGACGCCGAGATCGTAAGCAAGCTGGAATATGCCAGCTTGCTCATCCAACTGCGGGTGGCCTTGGCCTGCCTGCACTAGCACCAGCCAACGGGTGGGGCAACCCGCCCGTTGGCACGGATTACATAAAATTATTATTGTATCTGCGGTATGGCTTTAGCCAGATCCTGGAATGCCTGTGCCGGGTCTGGCGCTTTGTGAATCGCACCACCGGCCACGAGTACTTCCACGCCGCCCAACGCTAATTGCGCAATATTATCGGTGTTTACGCCGCCGTCCCAGCCGATTTCGATGTTGGGATTGATGGCGCGAATTTTGCCC
>CAYURH010000002.1:0-65066 GCA_964447105.1 uncultured Candidatus Saccharibacteria bacterium
ATATGCGTCGCGATAACGGCAAACTATACGGCCGCGGAGTCTATGACATGAAGGCCGCATGCGTCATATTGGCTGATGCTTTTTGCGAAATGGTCGACAAAGTACCGTTTGCGCTCGGGCTCCAAATTGTTACCGACGAAGAAAACGCCGGCCGCGACGGAACGCTGCACCAGATCCAGCACGGCGTGCGGGCCGATTTTGTGATATGCGGAGAATGCGGTCGTCACCCTTCTATGTTCGAAATTGCCAATGAAGCCAAAGGTATAGTGGTAGCCAAAATTCATTTTAAAGGTTCGACATCGCATGGAGCCTATCCATGGCAAGGCGACAACCCCGCTGCAAAAGCGGCGGAATTCATTCAATCCCTCCATACATACTACCCAATACCCACAGAGCCAGCAGACCATACCACTATGACCGTCACTTCGCTCAGCGCCCAAGGCGCAGCACCCACCAAAACTCCTGGCGAGGCCTACATCACCCTCGATGCTCGCTATGTGGCTGGTGACCCACATTTTATCGACAAGCCTACCTTTGAAGCGCACATTCGCGATATTGATGCCAGTGCGGAAGTTGTTGATTATATAGATTTTTCATCGCCACTCTACACCCACCCGGGCGACGCTCTATTGCAAACACTCAAAACCGCCGCCGAGCGTATCGAGTGTAGCGACTTCACGCTCGTTCGCCGCCACGCCACCAGTGACGGCCGATTTTATGGCAACATTGGCACGTCAGCGTGCGAATTTGGTATCGCTGGCGAACATCAACACGGCGACGACGAGCATATCACCGTTGACGCATTTCGTAACTATCGAGCAACAGTCAATGAATTTTTGGGAGAGACAGCCAAACGTGAAGCAACCAGGCTGTCTACCGCCAAAAGCTCTGATCAAAAGGGCTAACTGTTGGTGTCGTACGCTAAATGTAGCGTAGGTGTGGAAAACTTTATTGACCAGTCTGGGCGTTGATGCTATGCTGACGCTCAGTGATAAGGGAGAGCGTCTCCCAAAAAACACATAAGGAAGCTGTGAATGTCTGAGTTACCCGAAAAACAAATAAAACGCCTCAAATCGCTCATCCAAGATGCGGAGATGAATTTGGCGGCAGCAAAAGAGCTGCTTATTAGTTTGGTAGGCGACGACGAAATGGCAACTGGCCCGCGTCAAGAAGACGTAGCCGGTAAAGTAGTCGAAGGTGTGTTTGACGGCCAGAACATGATCGGCCCCGATGGCAAAACCTATCCCGTGCCTGCCAACTATGCCAGCAAATCCAAATTGGTAGAAGGCGACATACTCAAACTAACTATCGCCGACGATGGCGGATTTATTTACAAACAGATTGGACCAGTAGCGCGCCGGCAGATTATTGGCACGCTGGTGCAGCATGAAGGCGCATTTTTTGTAGAAGCTGGCGGACGCGAATACCGCGTGTTGCTCGCTAGCGTGACGTATTTCAAAGCCAACTTGGGTGACCAAATCAGCATTATCGTACCCGAAGACAATCGCGAAGCCGAATGGGCAGCGATCGAAGCAGCTTTGTAGATCAACATTATTTGCATAAAATATCTTGCCAGAAATAGCACTTTCTGGTATGATTCGAATTACAGAAGCCTCGCATGCAAGGGGAAGAGCGAACGAGATTCGCAAGAATCAAAGTCGCTTTGTGCGTTTGGCTTCAGGAGTAGAAGTAGTCGTACGACCGCAAGTCGCACCGCCGTAAACCTTCCTCCATCCGGTGGGGCCTTCGGGCCCCACCACCTACACCTTTTTGCCTACTAAGCCCTCGGATCTCCGAGGTTGTTTTATTTTCACACTGTTGCACAAAAGGTCGTTATCTGATACCGTCAAAATTACAGGGGCATGTGGACCGCGAAAGCAGCCCCACATAGGGTTTCGCGCACCCTCGGGCTCGCTTGGTCACGCGCACCCCGTAGAAACAGCGATCTGATAGACGGGACTTCCGTAGATCGCTAATTCCTTAACGGACGTTTCCCCCGTCCGCCCATGGTGAGGGCTCCGGCCCTCACCATTCTACTTTTTAGAGCCAAAATTTGGTTCTTTATATGCCCATTGGCCCACCCAAATAATAGTTTTCATGTACGGTCAATGTGGCGCTGGTGAGACGAGCAGCATATACTAGACTTACGCATGGGACAGGCATTATATCGCAAGTATCGCTCGCGCGCTTTTGGGGAGGTGATCGGGCAAGAACACATTACAGACACGCTACAGCGAGCGCTGAAGGCGGGGCGGATTAATCATGCCTATTTGTTGACTGGCCCGCACGGCGTAGGCAAAACAAGTATTGCGCGCATTTTGGCATTCATGATCAATGAATTGCCATATAGCGACACACCACACCTCGATATTATCGAAATCGATGCCGCTAGCAATCGCCGCATCGACGATATCCGCGATTTGCGCGAAAAAGTACACATTGCCCCGGTCAGCGCCAAATACAAAGTGTATATCATCGACGAAGTACATATGCTCACTGGTGAAAGTTTTAATGCGCTGCTTAAAACGCTAGAAGAGCCACCTAGTCATGTGGTATTTATTTTGGCTACCACCGAAGTGCACAAACTACCAGCCACTATCATCAGTCGCACGCAACGCTTTACATTCAAACCAGCCGAGCGCACTAAAATCGCAGCGCACTTACGCGATATTGCCAGCAAAGAAGACATTAAAATCACCAACGAAGCATTGGATTTAATTGCCGAACACAGCGAAGGTAGTTTTCGCGACAGTGTCAGTTTGCTCGACCAATTAGTGCACACATCGGCTGGCGAAATTACTGCCCAGGACGTATCACACACACTCGGTTTAGCGCCGCAAGCCGCCATCGACGCTTTAGCAAGCGCGCTCAGCAACAAGAGTACGCAAGATGCACTGACAGCCGTGCGCCACGCTCAAGAAACCATGACCAACACAGCCACTGTAGTGTCGCAATTGGCGCGACGCCTCAACGACATCGCACCCAAGCAGCACGAGCTCTACACACTCATCAACCAACTGGTAGATGTACCACGAGCCTATATGCCTGATCTCAAATTTATGTCCACTATCATGACATATGTTGGCGACGACACTTCAGCCAAATCAGCCGAGCACAAAGACAAAGAATCAAAACACGTACAACCCCTGGCCGCCGCGCCAACATTCACCGCCAGCACACCCATAGCCGAAGTCAAAGCCGTACAGAAACAAAAAGCCATCGAAAAAACACAGGCCGACACCCCACCACCAAAGCCCGCCACGCCTGATCCGGTAGCCGAAATCCCTTTGACCGGCTTCGATCTCACCCAATGGGCCGCCGTGCTCAGCGCTGTCAAAAAAGCCAGCCCGCCGCTCTACAGTGTAGCCAAACAAGCCATGCCTGTTTTCGACGAGCCCAATAATACATTGGTGCTGAAATTTAAATACCAACTACATGGCAAAAAATTAGATGATGTCAAACAAAAGGCCCACCTGAGCACCATTCTGCAAGGCGTACTCGGCGCCACGCCAGTGATCAAAATCGACATCGACAAAACCGCTCAAGCCCCCAATGTGGCCGTGGATGCAGCTGTTTCTTCAGTTGCTGCTATCATGGGTGGAGGAGAAGTAGTGGATGCCGAAGCAATCTGACAAACCAACTGCCGACAAAAAGCCGCGCGACCCCAAACTACCCGAAGGTAAAATCCCACCCCAAAACCTCGATGCCGAGGTGAGTATATTGGGTGCAGTACTGATTGATGATGATGTGCTCACACGGGTGAGCGACAAACTAGCTGATGATGATTTCTACGACCATCGCCACGAATTGATCTTTGGCGCTATGCTGCGCCTTTATGAACGCCATAAACCTGTCGATTTACTGACGCTTACCGACGAACTGAAGAAAAAAGACGAACTGGCCGATGCCGGTGGAGCCGAGTATATCACCGAGCTCAGCAACCAAGTGCCCACCGCCGCCCACGCCGAGCATTACGCCGATATCATTGCCCAAAACGCCATGCGCCGCCGGCTGATTGCCGCGTCGGCTCGCATAGCCGAACTGGGATTCGATGAAGCCAAAAACGTAGACGAACTACTTGAAAACGCCGAAGCGCATCTATTCACCGTCTCCGACAAAAGCTTGCGCCAAGACTTGACCAGCCTGGAGCAGATCCTAACCGAAAGCTTCGACCGCATGGAAGAGCTGCATCGCGACAAATCCAAAATCCGCGGCGTCAAAACCGGTTATCGCGATATGGATAATTTGCTGGCAGGCTTCCAGCGCTCCGACCTCATTGTCTTGGCCGCCCGTCCAGCCATGGGTAAGTCCACATTTGCACTGAACATTGCACACAACATTGCTGTGCAAGAAAAACAGGCCGTGCTGGTATTTAGCCTCGAGATGAGCAAAGAGCAGCTGGTCGACCGTATGCTGGCCGACGAAGCAGGCGTAGACGCCTGGAATATTCGTACCGGCAACCTGAGTGATGATGATTTCGAACGCTTATCCAACGCCATGGGCGTACTCGCTGAAGCGCCGATATTTATCGATGACACCCCCGGCGTGAGCGTGCTCGAAATGCGCACCAAAGCCCGCCGCGCCGCCCACGAACACCCGCTGGGCATGATTGTGGTGGACTATTTGCAGCTTATGAGCGGCAGCGGCAAAGGCTACGGCGACAACCGCGTGCAAGAAATTTCTGAGATCTCACGTGGCCTCAAACTTGTGGCTCGCGAACTCAACGTACCAGTGCTCGCTCTGTCGCAGCTCAGTCGTTCGGTCGAAAACCGTAATCCGCCACATCCGCAACTGAGTGACTTACGCGAATCTGGTTCCATTGAGCAAGATGCCGACATTGTGATGTTCCTGTACCGCGAAGATTACTACAACCCCGAAACCGATCGCACTCACGTCACGGACGTCATGGTCAAAAAACATCGTAACGGCCCCACGGGCAATGTGGAATTATATTTCCACCCGGAACGGCTCAAATTCTTGTCGCTCGACAAAAAACGAAACGAAGCATAAGCCCACATGCGGTATACTACATATAACATATGATGATCCGGCCAATTTCAGAGTGGACACTGTACAAATGGCGATTTGGGCTGGCGTATACGCTAGTAGTATTGCTTGGTGTTGGTTTGCTCACCCTGGTGTGGGATACGGTGCCGCCCGGTATGAGCGCCAGTGAAACGCAGAGCATCATTACGTCGCACGCACTGTCACTGCAGGAATTACCAACAAATATCATCGACCTGCCGTATCATCTGCTCCAAAAAGCAAGTGTATGGTGGTTTGGTGTATCGCCCATGGGTGTGCGGCTGCCGTCGCTCATATTTGGTGTGTTGGCGGCTATCTGCCTCGCCTTGCTACTGCGCCGCTGGTTCCGACACAACATGGCGGTGCTAACGGCAGTGTTGGCTATCAATACAGCGTGGTTTTTGAGCGTGGCGCGTCTCGGCACGCCCGCGGTCATGATTGTATTTTGGACGAGTTTGATTCTGCTCGCCGCCACCTACATTTCCCAGCAGACACCGCACTGGAAATGGTGGAAAGTAGCCTTTGCATTCGCCGTAGCGCTTTCGCTCTACACGCCTTTTATGGTGTATTTGTTTGCGGCAGCTATCATTGCCTCCACGCTGCAACCACATTTGCGTTATCTCATCAACGAAGGCAGCAAATACCATATCACTCTTGGAACATTTCTGTTTTTGCTCGTGCTTGCGCCGCTGGCGTGGGGGATATACAAAGAGCCATCGCAGATTGCTGCGCTGTTAGCCGTGCCGTTGCAATTACCAGGGCCGCTTGATTTTGGTAAAAACTTGTTGCAAGCTGCAAGCAACCTCGCGAATCCGTACGCGCCGCATATTGGCGAAAACGTATTGCCACTCCTCAGCCTGCCCATGGTGGCGTTGCTACTGGCCGGCGCCGTGCGACTGCTGCGCCATTCGTACGCGGTGCGTTCATATGTATTGCTTATCTGGGCCGCGTTGCTGGTGCCGATTGTAGGGTTTAATCCCACACAGCTCACTGTGCTACTGGTGCCGGCGGTGCTAGTGATGGCGATAGGTTTGGATTTGCTGATTCGCTATTGGTACCGGTTATTCCCGCGCAACCCGTATGCACGATTTTTTGGCATCTTGCCGCTGAGCGCACTGGTTGTCGCTGTGGTGAGCCTCAACTACAATCACTATTTCTACGGCATGCTCTACAGCCCTGACGCCACACAAGCATTTAATCGTGATCCATTTTTGGCGCAAAGCCAAGTTGCAAACACCAAAGGTTCTGCTGACCTCAACCTAGTCGTGGCCCCCAAAGACGCGCCGATCTATCAAATTGTGACCGAAAAGCGCCCCCACACCAAAATCGTTGATCCTACCATGGCCGACACCACCACCGGCGACTGGCTGATTGCCGAAGATCAACTGTCGAGCGTGGGTGCCAAACCCACTGATCAAGCCGATAAACTATTGGTGACCGATACCGCCCAAAACGCCCTGCGCTTCCGCCTGTACGACCGCTGATCGGTAAGATATAATTGAGAAACAAGGAGATTTACCCATGCTTAATCAAGCCAAAATGCTGATGAAAATCAAGAAAGCCCAGAAAGAACTCGCCAACGAGATTATCGAAATCGAAGCCGGCGACGGTGCTGTGCTAGTGCGCATCACTGGTGAACAAAAAATCAAAAAGATCCAGATCGACCCCGAACGCGTAGACCTAGACGATATCGCCGAGCTAGAACGCTGGATCGAGAGCGCCATCAAAGAAGCTATTTCTCGCTCGCAACAAGTCGCGGCCGAAAAAATGAAGCCGCTCATGGGCAGCTTGGGTAGCCTCGGGCTCTAGGTGCTATGGCGAGCATTTTGCCCCATGCCTTGCTGCATTTGATTGACGAGCTGGGGAATTTGCCGGGTGTTGGTCCGCGCACGGCCGAACGCTATGCGTATGATTTGCTGCGGCGCGATCCGTCGGTGGGCAACAAATTAGCTACCGCCATCGCGCACCTGCACGCCAATGTAGCCTATTGCCCCAAAACATTTGCCCTCATCGAAAAAGGGCAGGAATTATCACCACTCTACACCGACCCTGATCGCGACAAAACCGTCGTCGCAGTTGTCGAGGAGCCGCTCGATGTGGTGGCTCTGGAGCGCACCGCGCTGTTCAAAGGTACATATCATGTACTCGGCGGTGTGATCTCGCCCATAGATGACATTGGACCCGAGCAATTGCACATCCCCGAACTACTGCAGCGCATTCAAGACGACGGGGTGAAAGAAATCATTTTGGCGACCAACGCCAGCGTGGAAGGGGAGTCAACGGCGCTCTACCTGCAGCGTCAGATTGGCGACCAACCCAACGTAAAGATTACCCGCTTGGCGCGCGGTTTGCCCGTAGGCGTGGATCTAGAATATGCCGATCAGATCACGCTGAGTCACGCGCTTGAGGGTCGGCAAAATATCTAGCCGCTCACCTCTCAGTAAATATTGCTATTTTATTGTACTTATGCTATAATCTCAAAGTCCAGCAAACCGAGCCCTAAGGAGCTCCGATGTTTGGAAAGATGCCGTGGTTGTTCCCCGCCGTTCTAGCGATCATCGCGATCATCGCATTCACCACGCTTGTCTACAGCACGGTGCATGGTCGCTTCGATCTGGTGAACAACTCCATCAGCGGTCGCTAACGCGACCAAGGATAGGGGTGTCACATCGACGTGCACCCCTATCCAAGAAATCTGTTACAATATAACAGATGTTTCAAAAAGCCAATGACCTTATCCAATCTGCCCAACATATTATGATTATGCAGGGCGAAAACCCCGACGGCGATAGCCTGGGCAGTGCTATGGCGCTGGAAGCAATACTGAGCGATGCAGGCAAAAAAGTATCGCTGTACTGCGCGATCAACATTCCAGAATACTTGCGCTTTATCAACGGCTGGGACAGAGTATCCGACGACTTGCCGAGTGGTTTTGATCTGACAATTATCGTGGATACCGCCAGCCAAGCGCTGCTCGAAAAAGCGTTGAACCCAGCAAACCTGGCCCAAGTAAAATCTCACCCCGTGATCGTACTCGATCACCACGCTACAGCCGCCAATCTCCCTATGGAGCATGTGATTGTAAGCGACCCCGAATCTGTGGCGACAGGCGAGCTGATTTATCGTATGGCCGCCGCACTTCAATGGCCTTTGCCGCTCGACGCCTGCGAAAATCTGACGATCTCGATCCTGGCCGATTCGCTTGGCTTAGTCACCGAAGGCACCACCGCCCGCACTATTCACACCATAGGCGAATTGGTGGAGCGCGGCGTCAAATTGAGCGATATCGACGCGCGTCGGCGTACATTTATGAAAAAATCGCCACGGATTTTGGCATACAAAGGTGCATTGCTGCAACGAATTGAATATTTTCTGGATGGCCAACTGGCACTGGTTCATATCCCATGGGAAGAAATTCATGAATATAGTCACGAATTCAACCCTTCGATTTTGGTCCTGGACGAAATGCGCCTGGTAACCGGCGTACGATTGGCGATTGCCATCAAAACATACCCCGACGGACGCCTGACGGGCAAGATTCGTTGTAACCCCGAAGCCAAGATCGGTGACAAGGTGGCTGGACACTTCGGCGGCGGCGGACACCCGTATTCAGCAGGATTTAAAATCTTTGACAAAGACTACGAAGCGGTGAAGGCAGAGCTGGTGGGAGCAGTGGATGGTGCGCTGCAGCAGTACGATTCATCTGGTAAAAGCTAGGAGGCCAAGCAGTTGAGGCGCACGAGTAAGCGCTTCACGCGGGATTTGACCCGGGCGAACTCTTTAGGAAAAGAGTCGACCGGGTCAAATCGCCGGTTACGCGACACTCGATTGCCTCAACTGCTTGGCCACCCACCCCTTTCGCGCTACACTCTATACAAGGAACAATATGCAACTGTACAACACGCTCACTCGTAAGCTCGAAGCATTTACACCACAAACACCACCAGAGGTGAGTTTGTACACCTGCGGCCCAACTGTATATGACTACCAGCACATTGGCAACTACAGCGCTTACGTGCGGTGGGACACGCTCGTGCGGGCATTGCGCGAAAGCGGCTACGCCGTGGATTGGGTAATGAATATTACCGATGTGGGCCATTTGGTGAGCGACGCCGATGAAGGTGAGGACAAACTAGAAAAAGGCGCACGCCGAGAAGGCAAAACCGCCTGGGACGTTGCCGCATTTTATATGGATGATTTTATGATGGGCCTCAAAGCGCTCAACACACTGCCACCTACACATGTCGTTCGCGCTACCGACCACATTGCCGAGCAGGTCGAGCTTGTGAAAGTATTGGAACGTAAAGGCTATACATACATCATCGACGACGGCGTATATTTTGACACAAGCAAATTCACCGGCTATGGCGCGCTGGCGCGCTTGGACATCAAAAACTTGCAGGCGGGCGCACGTGTTGAGCTGAATGCACAAAAACGCAATCCCACCGACTTTGCCCTCTGGAAATTCACCCCCGCCGGCCAAAAGCGCGACATGGAATGGGATAGCCCTTGGGGCGCGGGATTCCCAGGCTGGCACATCGAATGTTCAGCCATGGCTATGCGTTACCTCGGCGCTACACTCGACATTCACACCGGCGGCATCGACCACATACCCGTGCACCATATCAACGAAATTGCGCAGTCCGAAGCTGCCACAGGCAAGCAGTTTGCCCACTACTGGCTACACTGCAACCACTTGATGGTAGAAGGATCCAAAATCTCCAAAAGTTTGGGCAATGGAATTCTACTGCACGCACTCGACAAACAGGGCTTTAGTGGACTCGACGTCCGCATGCTATTGCTGCAGAGTCACTACCGCACGCAAGCCAATTTCACTATGAACGGATTGGCTGCAGCCAGACAGCGCCGTCTATCACTGCAGGCTTTTGCAGATTTACGATTCCAGTTAGTAGACGGTGGGGAATTAAACGAATCAAGTTTGGTACAGACGCAGCGAGTTATCCTGGAAGAATTGCAAGAGGACTTGCACACGCCCGAAGCACTCGCGGCGCTCAGCGACGTGGCTACTGCCGCCCTTACTGGTTTGGTAGACGTGAGCGCCAAGCAGGCGTTCGACGATTTCTTGGCATTTCTTGACCGCACGCTCGGCCTCAACCTGACCGCCAGCCATGACATTAGCGATACTCAGCAAAAGTTAATTGCAGTACGCGATCAAGCGCGTGCCGAAAAAGATTTTGCGCGTGCCGATGAAGCTCGCGACACATTAGCCGCCGACCATATCGAGCTCCGCGACACACCGCTCGGCACGGTGTGGAATCGGACTATCTAAGCTTTTTCGACTGACTTGATGAACTTGAAGATACCGCTGCGTTTGGGTTCTTTGCGAGCTTTACGATGCTCCAGGTAGTCAAGCACTAATACGCGCAAGCAACCAGCAATGGGGATGGCCACAATGCCACCAGCAATGCCAAATAGGCCAATACCAATAATCACAGCCGCCAACACACTGAGCGCGCTCAGCGCCACAGTACGCGCTTGCACCAAGGGCTGGATAAAATTGTTTTCGACTTGCTGATAGACAAAGAAATACACCAAAAAACTAAGCGCAGCTACCCAATCACTGAGTAGAAGCACCAGCGTGACAATAATAGCACCAATGGTCGCGCCAATCACTGGCACCAAATCCGACAAGAAAATCACGCCCGCCAGCGGCACTACAGCATTGGTGGGTACTTGGAATACAGTGCTCAGGATAATCAACACCACCACACTCGCCAACGTCGCGATACCCGCCACCAACACTTGTCCACTCACATAGCTACTGACCACACGGCGCATTTTGGCCATGAGATTTTGGTGACGAGCAAGTTTCTCGGGGTCATCATAGAGACTCCATAGGCGCTGTTGCCATTTGGGGCCTTCCACCAGCATAAGGAAACTCAATACCAGCGTAGTGATAAGTGTGACAAAACCACCAAAAATCGAAGTGATCCCGCCCACAATGGACGAACCAATACCACCAGCTATCCCTACTGCTTGGTTTTGTCCGGCCTCCACAATATTATTGAGTTCGTCTTGCAGGTTATACGTCTTCACAAAATCGCTAATTGGCCCACGCTTTTCGCTCAAATCGCGAATGTAGTCGGGGATAGCAGAGATAAACCGAGACGTTTGATCGATAGTAGGCGGCAGCGCCACATACAAAAACACGCCAACGATCGCCAGCACGACGAGATATGCGATTAGCGTGGCGCCCACGCGACTCTGCCCTGGCAAGCGGCGTGCGATAGCCCCCACCGGCGTACTGAGCGCAATCGCCAGCAAGAACGCTACCAGTATGAGGGTGAGCGCCGCTTCTAGTTTCATAATCAGCAAACCAGCGCCAATAAATCCTGTGATAATGAGAAGGAGGCGAACAAATGTCTTTGTTTCGATATCAATCTTAATCTTCATGGCGTTCATTATGACGACATTATCCCTAGTACACAAGGGATAAGCACATTACGCTTGGTCGATGTGCTTGAAATCGCTGGCGAGCAATCGGTCAAATGGCTTCCAAATCACCAGTGCTTTTTTGTGAGTGAGTGTCGCCAGTTTGGCCAGAATCAGCAACAGCAGGCTGAGGCCGGTGCACAAAAACGCCGCCACAATATGCAGGACGACATTCTGTCCGTAATCGATAATCAGGATATACGACAGCGTGATGCAAAACAGCACCAACAACACAAACCATTCGTGGCTAAACACCGTGGCTTGCAACAGTACCGATAGTTGTCCGCGGTTTTGCTGGTTGGCTACCAGCACGTCGCGAATTTTCTTTACTTGATCGGCGTCTTTGCCTTTGTAGTCAATGCAGTAGCGCAGCAGTTTCTCGTATTCCGCTTCACCCTGCGCGGGCTTGTGACTGCGCGCTGACGCACGTAAATAGTCGCGAGCACTGTCTTTGATGTGATGCTTCGTTTCCGCCGATAGGTCGTGCGCCAAAATAGCGATATTAAAAAACGTGATGGCTTCGTTGCGAATCGCTTTGGCAAGCTCATCGATACGCGTTTTCTGCCCAGCGAGAATTGGCCCCAAGTAAAAGGCCAGGAGGAACGAGTTGACAGAAAACAGTGTTAGCGGCCCGCCATCTAGTTTTTGCTTGGGCATCAGCGACAAAACGGTGATAAACAGCAAAAAGAAAATTGGATAATAATATGTCAGACGAATTTTCGACAAAAAGAATTTTTTCATGTCATGAGCATAGCAACCGGCCGGTGGCTTGCCAAGCTACATAGCGCGAAAATCGCGCAACTCATCTGGCAAAAAACCATCACCGTGTTGGAAGTTGGCTCGCCATTTGTAGCCGCGATTATACCCAAGGTCTTTCATGAGCTTGGTCGGTGCGTTGCGCAGATGCAGCGGCACAGACGCTTCGGGAAAATCACGTGCCGCCTGCTTGGCTTTGCCCATAGCATCTGCTAACTGGCGCGATTTTTCGGCTTTGGCCAGCGCCGCAGCGCAGTGGAACAAATTATACTGGCACTCCGGCAAACCAATTCGTTCGACGGCCTGAAATGTGGCCACGGCCATACCCAGCGCGCCATTGCCAGCCAAGCCAATGTCTTCGGAGGCAAATATCACCATTCGCCGGGCGATAAATTTAGGGTCCTCGCCAGCCTGAATCATACGTGCCAAATAATACAGCGTCGCGTTCACATCGCTCCCGCGCATGCTTTTTATAAACGCGCTGATCACGTTGTAGTGCATTTCGCCGGTTTTGTCATAACCCGGCAGACGGCGCTGAGCAGCAGTTTGCACCACATCTTTGGTGATTGTTTTCTTGCCGGCCAGTTGCATGGCCAGTTCGAGTGTGCCCAAAGCTATGCGCGCATCGCCGCCAGATAGTTCGGCGATCATATCCAAACTCTCGAGCGACAGACGCTTAGCGGCGATCTTCTCAGCTCGCGCAGCCCGCTGCACTATGTCGATAATATCTGGCTTGGCCAGCGGTTCTAGCACCACCACACGGCTACGCGACAGCAGCGGAGTAATGACTTCAAAACTAGGGTTCTCAGTAGTGGCGCCAATCAGTGTAATGAGTCCACTTTCAACATGTGGCAAAAAAGCGTCTTGCTGGGCTTTGTTAAAACGATGGATTTCGTCCACGAATAGCACCGTGGCGACACCACTTTCTTGATTATGCCGGGCGCGCTCTACCACTTGCATGACGTCGGCCTTTTTGGCTGTTACGGCGCTGATTTCTACAAAATCAGCCTTCATTTCGCGGGCGATTATCCGCGCCAACGTGGTTTTGCCGCTGCCTGGCGGGCCCCAAAACAGTAGCGAAAACGGCCGCTTTTGGGCGACCAGTTGTCGTAGTATCTTGCCTTCTGCAACCAAGTGCGGCTGGCCTACAACATCATCGAGTGTCTGTGGCCGCATGCGTTCAGCCAAAGGTTGTTGCATGTATTTATTATACCCAACTATTGTAAATTACGTAAAACCATTGTATCGTACATATTACAACCACCTCAACTGATTGGACAGTGGTATGTCGCAAGTTTTGCTGAGAACCGGAGAATTGGTCGACGAAGATACCGCTCTCAGTGTGATGGGGACGCTGGAGGGACTGGCCGCCAGACACCCCAAGGCTCTACGGGCGGCGCTGAGCGCCTGCTTGGACCCGGCGTCCCAGATGGACCGTGAGCAGGGAGCGATTCTACACAGTCGCCGCCTGCTGACACACTGGGATTACGCCGACGGCAGCTACCTGTTCTCCGACGACACGCGTCAGGTCATCCTGGCGGCACTGGAATCCGACGACGAAGGGGGAGTGACGCTCAACCTCGACCCCTACGCCCCAGATGACCAGCAGCCGGAGTGACGATACGCCCCGGGCGCAGCACGCGCCCGGGGCATCTTTTATTTAGAGACAAATGTCAGCGCGTTGCCACGTTTGCCGCCACGGCCAGTACGGCCGATGCGGTGCACGTAGTCTTCGTAGCTATTGGGCTGGTCGAAGTTAATCACATGGCTGACGTTAGGAATATCCAAACCGCGAGCGGCTACGTCGGTAGCCACCAGTACTTGCAGCTTGTTTTTCTTGAATTCATCTAGCACGCGTTGGCGCTGGCCCTGCGATTTGTTGCCATGAATGGCACCAGCGGTAAAACCGCTTTTCGCTAGGCTGTCAGCCAGACGCTGCACACCCCATTTAGTTTCGCCAAACACGATCACTTTGTCGAAGTCGGGTTGGCGCAATAGGTCTTCGAGCAACTCAACTTTGTGTTCTTTGGAAGCCGCACGTACAATGTTTTGTTCTACGTGGTCACTGGTTTCGCCGGTGCGCACCGATACTTTAAGAGGATTGTTCAAAATGCCGTCTAGCAGGTGTTGAATGTCGGGTGTGATAGTTGCGCTAAAACACAGCGACTGGCGCTCGGTTGGTAATTTTTCGAGCAAAAAGCGGATATCGCGTATAAAACCCATGTCGAGCATGCGGTCAGCTTCGTCGAGCACCAACACATTGGCATTGCCTAGGCGCAGTTCACCCTGGTTTACCAAATCTTTCAGGCGGCCAGGGGTACCGATGACCATATGTGGGCCACGTTTGATCTGTTGGATCTGCGGACGAATGTTGACACCACCCACACACAATGCGCTGTAGAGTTGCATGCCTTTGCTAAATCCACGAAACGCTTCGTCGATTTGTTGAGCCAACTCGCGAGTCGGCGCTACAATCAATGCGCGCACACTCTCAGGATCTTGGCTAAGGCGCTGCAACAGGGGCAGCAAGAAAGCAGCGGTTTTGCCCGTACCGGTGTTGGCAAGGCCAATCAAGTCGCGGCCAGCCAAAATGGGCAAGATAGATGCATCTTGCACGGGGGTAGGATCGACGTAACCACTATTGACCACGTTGCGCTGCAGCGTAGGGCTAAAGTTAAAATCAGCAAATGAATGCTCGGGTACAAACGCCACTTCTTCTTGAGCCGGCTTGGCTTGGTTGACGAAGCGGGTAGGGTCAATATATTGCGCGCCTCGTTTACGAACGGGGTTGCTTTGGGCAGTGCGCGGGGCGTTACGACGGCCACCAAACTGACTGCGGCGTCGCGTGCGAAAAGAGTTTTGATACATGAATACCTTTCTTATGTCCTACGGTTCGCTAAAATTGGGATGAACAGCGAGAACTCGTAAAACCTCGGTATTCATCAGTAGGTTGTAAATACGATAACACAGAAGCGAAAAATATACAATACTTATGCTCCGCCCGTGTCAGCGTTTACTCAGTGACCATTACCATTTTCGTACATGTCATGGCATACTGGATGCATACGATTATAAATAAGGAATGTATATGGACAATAATCCCCCTGGACAACCACAATTCACGCCACCCGCGCCGGCACCATCGCCATTTGGCCCAGCGCCGGCACAGCAGCCTATGCAGCCCATGGCACCACCGCCTATGGCGAGTAAGCCAAAATCGAGAAAAGGTATCATCATTGCCATCTCTGCCATCATCGCCATTTTGACCATCGCCAGCGGCGGTTTCTGGTGGTGGATGACGCAAGCACAAAATGACTTCGCCAAAGCCAGCACCGCTTACGTGCAAAAAGCCAAAGACGCCTATGAATTTTATCGCGATAGCGGCAATCCATCATCCAAATCAACTGAGATTTTGAAGAAATTCGACGACGCTATTGCCGCCAAACCTGCCGCACCTAGCCTGCTCGTGTTTGGTTCGTCCAGCATCGTTCAGCACAACAACCAGGTGTCCACAAGCCTAGCGAGCGTGCGTGATTCGTTTAACGTATACCATTCGTTCAAAGCTTATGGCGACTCTGTGGTAGAGATTGCCGGAAAAGCCTATGTATACGTGTCCACCATCGAGGAATTGCGTACGGCCAAAACGGCATTTAACACGGCGGCCGCAGATTTACGCAAACTAGACATACCCAAAACTGCCGAAAAATTCAACGAAGATCTGGCCAAGATATATGATCTCATGGCTACCGACATAGACGCAGCGCTCAAAGCCTACGATGCCGGCAACGAAACCAGCTACACTCAGGCAATCAACAAACTCGCCACTGACGTGCAAAAAGCCAGCAGCAAGAACGTTGCCAACGACCTAAACGACATGTACGACGCCGCTTACAAAACACTTACCAAAAACTACGACGACTTGGCCACTGTACTGGGTGAATAGCCCATATCCACCCCTGTAACACTCTGTTTGTTATACTGTCTACACGCCTACATGAGAGAGGAGTGGCGATGACGCCGCTCGAAATCACCTGCCGCGCTCGGGGTCCCGGTGGCACAGACCTGGACAAAGTAACCCTGGCCACGGTGCGGCTTACCTATGCCGGCCATGCTCAGGTGTACTGCCATTTTGAGTGCGCCACGCGAGAAATCGCGGAGAGGCTAGCGAAAATTTGGGCTAATTCGCCACCTCTCTACTTGATTCCGCTCGATACTCCGACGGCTGCACCGTTGGTACGCGCAACTCAACTGAGCATACTGCCGGGATTCGAGTTGATACTCCAAAATATCGACTCAATCCTGGACAAGCTCGGCGTCCGCGACCCCTGGGTCTGGCAGTTCGCAACCGCAAGCGGGAGCAAGTTCCCCGTGACGATCAGCGGCAAGCGCGACCAACTGGTAGTGCCCTGGGCGGACGAGCCGGACCTCGAAGTCCTCAAGGCCGAGCTGCGTCGGCTCGGTATCACCCCTCAGCACGGCGTGACGTTCGAAAAAGAGGAAGGCAAACCGCCGGCCGTCTACGTCGTGTTGACCCATCACTGCCAACAGACATGGTGGTACTACATAGAGGTGGTGGGGGGCATCGTCGCCAGGTTCAAGTAGGTTTTGCGCGGCCGGTCCTGGCTGGCCGCGCAAAATCGCATCAAACCTCAAAATTACAAGACTGTCCAATCTGACCCAGCTTGATATACTGTGAATAGTCATGTGTGTGCTGGTGGCGCACCCACCTTCTTACATGCAGACCTTTATAAAATAGACCGGCCCTATGGTCGGTATTTTGCGCCAAAAGCACCAACCCTTTTGGCTACATTAGCCTTCTGGTAGTGATAGCGGTGAACGGCCCGCACGTCGCGTACCCGGAATGCTCCTGTTATAAAACCCGTTCCTATACAAGCGGTAAACAGGAGGGCTCACCATGAGTCGCAAAACAACAGTAAATGAGGCGATCAACATTAGCGCCTGGTACTTTACTCGCCAACTGACCACATACCCACGCCGTATGGAGTGGGGTGGCGCCAGTTACACTTTCCGCGATGGGCTGCAGTACTGCATCACCAAAGCCGGCGAAGTAACGCGCATATTTGACATGACGGACGGCCATCAGAGCTTCCGCCTAAAATGCGCTGGCGAATCCGACTGGACATTGGTGGCAATCACCGAGCACGCATAAGCGTCCAGGGTAGAATAACCGCACTGATTGCGGTTATTTTATTTTGTGCAATACTGATGACATAGCGGGAGGGACAGCACGTGCAGAAATACGGCATGCTCAGCATTATCGTTGGTGGTTTGGTAGGAGTTGGTATTATAGTGACCGTGGTGCTCAATCATGTCCAGCCAGCGCAACCCACCCCCACCAAAGACGATCAGCTATCATCGCAAACGCCCAAAACAGCGCAGAGCTCCGACACTCCCGAAGACCTCACCTTTACCGGTGCCGTGAGTGGCCACATGACCAACGGCCGCACCGGTGACACATATACATGCGAGCCTACTACCACCGGGCCCATTGTTGGCAATGTCGGGGGTAGCGACTACGCATTTAGTTACCGAGCCGAGACTGCCAAAGGAGCAGGCAGTTACCGCGCATACGCACAGATCAGCCCAGTCGGCGACAAGAGCGTCGTGTACGCTTCGGACAACATATTCATCACTATCAACCCCGACCGGCGCTCGGGTGTGGTGGAAGGGCAGTTACACAACCTAAAAGACGTACTGCAAACGGTGACGGTCAGCGGTACATGGAATTGTCCGCCTGATTTTTAGAGTTGAATTTATAGCATTTTTATGTTATAATATTTTAAGTAATCCCCTTGGGCTTTGGCCCTTCGGGGAAAACGCCCTTTCCAGCGAATAACAGAGGTGAACTCGTAATGACGCGTAACCGCTGGCATGTGCTCATCGCCATCCTGATAGCCATCACGATCGCAATCGCCGGATGGGCTTTCGGACAGAGTCTGCGCACCAAGCCGCAGGCCCAGGCCATTCCGTCGCCCAGTGTGGCAGCCCGGGTCGGCCCGAGCGCCGAGACGTCTCCATCCCCGCTGCCGTCGGTCGAACCGTCGCCGTCCGAGACGCCCGAACCCAGCATCAGCCCGAGTCCGTCGGCATCGCCGTCGCCCAGTGCGACCCCGGTGTTCGATTTCTCGGGCGTGCCGTTCGACGCCGCGCAGACCTACGTGGTCGAGCGCACCAGCGGCAAGAGCAAGCAGCGGATCGGCATCGCCGTCGGTTCGCCGTCGCCGCACATGCAGATGGACGGGATGGGCACGATGTGCCTGGACCGCGCCACCAGCATGGTGCCGATCTACATCAGCACCATCAGCACCGGGCCGACCATCCAGTGGCCGGTGCTGCGTGCGTCGGTGCTCACGCCCACCGCGCTGAGTTTCAAGCCCTCGATGGCGTGGAAGAACGACAGTGGCTACATGGGCTACTGCTCGAACTTCGACCCCGGCATCGGCGCCAATGCGGCTCCGAACGCCCCCACCCGCACGCACTACACCATCTACGGAACCACGGCCGACACACAGGTCGTGCGGGCCGCGATGGCCGCGATGGGCGGGGTCGACATGCCGGCGCTCTACCTGCGCCTGGACGACTCGAACTACAAGATCCTCCAGACCACCACCGACGTCGCCACCAACACTGGCGGTCAGGTGTACATCCGGCTGGGTCTGTACGACAAGTCGCCGTGCCAGGCGTTCAGCGGCCTCAAATGCCGCTGAACCTGAAGCACACAAGGAAAGGGATTTACGCCGCACCGGCTCCGGTGCGGCGTTTCCTTTTGTATTTATAGATGCACAACTTATTAACCATGTTGTACAATAGGCTCATGCTTAATGATACGCCGCCACGGCGCGTTGCTGGGGTAGGTCAGAGATCCACGTGGGATAACCTGGCTCACAGTGGTTTTACAGTTAGAGATGCCAACTACGGGTTGGTGTATACATTAAATATCTATGGGTTGCTTGGCATGCTTTCACTTGGCGTGTTTGGCGTCCTGCACATTCTGGTCGAGCATAACCCACTAGTGGGATACACCGAAATCGCCGGGGCCTTGGGGCTTTTCCTCACCCTTGTGGGTGTGCGATTTACGAAAAATATCGTACTGGGGCGCAATAGCTTTCTGCTCATCCTGCTTATTATGCTGATGGTCATGCTGGTAAGCGGCGGCACTGCTGGCACGGGCATATTTTGGTTTTTCATGTTCCCAGTGAGCGCTTTTTTGCTGACCAACAAAACACAGGGGTGGCTATGGATGAGCGCGTTGATCGCATCGATAATAGCGCTCGCTATACTACAGGCTTTGGATATGGGCGACCTGGCGTATGATGCGCTCACGATACGCCAGCTCGTTATCACGCTGATTATTGTGACGTTTGGCATATATTCATATCAATTGTCGCGCGAGCGATTGCAGCGCCAAACCGACCAAAGCCAGTACGCACTCAAAGAAGAAAAAACGCGCGCAGACACCATACTCGACAACATCGACATAGGGGTGGTAGCTATCGACACCACAGGCAAACTAATCGTAATCAACCAAGCCGCAGCCGAAATGCTGGGATGGCAGTCCAACGCTGTCATGGGTAAACTATTTACCGATGTCATGCCGCTTATCGACCACGAGGGGCGCGTGATCCCACTCGAAGATCGCCCACTTCACCAAGCGTTGAGTGGAAAGCGTACCGAGGCTACGCTGTCATACAAACGCCACGACGGCAGCATATTCCCTGTGACTATGGTGTGTCGGCCGATTGTCGTAAATGGGCAAACCATAGGCGCTATCTGCGCATTCCGCGACGTCACACAAGAGCAGGCAATCGATCATGCCAAAACCGAATTTGTTACCCTCGCGTCTCACCAACTACGCACACCACTGGCAGCTATTTCTTGGTACGGGGAAATGCTCATCAACGGCGACGCTGGTAAGCTTACCGAAGATCAATCAACCTACGTACAACAAATTTATCAAAGCACGCAACGCTCGACCGCCATGGTAGAGGCTATGCTCACTGCATCTTCACTCGAGCTAGGTAACGTAAGCGTCAAACCAGAACCTACCGACATCGCCACTGTGCTTCACCAGGGTTTGCATGCGCTACTGGGCTCAGTTGGCGCAGGCAAAAAAATCAACATTGTGGAAGAGTACGACAAAACGCTGCAGCCCGTCCCACTTGACCTCAAGCTCACCCGCACCATCTTCCAAAACCTTATTGCTAACGCCATCAAATATACCCCCGAAGGCGGCACAGTTACACTCCGCGCCACGGCCAGCAACCAAGTATTACACACGGGCAGCGCCGGCAGCGTACTCATAGAAATCACCGACACCGGCTACGGTATCCCCAAGCGCGAACAGGCCAAAGTATTTAGTAGATTATTTCGCGCGGATAATGTGAAGAAAAAAGACACAGACGGCACTGGCTTAGGCTTATTTATCGTCAAGACGGCCCTGGAATACACTGGCGGCAGCGTGTCCTTTGTATCGAACGAAGGCAAAGGCACTACCTTCTCGGTATACCTACCTGTCGAAGGTATGCGGAGACACTTCTGATGCGTGTGACGTTGCGTGTGCGAATTGTAATCACTTTTTTGGTGGTAACGGCCATAGTGGGTGGCGTTAGTTACTACCAAATTGCCTCAGTGAACACTATCAACAACACGTTTTTGGATCTTATCGATAACGACTTTGCACAAATTGACGCGCTCGAAAAAATCAAAATCTCGCTGGCCCGCATCGAAAACAAAGTCCAGCAACCCAATGCCAAAACCGAAGCTCTCGAGCTCACCAACGACATACAAGATCACATTAAACTCCTGCGTGACCACTCGAGCACAGGACAGACAGCGGCTGTCGATCCAGTAACTGTTAACCAAATCAACGCCACCCTCGACGATGTCGTAAGACGCATCGATGACTTGTATGCCGTGACCGCCGCCACACAACTTTCAGCGCGACAAGCAGAGCTCACCAAGAGCCGAGCCCAACTCACCACCTTAGTCGATGCCGCGCTCGATGAAGCTACCAAACGAGTCGCGCTTGAAAACGGCGAAGCTACAGCTATAGTCAACCAAACCGTCAACACCACGCGCCTCACAGCCATATTGGCAGCACTAACGGCGATATTGCTGGGCTTAATTGTTGCAGCTAGCATCTCACGCCGAGTAAAAAAACTTGGCCAGGCCGCACAGGCAATTGCCAACGGTGATTTTTCGGAAACGATTACTATTGGCACCACTGACGAAATTGGCGATCTAGCACGAGCGTTTAATCAAATGTCAGCCCGACTGCGTGAATCCTATCGTCGCCTTGCCGTAGAAGCGCAACGCGACAGCGCCATGATGCAAAACATGGGCGAAGGTCTCATTGCCATCGACGACCAAGGCAATATAGTACTACTCAACCACGTGGCCGCCACGCTGCTCGAAATTGACTCCAACGATGACGTGGGCGGTGCAAGCATCTACAACACCTTTCGCATCCTCGATCACGACAACAATGTCATGCCCCCCGAACAAACACCCATGTATGCAGCGCTCGCACATGCCGCCAAAGTAAGCGACGTATTTAGTTTGCCACGCAAAGATGGCCGCAAAATTTTGGCCAACGTCAACGCCAGCCCGATCATTCTCGACCAAAAAGTGGTGGGTGCCGTGCTGGTGCTCCGTGACGTCACCAAAGAACGCGAAGTAGACCGCATGAAGACGGAGTTTATATCACTAGCTTCGCACCAGTTGCGGACACCGCTCAGCGCGATCAAATGGTTTAGTGAAATGCTCGCCTCAGGCGACGCCGGCAAACTAGGGGACGAACAAGCAGACTTTGTAAAAAATATTTCGGACTCGACCGAGCGTATGATCCAGTTGGTCAACGCACTGCTGAACATTTCGCGCATTGAATCCGGCCGTATTATGGTGACACCACAACCCACCGACCTGAAGGATCTGGTGTCGGGTATCGTCAATGACCTAAAAGGTAAAACGGCCGAAAAACAACAATCACTCGTCATCAGCGTCCATCAAGACTTGCCCAAAATCAGTCTCGACCCACGACTGATCGGCCAGGTATACCTGAATTTGCTTACCAACGCCATCAAATACACCCCGAAGGGTGGCGAAATATCAGTATTCATCTCCAAAAAAGATGACATGGCTATATCTCAAGTCTCCGACAACGGCTACGGCATCCCCAAAGAGCAGCAAGGCCGTGTGTTCCAGAAATTCTTCCGTGCCAGCAACGCGGTGCAAGTAGAAACGGATGGTACCGGCTTGGGACTGTATCTTATCAAATCCATTATCGAATCGTCCGGCGGCCAAATTTGGTTCGAGAGTGCAGAAGGTAAAGGTACGACATTTTGGTTTAGCATCCCTCTGAGTGGCATGAAAGCTAAAAAAGGCGAAGTAACACTGGACATGTAACGAGAGAGATGCTGTGAAACAGTTCATGAACATAATAAGAAAGGAACTTAGCTCGCCTAAGTAAACGCGTGCTAAAATAAAGCTATGTCAAAAGCCAACCCCACAATCATGGTAGTCGAAGATGAGACCCTGCTTCTGCAGGCTATCACCAAAAAACTCAAACTTTCAGACATGGACGTGCTGTCGTGTTCCAGCGGCCAACAAGCAATTGATTATCTCAACAGCCTCGACGAACTACCCGATGCCGTGTGGCTGGACTACTACCTAAAAGACATGAACGGTCTTGCCTTCATGCAGCAGCTCAAAACCAATCCTAAGTGGTCTAACATTCCCGTGCTAGTGGTAAGCAACTCTGCCAGCCCTGACAAAGTACACAACATGCTCGGTTTGGGCGCACGCAAATATATATTAAAGGCCGAATACCGCCTCGATGAAATCATCGAAATCATCCACAGTTTCATAGAAGATGCCCAGGGTAGCGACGGGTCACATGGCGACGGCACCAACCCGGGCGTCCCGAATAACCAAAAGACGGAGTAGAAGCATGGCCGACACACCCAAAACAGTACTGATTGTCGAAGACGAGAAACCGCTTTCCCACGCCCTTGCGCTCAAGCTGCAACACGAAGGCATGACGGTGACTATTGCCAACAATGGTCAGGAATGCCTCGATCTGATCACCAGCAAAAACTTTGATGTCGTGCTACTCGACCTGATGATGCCCATCATGAACGGCTTCCAGGTACTCGAAGAGTTGCAAAAACGCCCACAAAAACCAGTTGTCTTTGTGCTATCCAACCTAAGCCAGCACGAAGACGAACAGCGCTCACTCAGCTTGGGTGCCCGTAAATTCTTTATCAAATCTGACACACCACTCACAACCATTGTTGAAGAGGTGAAAGCCACGTAGGTTTACAGGAATAGGGTGGGGCATGTATCCAAGTATCGATAAAATCAAAGCGATTCTGCTACAAGGTAGCTACTTGTCGGAAGCCGACAGTCAAGCTGCCGAGGCTGCGTCCAAAGACAGTGCTGAATACGTTGATTTTTTGATACGCCAAGAACTGCTCACCAAACAATTGCTCGGTCAAGCCCTGGCTGAAGGCTACAAAGTACCGTACGCCGATTTAAGTGCGCACCCGATCGGCAAAGACGAAGTAGCTCGCATACCAGAACAAGTAGCTCGCGCTAATCGCGCCGTATTCGTAAAAGAATCCGACAAAATTGCAGCCGTAGCTACCGACACGCCAGACAAAGTAGACATAAATGCACTCCAGGCATTATTCCCCAATCAAAAAGTTCGCTTGGCGTATGCTCTGCCCGAATTTATCGACGCCAGCCTCACGCTCTATGAGCAACCACTAGCCACCAAGTTTACGCAGATTATTGGCGCGGGGCAGGGCATTGCACCAGCTATTGTAGATGCGATTTTGCGCGATGCACTGACGTATCGTGCGTCTGACATTCACTTTGAACCAGAAGCGACCGAAGTAATCGTGCGATTCCGTGTAGACGGCAACTTGCGCGAAGCCGGCCGACTGCCCAAAGAATATTACGAAAACATCCTCAACCGCATCAAAGTCGAAAGCGGCATGCGCATCGACGAACACTTCTCGGCGCAAGACGGCGCTATCCAGCGTATTGTCGACAACAATCATATCGACCTACGCGCCTCACTCGTGCCCACTGTGCAGGGCGAAAAAGTGGTGATGCGTGTGCTTGGCGCCTACGTGCAAGGCTATAGCTTGGCCGACATCGGCCTCAACGACGAACATCGCAAAATGCTCGAAACATACGCCGCCAAACCATTTGGCATGATCCTTACTGTAGGTCCCACCGGTTCTGGCAAAACCACCACACTGTATTCGCTCATCAAAATGTTGAATAAACCCAATGTCAACATCACCAGCATCGAAGACCCCGTGGAATACAAAATCGCCGGCATCAACCAAATCCAAGTGCGCGAGCAAACCAACATGACATTCGCCAAAGGGCTGCGCTCTATTGTGCGCCAAGACCCCGACATCATACTGGTGGGTGAAATTCGCGACGAAGAAACCGCCGAAATCTCGGTGAACGCCGCGCTCACCGGCCACTTGCTCCTGAGCACATTCCACGCCAACGACGCCGCCACGGCCATACCGCGCTTGGCCGACATGGGTATTGAGCCATTCCTGTTGGCATCCACGCTAGAGGTCATCATCGCCCAACGGTTGGTTCGTCGTATCTGCACCCACTGTCGCTACAGCCTACCTACCATTGACGCGCTCAAAGACGTAAAAGGCGCCGCCAACATCGCTCACTATTTCACTGGCACCGACACACTCTACGCTGGCAAAGGCTGCAATGTCTGCGCCAACACGGGGTACACCGGCCGCTTGGCGCTGTTTGAATTTATCGAAATGACCCCCGAAATGCAGGACTTAGTCGCCAAATCCCAGACCACCCGCGACATCGAAGCTTTGGCGCGCAAACAAGGGAGCCTGCCTATGTTCGAAGATGGCATACTCAAAATAAAAAGCGGCCTAACCACCATGACTGAAGTGATGCGTGTGGTGCAGCCGCCCCGCGCCAAGGGGTAGGGTATGGCCAAAAAAAGCCAAAAACTCGACCAAGCCAAACACTACCACGTACGCGCCAAAGATCGTGAATATTTTACATCCAACCTCGCACTCTTGCTCAAAGCCTCTGTGGCAGTGGGGGACGGCCTGCAATCGCTCCGCGACGCTACCAAATCGCGCCCATTGCGACTGGCCATCGAACAAATGCAGCGCGATATCGATGAAGGCATGCCCCTATGGAAAGCGCTAGAGCGCAGTCGTATTGTATCCAACCAAACACTTGCGCTCGTCCACCTTGGGGAAGAATCGGGCAACTTGGCCGAAAACCTGCACGTCGCCGCCCTGCAAGAAGAAAAGCAGCATATGTTCCGCGCCAAAGTGCGCTCGGCACTGTTGTACCCAGTGTTTGTGCTATCGCTCACGGTGATTGTGGGGTTGGGCGTGGCGTGGTTCCTGTTGCCGCGTATGGCCGAAACATTTACGCATCTGGGTGTGGCGTTGCCGCTGATCTCGGTGATATTTATCAATTTTGGATTGTTTCTGCAAAGCGACGGATGGTGGGCAGTCCCCGTGGCGATAGGTATCATTGGCGTGCTGGGCTATATTTTGTTTGCCGCACCCAAAACCAAAGGGATCGGTCAGCAACTACTGTTCCACGTGCCAGGTGTATCGAGGTTGTTGCATGAGATAGAGATTGCCCGATTCGGATATTTGTTTGGCACATTGCTCGATGCTGGGCTGAACGTGACGGACGCTTTGAGACTATTGCATGACGCCACGAGCTCGGCGGCCTACCAAAAATTCTACCTGCATTTAGCGAGCGGTCTGGAAGAAGGTTATAGCTTCCGCGTCAGCTTGCCAGCCTACAAAAACGCCGCCAAACTCATACCGCCCGCCGTGCAGCAAATGGTGATTGCCGGGGAGCGGTCGGGCGCCCTGCCTGAAACATTGCAAAACGTGGGCGAAATCTACGAAGAAAAAGCCGACATTTCCACGCAAAACCTCGAAGCCATATTAGAACCGATACTCCTCGTGATCGTCTGGCTAGGTGTGTTGGGCGTCGCAGTCGCCGTGATTTTGCCGATCTATAGCTTGGTTGGCGGGCTGGGGACGTAGCATCATGCAGCGCCAGCGCGGCTTTAGCTTGGTGGAGATGCTTTTGTCGGTAAGTATCATTGCCATGCTTGTGGGCATCACGGCGCCACTCTACGTGGGGTTTGTGGCGCGCAATGATTTGGACATAGCCGCGCAAAATGCAGCCGGCGCATTGCGCCGCGCCCAGACGTTTGCCCGTGGCCAAAACGGTGACAGCCAGTGGGGCGTCGCCATTGCATCAAGCCAAATCGTACTCTACAAAGGCACCAGCTACGCCGCCCGCGACACCACATATGACGAAGCTATAAGTATCCCCAGCAGTATTACCCCCAGCGGGCTAACCGAAGTTAATTTCGCCAAACTCAGCGCCACGCCCAGCACTACTGGCAGCATTACTCTTACCTCGACTACAACTAAAGTAAGAACGGTGACTATCAATGCCAAGGGCATGGTCGACTATTAACCGTCAGGCTGGGTTTTCGCCCGTCGAGATACTGCTCGCAGCCACCGTATTTGGCATGCTGGTTACTGCGCTCATGGGTGCGATTATTTTTGCCAGATCATCTACGGCCACAGCCGGCGAACGTGAACGAGCCAACATGATTGCCGAAGAAGGCTTGGAAGCCGTGCGTAACATCCGCGATAGCTCGTTTAGCAGCGTCACAGGCACGTTTGGTTTGGCCAAAGCGGGCAATATTTGGACTATATCCGGCACGTCCGACACCACGGGCATCTTTACCCGCCAAATAGTAGTGACGGCGGTTGATAGCGTACGCAAAAACATCGTCGTTACCGTTACCTGGCCGCAAGCCGCACTCACCAACCAGGTAGTGGTAACTGGCCGTTACACCAACTGGCAAGCATCGATCGCACCGACAGTGACCCCTGGCCCCATCATGATGGCTTATTCCAAAACCACCACTATACCGTATTACCGCATCTGGAATAGCACTACCTCTACGTGGGGCGCTGAGGCAGCGGCACAAACTGTGGTAGGCAACATCAACTACATCGTGCTCAAAAGCTCTCGCACGCGCAACGAAGCTATCATGGGCGTCCAGACATCCACTGGCGCTATCTACATCCAGACTTGGAACGGCACAACGTGGAGTAACCTAACACAGGTGGGCACCGGCACCACCACTACGCGCAGTTTCGACCTGGCTTACCAGAAAAACAGCGACAATGCACTTATCGTGTACAGCCCTACGTCGAGCTCGGCCGATTTTGCATATCGCACATGGAATGGCACGACGCTCAGTAGTGCAACCACCATCACTGATCCGCCCAGCACGGGCGTTATCAACTGGATAGAAATGAAACAAAACCCACTCAGCGCGAGCAACGACATCGCCATGATGATGATGGACGCGAGCACCGCTGTGTACGGTATGATCTGGACCGGAAGCGGCTGGAACAATATGGGTGTCACGGGCGTCTGGGATTCCACCGGTACTGCCGCCGCCAAAAAAGGCATCGATGTCGACTACGAGCAGCTCACTGGTCGCGCCATGTTCCTATGGGGCGATTCGACCGCCACTGACCAGTATTACCGCATCTGGGATGGTGCCACATTGGCGGCGGCTACACTGCTCGACATCCCGGCCGAAGGTGGCGCATCAGAGTGGGTGCAGTTGGCGGCACGGCCGAATTCTAACGAAATCATGCTAGGCGTACAAGACTCCGCCACCAACCTAAACACGCGTAAATGGTCGGGGAGCGCATGGGACACGGCAACGCAACACGCCGAGCACGATGCTTCGCTCGAAAACGCGCTATCGCGCAACTTTGACATTGTATGGGAGACGGCTACTGCCAACGCCGGCAAGGCCTGGCTGCTTTGGGGCGATGGCGCTACGGTCACTCAGCGACAGTGGTCGGGTACAGCTTGGGGGACGGCCACCGTGATGAGCGGTAGTGACGACACATCATTTATCCGATTGCGTGCCGACGCAGCGTCAGGCGCGGTGTTCGCCGGTATTTACCAAAACATCACCTCTGCGGCTGGTGCTCGAGATATTGGTGAACGCCACCTCACAGGAGGCGGCGCCACGTGGACCGCCAAAACGGTCATGTGGGCCGGCTCGACAACCGCTGAACCGGTAACATTTAAGATAGATATTGCCACGCCATGAACAGCCCTGTAGCCCACACCCACCAAAGCGGTTTCACACTCATCGAGTTGCTCATGTACACACTCATTGTAGGCACACTGCTCACAGGCATAAGCGTCTTCTTCGGCATGGCCGCTGACGCGCGTATCAAAAACCAAAGCGTCGCCGAAGTCGACCAACAGGGGTTGTTTGCTATGGAGTACATGACCGGCACTATCCGCAACGCCAGTAGTATTACATCGCCAGCGCTGGGTGCGAGTGGCGCCAGCCTTACGTTAGTGGTACCTACCGGGTCTCTGAGCCCTACCATTTTTGACCTAAGCAGCAACGTCCTCCGCGTCAAAGAAGGCGCAGCCGCAGTGGTGCCACTCACCAGTGGTGACGTGCAGATCACCAGCCTGACATTCAACAATTTGTCGCGTAGCAGCACGCTAGAGGTGGTGCAGATTATTATGACAATCGCCCACACCAATACTGCCGGTCGCAACGAATATGATTATCAAAAAACATTCACCACATCGGTAACATTACGGCAATGATAGGGTATAGAAACGATTCCGGTTACGTGGCGCTTCTCTCAGTTCTGATTGTCGGCGCTGTGGCGCTGGCGATAGGCGTGGCTATGCTGGTGAGCGGCACCGACAGCCAACGTGAAGTATTGGTCGCCCAGCAGAGCACACAAGCGCGGAACTTAGCAACCGCCTGTGGCGAAGAGGGCCTGCAACAAATTCACGACAACACTGCTTTCACCGGCACCAACAACATAACGCTCGGTCAAGGTACGTGTACATACACCGTTGCCAACACCGGCGCATCGACACGCACGGTTGATGCCACAGGTACAGTAAATGGTGTTGTAAGACGCATAAAAATCTATGTTACAATTAACGTATCAAGCTTAAGTATTACATCCTGGCAAGATGTACTCTAAGTGTTAATACTAAATAAAGGGTGAGCATATGCAATTAGCACAAAATATTAAAAAACAAGCGGGCTTCACACTACTCGAAGTCCTATTAGTGGTAGCAATCATAGCTATCTTGGCGGGCATCGTAATCATTGCCATCAATCCTACCAAGCAATTAGGCGACTCACGCAACTCTCAACGGTCGGCGGATGTGACGACCATACTGAATGCGATCTACCAATATTCACTCGACAACAACGGTACCCTCCCTGGCAGCATCACTACCACAGCAACTGAGATCTGTGCCACCGGCGCCCCAAGTTGCACCAGCTTGATCGACCTCACCGTGCTAACCACGGCTGAAAAATATCTCACATCGGTTCCCAAAGACCCACAGTGCAGTAGCGTCTGCGCCACCAACGGTACAGGTTACAAAGTTTTGAAGACCGCCAATAGCCGCATTACCGTAAACGCACCATACGCCGAGCAAAGCAAAACAATTTCAGTAACCCGCTAAACAAGGGCCTCTTCTATGGCAACTCGCAAAAAAACTGCGACGAAATCACGGGGCCGCACAAAGACCCTCCTATCCTCAGAGACACCGCTCGCGCGAACACTCACATACATCTTCACACTCCTCTGTTTTGTGTTCCTGGCTCTGGCATACATCAATTACATGATGCCTGGCATGTAGCTAGACACCCGCAGCTAGGTCTGGTAGCCTAAAAGGCAACATGAAGAAGCGCATCGGGATTCTCAACAGCGGCGGCGACTGCGCCGGGCTCAATGCCGTAATATCGAGCATCGTCAAAACTGGCATGCCTATGGGGTATGAATTCATCGGGTTCGAGCGGGGCTGGGAAGGCCTACTCGACCCGATGACGTATATCGACCTCACTCCCGAACGCATTCGCGGCATTTCTCACCTGGGCGGTACTTTTTTGCGCACCGCCAACAAAGGGCGCTTCGCAGGCAAAGTAGGCTCCGGCGACATGAGCCGCATCGACCCCGACATCTTGGCCATGGCCAAACGCAATGCCGATTCGTTGGGGTTGAGCGGTCTTATCGTTATAGGCGGCGATGGCACGCTAAGCGCCGCCACGCAGTTAGCTGATTACGGGTTACGACTCGTGGGCGTGCCCAAAACCATCGACAACGATCTAGGTGCTACCGACAAAACGTTCGGTTTTTCGACCGCAGTCCAGGTAGCGGTGGACGCGCTCGACAAAATCCACACAACAGCCACATCACACGACCGTACATTTTTTGTGGAATGCATGGGGCGGCATGCGGGTTGGATTTCGTTGTTTGCCGGATTTGCGGCCAGCGCTAATGCCGTGCTCCTACCAGAATTCGACATTGACCTGGATGATTTTGTGGATTATCTTTTGCTGCGACGCCATGCCGGTAAAACATCGTCCATCGTAGTGGTGGCCGAGGGTATCAGCTTGCCCAATAAAGGCGTCAGCCAAAAACGCGGTGCAAATTCTAGCGAAATTATATTAGGTGGCGCCAGCGAACAACTCATGTACGCTATCGAAGAAAAAGCCCCGGGCGAGCTCGAAATGCGCAATGTTGTGCTGGGTCATACGCAGCGCGGTGGCAGCCCAGTGGCCCAAGACCGCATATTGGCCAAACGTTACGGCGTGGAGGCTATGCTCGCTTATGATCGCGGTGAATCCAATGTAATGGTAGCCAGCCGCAATAATCAAATGATCACTGTGCCCATTATGGAAGCAGTGGGTCAGCTCAAACTCGTGACTCGCGACACATTAGAGTACCAAGCTGCACGACGCACTGGTATGTATCTCAACGGCTAGTAGGCTTCTTCGGCCGGCCAGCTAGTGGATACAAAATTCCGCGCACTTTTCATATCGCACCCCATATGCCGGCCATAGAGTTTTACACACATGTAACCATTTTTTGCTTGCCCACCATCCCGCTTATGCTACAATTAGTGCATAAACTTAACAATCGCTTCACTGTAGGCGTTTAAAAGGGCTGGGACATGCAACTTCTCAAAAAAGTACATTCTTCACAGAAAGGCTTCACACTACTCGAAGTTCTGTTAGTGGTAGCGATCATAGCTATTTTGGCAGGTATTGTGATTATCGCTATCAATCCTACTAAGCAGTTGGGTGATTCGCGAAACTCACAGCGTTCGGCTGATGTGACGACCATATTGAATGCTGTGTATCAGTATTCGCTCGACAATAATGGTTCGCTACCGAGCACCATCACCGCAAGCGCTACCGAAATTTGTAACACAACAGGCGCCGGCTGCGCATCGCCGACAGCTATCGACTTGGGCGTGCTGACGACCAGCGAAAAATACCTAACGTCGATTCCAAAAGACCCTCAGTGCCCGAGTGTCTGCATTGCTAACGGCGCCGGATACATGATTGTTAAAACTACCAACAACCGCGTGACCGTGAGTGCGCCAGATGCCGAACAAGGCAAAACTATTTCAGTAACTCGATAACGCAATCACACCAGAGCGAACAACATGGTCGCTCTGGTGTTTTGTTTTAGCAAAATCTTAAAGAATATTAATTTTGTTAACATTTGCTAAAAAATGCAAGTAGCGATATATTGAGACCACGCCCACAGGTCATCAAAAATCATCAGATCACTGACGATTATGTTGGTGTTTTTTTATACTCAAAAGGAGGAGTCGCGATGTGCGGTATAGCAGGATTTATCGATTGGCAAGGTACCGAAGGTGCTGCGCCAATTATCAAAAAAATGACACAGACTCTCGCGCGTCGCGGGCCCGATGGCGCCGACACGTGGGTAGGGTCGTATGCCGCGTTCGGCCACCGCCGCCTGTCTATCATCGACCTGGCGGGCGGCGCACAGCCCATGGTAGTGCTGGGCAAAAACGGCAAGCCACTCACACTCACATACAATGGGGAATTGTACAATTACCTCGATGTGCGCCGTAAGCTACGTTCGCGCGGGCACCAGTTTGTCACCAATTCTGATACCGAAGTTATCTTGCGTGCGTATGACGAATGGGGGATCGATTGTGTGCATCACTTCACCGGTATATTCGCGTTCGGGCTGTGGGACGACGCCAAGCGTCAGTTGTTTATGGCCCGCGATCAGCTGGGTGTAAAGCCACTATATTACTACCAGACACCACGCGGCATCGTATTTGGTAGTGAAGAAAAAGCCCTCCTCACACACCCTGACGTACCGGCGGCACTAGACCACACAGGCCTCGCCGAGCTGTTTTGCATGGTACCCATGACCAACCCGGATGGTGCGATATTCAAAGGCATGGGCCAGCTGCGACCCGGTCACCGGATGGTGGTAAACCAAAACAGCATGCGTAAATCGTGCTACTGGAAACTCGAAGCCGTGCCGCACACTGACAATGAAGCCACTACTGTGCAAAAACTACGCGAGCTGTTTGAAAAATCCATTGAGGGGCAGCTCATGTCTGATGTACCACTGGGCGCCATCCTATCTGGCGGCGTTGACTCTAGTGCTGTGGCTGCGGTGGCTGCCAAATTTTACCGCGATCAAGGCAAACAACTACCCACTTTCGATATCGACTATGATTCTGCAAACACCAGCTACGCGGCATCCGCACTGCATGTCGACCGCGACGCGCCGTGGGCAAAAAAGGTAGCCGAATTTATCGGCACCAATCACTCCACGCACTTTGTGGCCGTGCCCGATTTGTACGAAGCACAACAAACGGTGCTAGACGCATGGGGCCGGCCTACGTATTCGCCCGTAAATGTGTCGCTCCACCTCCTCTTTAAATATATCCGCTCCACCGGTGTACGCGTAGTGCTAGGTGGCGAAGGTGCCGACGAAGCAGTGGCCGGCTACCGCTGGTGGCGCGACCCAGAAGACGTGGATTACGATGGCTATCCCTGGCATCGCACCTACCGCGAAGCCAGCTACCTGTTGCGACCCGAACAACGCAAGCTGATCAACCCAGCAGCATACATCCGCGATAGTTACACGGCAGCCGTAGCTGAAATCCCGGTGCTGGAAGGTGAGGACAAGCATGAGACTCGCATGCGCCGCATATCATGGCTCACGTATATGTATTACCTCAATTTCCTCCTTCACAGGGTCGACCGCATGAGTATGGCCGCGGGCGTAGAAGCGCGCGTGCCATTCTGCGACCATCACTTCACCCAATACGCCTGGAATATTCCATGGGATATGAAAAACACCGGCGGTATGGAAAAGGGCATCTTACGCAAAGCCGTCGAAGACCTATTGCCGCACGACGTAGCCTGGCGCCGCAAAAGCGGGTACCCCGTAGCGCAAATGGAAGAATACCAGCAAGCCATCTGGAATAGCATGCGGTTTTTGCTCACACGCGACGAGCCTCTGTGGAGCATAGTGGATCGCAAAGCGGTGCAGCGCATAATCGACGAAGAAGAGGGCAACATCGCCGAATGGACATGGCTCAACCACATCTCGTATCTGCTCGAAATGAATACGTGGTGGAAACAGTGGGATATCAAACTTCAATAGACTCCTATTCGCTCACCAAACTTTCAAATCGTGCTCTGCCGTCAATTTGTTAAACATACTTTCAGGCCAACCCACATCATGGTACTATTACGTGAGCAAAATAATTACTAGACATGGCATTAAGTAAGAATAAGCACGATCCAATGAAGATTATACTATGCTGCAGGGAATGGGGGGGTAGTACCGGTAGATATGCGCGTACATTGGTAAATTACTTGCAAGATTTAGACAATACAAATGAATACGTCGTGCTTCTTTCGCCTGACGATTATGACACGTGGTTACCGCAAAATAAAAACTTCACAAAAATGCTTTGCCCTTATAAAGACTATTCTTTTAGCGAACAAACTGGTCTAAAAAAAATGCTAGATGCCATGAAACCCGATTTGGTGCACTTTACAATGACTCAACAACCAATCTTCTTTCAGGGTAAAACTGTGACCACTATGCACGATCTAACAATATTGAGGTTTGACAACCCATCAAAAAATAAAATAATATACACCTTTAAGAAGATAATCTACAGATTCGTTTGTTATGCAGTGGCAAAAAAATCAGTTCGCATTATTACACCTACATCTTATGTTAAGACCGATATCGCTACGTGCACAGGAGTAAAAGAATCAAAAATTAAGGTCATTTCTGAGGGAGCAAGTTTTATTAGCAACCCGGCACGCAGCATTGACGACCTACGAAATAAAAATTTTATCATGTATGTCGGTAGGCCAAATCCGCACAAAAACCTTGAAAATCTAATTCGGGCTTTCGCCGTTATAGTTAAGACTTATCCCAACCTACATCTTGTACTTGCGGGTAGCAAGGATCAATTGTATGAAAGGCTTGAAAAAAAGTACGAGCATGTCGTACCAAACATCTACTTTACTGGTTATATATCAGACAGTAGACTTCGTTGGCTTTATGAAAACTGTGAAGCATACATATTCCCATCCCTTAGCGAAGGATTTGGCCTGCCCGGCCTCGAAGCCATGAGTCATGGTGCGCCGGTGATTAGTAGCTCGGCAACATGCCTGCCAGAAGTCTACGGCGATGCAGCTATATACTTTGACCCCCACGACACCGATGACATAAGCAACAAAATTATTACCGTGTTGTCGAACCAGAAATTACGAAACCTTTTGGTTAAGCGAGGAAAGAAGAGAGCCAAAATGTACTCCTGGAAGCATATGGCTATAGAAACATTAAGCGTATATAAATCAGCGCTAGAAAGATAATCCAACACAAAAATGAAGAAAGCGCTAGTAACGGGAGGCTCCCGGGGTATAGGATTACAAATAGTCAGGAGGCTTTTGGCCAGAGGTTGCGCTGTCGTTGTACTTGCTCGTAGCAACCAGACAATCCCCAAAGACATTCTTGAAAAAGTTGAGTTCGTTAGTTTTGATTTGAACCAAGTGTCTGATATCGGCGAGGTCGTAGACAATATTGGTAACGTCGACATTTTAATCAATAATGCGGCCATTTTAAACTCATTACCGTTTGATGAATATGATCCTCTGCTGCGCGATAGATTGATTAATATTAACATCGCAGCACCTGTAGAGCTGATTACAACCTATTCTAAGTTCATGATCAAAAATGGTGGTGGCCGCATAATCAACATTTCATCTATCGCTGGGATTATTGGACAATCTGATATTTGGTATGCGATCTCCAAAGCAGCTATAATCAATGCCACTAAATCATTCTCAAAACTAATCGGACCGCATGGTATTACGATAAACGCAATCGCACCCGGGCCCGTCGCAACAGAAATGTTCTCGTTAATACCTCCTGATCGGCAGAAAAAAGTACTAGACAGAACCATCTCGGGTACCCCAGCTAGCATCAATGACATAGCACGTGTCGTAGAATGGCTGTCATTGGACGCCCCAAGTCACTTGAACGGCATTTGTATAGACATGACTAATGGGGCGACGCTAAGATAACTATGAATGCAATAATTCTTGTTGGTGGGGAAGGGGTTAGGTTGCGACCGTATACCGAAAATACTCCTAAGCCGATGCTAAAAGTTGGGGGCAAGCCAATTATTCATTGGCTCGTCCAACAACTTGATAAGGCCGGAGTAAACGAAATAGTTTTAATGGAAAACTACTTGTCACACATCATTAAAGAATATTTTGATTCCTCGGTAGACATACACGCGAACATCATACATCTCACCGATAAACACTCCCATAGAGGCACCTCGGACCTTATTAAGGATGCATCAAAGTCACTAAGCCATCATGGCGAGGATATCATCATTATGGCCGGGGACACTCTGATAGATATGGATTATAGTGACTTTACAAACTACCACACAGATGGTGGGGCGCTTATAACAATCGCTGCTAGGCGCGAAAAACTGCCTCATGGAATATTTGAATGTAACGACGACAATAAAGTAATTCACGTTCGCGAGAAGCCATCGGTGATAATACCGACGGCTACTATGATAATCAATAGTAGTGTCGTCAAGAACGTAGACAAAAATGGCGACTTTTTCTTTAACATAGTGCCTTATATTGAATCATCGGGCGCAATCTTTGAAGTCGACGCAGAGCGGGTCATCCACATATCTGAACGACGGGACGATTTATTACTAGCAAATGAGCGTTGGCTGAAGATTCGGCAGCAAGAACACTTCAAGAGGAAGCTACAATAAGCTAGCAGCTACTTGCTCGGCCGCGCGCCGACCGCTTTCGATAGCGCCATGCACTGTAGCGTAATTACCACTCGTCACAGTAGCCTCGCCGGCAAAAAACAGGTTGCCCAGGGGGCGAGCAAACACAGCGCGCTCCTCATTGCTCACGCCTACCGGGTGATTACTATAGGCGCCACGAATATATGGGTTGGTATCCCAACGTACCAGTAGTTGGTTTTTCAACTCTGATGAAATATCACGACCAATAATAGTACCGAGGTCACGCAGTGTTTTATGCAGCAGTGTCGTGTCATCCATAGCCACGATGGCGTCATGACGTGAGCCGCCCGCATAGCCCACCAACACTTTAGGGTTACTCGCGCTTTGCCACCAGCAGCTGACCGTTTGTAGTGATTCGTTTTCGCCATCAGACACATGGAACAGATGCTCAACGAGCGAACCAGTGTGGAATTCTAGCAAATACTTTACCACGCGGCCCATGCCAATGCGATTGATGGCCTGCGTCACATCGCGCGGCAGGGCAGGCACAAACCGCACGCCGTGGTGTTGCAACACGCCGATCGACACCGTGACGACCACTCGTTTGGCGCGCAATACGTCACCATTTTGGAGCGTCACTTTGGCCTGTGCCTCGCTGGTGTCTATGGCCTCCACCACAGCCGACGTGCGGATGGCCGCACCGCTGGCCAAAAAATCCACCAACTGTCGATATCCGTGGGTGATGACATAATTCCCGCCATTGTGCTCAGTGAGTCGGCACATAGCGGTGTAGGCACCGCTATCCAATGATTCGGCGTCGCCAGCTTCATAGTCACCGGCGCTGAATTTGAGCAGTTTTACTACGTCGTCGGTAGCGTCGCCTCGTAGTTCATCGATGAGCGCTGCAATTGACACGCCGGGGCGACCATTGGCCTCGACACGCTCTTTTAATGACGCGTACTGTTCATGTTCGGCCGCACTAATTTGATGACCATCTTTTTGCACCAGTTTCCAAAACCCGCCACGCGGCTCAGCCACAATGGTGGCCTGGCGCAGATAATCCCATGTGACTATGTTTTTACCATGCACAAATTCGGCACCCAATTCCACAGGGTCGCCAAACTGCGTGCCGGTCTTTACGCGACCACCCACGTAATCTTGCGCTTCGACAATCAGGACACTGGTAAAGCCTTTTTGAGCTAATTCGTGCGCAGCGGTAAGTCCGGCCATGCCAGCGCCGACAATGATTACGTCGTATGTCACGCTTTGTCTACCTCTTGCATAATGGCGTAGATTTTTTGCACAGTACGCACTATGCGGATGGTTATTTGTTTATATGTTGGCGTGCCAGCAATTTTGCTCAAATTACTTTTGCCAATGTTGCTTGTTTCGGACGACCAAAACAAAACACCGGGGCGGTAATGCACTTCGTCTACGGCGGCTCTGGGCGCAAACTGAGCAACAATAGTAGGCGTATCAATTTCGTGGCGCAAAAAGATCACATTGCATCTCAGCGTGTTAGCCCCGGCCCAACTTGCGGGCAGGTGAGCAATAAGATCGTGCATTTCGGGCAAGCTGCGCACCACCACAGAAATAGTATACGAAAATGTAGTGTGCAGCGCTTTTTCGATAATCGCTTCAATATCGCGCGCGTTGGCGTGGGCGGTTTTAAAAATCACATTGCCGCTATTTATATATGTGCGCACATGCTCGAAGCCAAGTGCTTCAAAACATGTTTTCAACTCAGCCATACTCACCGGCGTATTACCGCCCACATTAATCCCGCGCAGCAGTGCAACGTATGTTTGCATGCATTTATAATATCAAAATAAAAAGGGCGCGATTCTGATGAACCAACGCCCGTGTTTGTCCAAGCCGTGTCGCCACGCCTGGCACGGGGTCGTGCGGGTGGTGCGGTACAGATGGGAGCAAGCGAAAGCTGGAAACAATTCCAGCGACCGGCGCAAAGGCCGGTAAGCAACCAGGGTGATACATTTTCTCATCTTCCATCTTGTAGCTAGCGCTAAGCGCCTGGCAACTTCAGTTTACTTTCCCAACCTCCTTTCTCACATCACCAAACGTTGCCGTTTAGCGCAGAGAACGCCAGTCTCGATACACAACCTCCAGGCCGTTCAAGTTGTTGCTTGTCTTGACCGAAATAGCATCGGCCACGACGTGCTTCACAAACTCGGGGTCACTGTGCGGAAGGTCAGCCTGCACTGCATCGGCATCCTTGCGCCAGTAATTCGGCATCAGGTGAATGTCGATAGAACGACCGAAGTAGTACGCCAGAGTGCCAAACCATGCCACCTCTTCGGAGGACAGTTTGAGCGCTTTGGTCGCAGCTTCGAATCGCTCGGACTGCAGGTTGTAGTAAACATCGCCGCCGTTCTGGAGCAGGAGCGACCACACCGTACTGATGTACGCTGCGTACGCCTTGGGCCCAACAACCAGAACAACATCCAGATCGTTCCCGTTACCCTCGCGGGCGACGGAACCGAACACAGCTACCTCTTGTACCGCCTTCCAGTTCACCATGGCGGTGAGCAGGGGAGCGGCCTTCTCGGCGACACTTTCGGTGCGCAGAGCGAGAGCGGTAGTAGACATGATGTATCCCTTCAGGGTTCGCCACCAAGGCGGTCCTCGGTGGATTGGTTTAATTATATCATTATATAAACGCTATGTCAAGTATTTAAATAGTTGACATGTTAGCATAGTTATTATAGAATATACATTACTATCTACCGGCACCTGGCCGGGGGTGTGCGAGGCACCGCCTCATTTAACATAGGACCGACAACTGGGGCGGCTGCCCCGGAAGGAGAGTGCTCAATGACTTTCGTTGGCGCTCCGAACAACCAGTCCGATCGTAACTTCGTCATGCATGAGCTCGTGCCCCTCCTTCTGGAGGCCGCGGCGCCGTACATGGCTAACGCCGACACCGCCTTGCTCACGCGAGTGCGATCGAGCGAGTTTGTGTTCGTAGGAGCCGACGCCCGCTTCAAGAGCTTCCAGCCCTGGGCTGAGTGGCTCACGGAGCGAGCGCGGGCCTACCAGCCCGAGCTCAACGTTCACGGCTACGATGTGGCCTGGGCGCCGCTTGCCAGCGCCACCGAGCAGTTCGGCCACTGGCTGCAAACGCTCATGTTCGACCTGGGGTTGGGCTATGAGCCCGACCGCTACTCCGAGGCACTGCACACGCTGCGGCGCGCCGCAGCCGACGAAGGAACGTCGCTGCTGGTCGTGGCATTTCTGAGCGCCCTGAGGGGTACCGACGAAATGCCCGGCATCATGGCAGCGATGCACGCCTACGCCGACAGCCTGGGCGTCCCCGACTGGCGCGTGGCAGTACCACCGACGACCGATCACTTCCACCAGCGGCGCTTCATGGCGACGTTGACGGGCAGTGGCGGTGCCGGCACGGTGGTGTTCGTATACGCGACCGGTACCAGCGCATCACGCTTGGTCTGGCGGGTTTATGCCGACGAGAGTGGGCGTGAATACCTGGGGCAGTTGGCATCGAAAGCCTGCGAAGGCTGGCGTGCCGAAAGCAACCCCGAAAGGACGCTCGGCGCCCTCCACGCGGTGCCCGACGACCTGATCGGCACCACGACCGCAGGTCAGCAGCAGCCCCGAGTCACCAACGTGCGCGACATCACGACGCCGTGCGACGCGGCATCCTACCGGACGCTGCTGAGCTGCGTGCGTTCATTCGTGGGTTCGAAGTACGCCGACGGACACCTGGAGACCGGCGAGGCCTGGAACCAGGCTGTCGTCATGCCCCAGCGCATGACCGGCATCCACGTCACCCGAACCGACCTGCACCGCGCCCTGCGCGAAGTCGGGTGGGTTCAGGACTCGACGAGCGGCATGTGGTACTACAGCGAACCCAAGTACACGCCATAGTACAAAAGCAGTACCCTCACCAGAAATGGTTGGGGGTGCTGCCTCAACCCGAACTCTTACATAGTGAGGTTTCAGGTTGAGCCTAAACACACGGCGATTTATATATCTACAATCTGATCAATTCTTCAAGCCACGGCACCGGCTGATTTACCCGCTGCCACCACAAATCTTCCCAGATGTAATGCACGGCGAGCTGCTGGTACGGCGCGTACAGCGCAAACCGTTTTTTAAGTTCTTCCACCGAGACGGGGGTGTCGGGGTCACGATCAAAAAACAATTTAGAATAAATTTTCTGTTCCCACGGTGAAATATGATCAAAAAAATCATAGCGATGAAAGATATCAAAAAGCAGATACCACACTGTCGCCGGGCCCACGCCGTAGATCGCCAGCAACGCGTCTTTTTGCTCCACCATGTCATGCACGCGCAGCGCCTGTTCGTCGACGCCGGTTGCAGCAAAATATTCATCTAACCGCTTGATAGTTTTGGCGCGGTAGCCCAGTTTGATCGCCCGTAAATCTTCTTCGGACACGTTTTGCAACGCGCCTGGCTGCCAAAAGCACCACAACGTTTTACCGTCAAATTCCACTTGTGTGCCGCAACGCTCAAATAGCGCCTGCAGCATCTGCACCGACCGTTTGACTGTAGTGTTTTGCAACATCACCCCAATAATCAGATAGTCATATAGTGACCCGGCATGGCCTGGCCGCATACCGCGCCAGCGGGTGATGATGGGGCCGAGCAAATCGTCGTACGCAAATTTCTGATAAAAATCAGTCAAATCCAAATCCATGTTGTAGCGATAACGAATCTCTGCCTCAAGCGCATCGATGTCCTTGACCGGCTGATTAGCATAAATCATCACCGTAACACTCGGTTTGTCTACTGTGCCGGCAGACGCAAATTTTAGCCCCAAACACTGCCCGCGCCATTGCCATGTCTGCCAACGCACGCCCGGCTGCCATTCGTTATCTTGCGACGCAAAATGGTCGGGTTTGTGAAACGTAGCATCAAACGCAAACGGTGCACGCGGGGTGAGTGTGAGGCTGGAAACTTGAGCAAGTGTCATCTGAACTCCGGTTTGTTCTATATGATAATTTTAGCAAGATTTTCTACCTCGCACACACACAAACTGCGTTTGACAATGCTCTCGCGCCGCAGCAAAATGAAGGTAATTGCTTATGTTCAGCTTAAAACATGACGAAAGCTAAGATTAAAGAATTCTTTTCAAACAACAGACAGCGCAATAATCTGATTATCGCCGCTGGCTTTGCCGTATTGCTGGTGGGCGTACTGATGTTCGCCACACTCACTATGGCTGGCGGTTTTTTTGCGGCGACCGAACCAGAAAACGGCACACGCACAGGCAACGCGCAGTTAGTGGCAGACGGCAGCGCATCAGGCGGATCGGCCGTCCAGTTTACGGCGCCTGCAGCACCACCGCCCCCGCCGTCAAACGGTTGCGCGAGCAACGTCAGCGGATCATCGCCAGCATGCACGCTGCTGCCGCCCGCACCATTGCCAGCGGGCAAGCACTGGAACGTCAGTTTTTCCGAAGAATTTAATGGCAGTGACTACGACCACAGCAAACTTACACCATGTTTCGACTGGAATTATGGCGGTTGCACCAGCTCATTCAACCAAGGACGCGAGCATTACGATCCGTCGCAAGTAGTAGTAGGTAGTGGCACCGCCAAACTAATTGCCGCGCCGTTGTCGCCAGCATATGCATCAACTGCATGCCAGACCAACTCATGCACGTACAAAGCCGGTCTACTTTCGACAGCACGACCAAACGCCGGCAACGGATCGGATTATACATATAAGTTTACCTATGGTTATATAGAATCTAGTTTTAAATTTCCAGCTACACAAGGATTCTTTACCGCATTTTGGATGCTACCGGCGAACCCAAGCTACGACTATGGCACCGAGATCGACATCCTAGAAGTACTGGGCAACGACCCCAAAAGCATGTTTATGCACTACCACTACGGGACAGATCGCACCACATCATATTCTCCCAACAATGACTCGCTACTATACAACGGTGCTTGCGCCGTCAAAGACTACTCGCAAAACTTTGTACGCATGGGTGTAGACTGGCAGCCCGACCACATCGCCTGGTATATCGACGGTGTGAAGTGCGGCCAGTTTAGCAACGCCAGCCAGATAGAATCCGGCCCTATGCAGCTTATCCTGCACATGATGGTGGACAACAACTGGCAGCGATCCTGGGGTGTTGGCCTGAAAGAATCCGACGCCAACCTGACTCGTCAACTCGAAGTTGATTACATCCGTGTATATCAACTGCAGTAAGGTTTAGCATCTGCCACTAACCAGCGCCTCGCCAAGGCCAACTGCGCCGGCACACCCCGACGCAGTTGGCCGCCCCAATCTTATTTCGTTAATTACCCCAGTAACCTTGCTTGCTCAAGCATAACCACCTATACTAATCAAAGACTGAGGGGTTAATACGCATTGGCGCAAAACACACAAACAACACATAGTCCCCCCAACAAATTTGCCATATTATGGCGATCTTCGTGGGCTTTTAAAATTGGGCTCGTTGCATGTGCGCTTATTATCATTTCGGCTGTGTCATTTTGGGCGGTAAATTCGCTCACCACCCAACAACCAAACCTCCCAGAGACACCGGCCACCTCTACCAACAATCCACTGCAACCACCTACCGGTTTTTCAACCCCCGACGAATCACAATCAGACAGCCAACCACCGGCAGCCACCACGCCCGGCACTTCCCCAAAATCAACCACCGGATCCTCCGGGAACAGCTCCACGGGCAACAGTTCGGGGTCAAACAACAACTCGGGTGGGGGAGGCAGTAATGGGCCGTCGTGCGCAGCCGGCACCCACGTCGTAGGTGGTAGTGACGCCACAGGTGGTTGTTGGCCCGGCCCCAACAACACAGGCATACCCGCTGGCACCGTACTCAGTGCTTACGGCGGGCCATGCACCATCACCACCGACAACACAGTGATTGACGGCAAGACTGTTAACTGCGACATGTCCATTCAAGCGAGCAATGTGACTATCAAAAACAGCAAGGTCAATGGCAGTCTCATCGTTGATCTGGATTTGCCAGGTTCCAGCTCGTGGTCACTTACTCTTGTAGATTCAGAAGTCGATGGGGGACAACAGCAAATATCGGCTGTGGGCTGGGGTAACTTAACAGTACTCCGCGCCAATATTCACGGTGGCCAAGCCGCTATCCAATGTGAAGAAAATAGCTCATCATGCTATATCCAAGACTCTTACCTGCACGGCCAATACATCCCAGATGATCAGCCCTGGCACTTGGGCGGGTTCCTGAGTGATGGCGGCCAAAACATGACGTTCAAGCACAATTTCATCATCTGCGATCATGCCGTAAACTCGGTCAACGAAGGCTGTACCGGCGACCTCAACCTCATACCAAACTTTGCATCTATCACCAACGTACTCATCGAACACAACTTGTTTGGCGCCAACATCGGATCGTCCTACTGCACGTATGGCGGCGAAAAATCAACGTCGCCTACACCTCATTCCGACCACATCATCTATAAAGACAATATTTTCCAGCGCGGCACCAACAACTTGTGCGCCGCATTTGGCCCAGTGACTAATTTTGACATCAACCAACCCGGCAACCAATGGATCAATAACCGCTGGGCCGATGGCGGCGTAGTAGACCCAGCCAACTAAGCTCTAAACAACCATGTGACAGCCGTATTGGCAACGGCCGCAACTTCTTTGATCTCGATGCCACACATTGTCCATAGCTGACTGCCCGGAGCGCTCATGCCGATTGTCTGACTGCCAGCCGTAGACGCTGTTTGATACGCGTGATATTGCACGCTATTCGTGTTGATGTGACCGTCGCCCAAACCATCTTCAGTCGCACTTGATAGATAGGCACGCGATGTGGGGTCTTGGCTGGCCAGATCTACGCTCGCCCAGGTCACGATAGAATTATTTGCTGTGCTCGTAAGTGTAGCCGATGGCGCACCGCTGCCGCTAATAGTACTGTTTGTTGCCGGCGACGTATCTACCTGCGCACCCGACCAACGTTCTACCACCATAGTGTGGAAACAACTGGCGCCTGGCGCCGACAGCGTCACGGTCATAGAGCCGGGCGATCCCGATACAACCGAGGTAAAAATAGTCACGTAGCCGTTAAACCCGCCGGGCTGCGCGGTGGCTTTGCGAGAATAGGAGAGGCTACCGCCGCTCGGTGTACCACTTGGCGTACCGGTATCCCAGGTAGTGGCTTTTACGACAAGCAACTCGCCATTACTTGGCGTAAAAGATGCCGTGCTCAGCGTAGAAGTGTCGCCAGACTGGCTTGAGGATACAAAGTAACTATTGACAAGAGTAGGTATGGCGCTGCCTTTGGTAGATTAGGATCTTCAGATTGAATTAATTATAACATAATTAACCTTATTAAGCAATACCAATATGCACTAGCCTCGAGGGGCTATTGACCGCACCGAGTAACTATAGATATTCTGTGTATATGCCGCATACGCTTATCGCCAACACCAAAAATCGCACCAACGTTATCATTGCCGCCACCGTAGCATTCATGATTATTGCTGTAGGCGTTACTCTAGTGGTAAGTAAGGCTTCGGGCTTTTTTGCCGCCAACGAACCAGAACTGGGCACACTCGCCGGCAATGCGAGCCAAGTAACTATAGCCGGGGCATCAGGCGGTAAAGCCTTGCAATTCAACGCCCCTGCGACTCCGCCGCCACCGCCACCACCCAGTGGCCCGCAAGCTATCAAAATCATGCCACTCGGCGACTCAATCACCCAAGGCGGTGTCGGCGGCGACCCCAATACGATCAATGGCTACCGCTTGCAACTATGGAACGACCTGAAGTCCGACTACACCATCGACTACGTTGGCACCTGGCAAAACGGAAATTCGCAACTGCCAGACAAAGACCTAAACGGTTTTAGTGGCAATTGCATCATGATCAACCCATGCAACGGCGACCCGTCGCTTTACTCCAGAACTGCCAACTGGGTGAGCACCGAAAACCCAGACCTAGTCATTATGCAGGGTGGTGGAAATGACTTTTCCGATCCCAGCACCACCGAAACCAAGGTCGAAACATACATGGAAAGCTGGATACAACTGGTGTTTGCCACCAAACCGAGCGTCAAGATCATTGTAGCTGGACCGCCGCAATGGTATCCGGGCTACGACACCGCACTGGCAAATTATGTCAGCGCGCAACGCGCCGCCGGCAAACCAATCCGCTACATATCGATCGCCACCTACGGCACGGTAGATGGCACACACCCTTCGGTTGCCGGCTATGCAGACTGGGGCGACGCTTTGGCTACAAAGGTACGGGAATTGTTCCCGTAGTGTCATTTGGAATATTCATTGACGATTTATGCACGCCACCACGCTAGACTTGATATAGTAAACACAGGTAATAAAATAACTATATGAAGACAGCTCGCTGGATCCTCACTTTAATCGTTATCGTAGCCATTGTTGCACCCGCAATGGTATTTCGGTTTTTACCAACGCCCGACAACCTGCCGACTGACGCTCAAGAATATCGGATCGCCACTACCGCAGTAGTTTTGTTTGCCTGGCTACATATTGGTTCAGTTTTGCTTTTCCTTGCGGGCCTACAAGGATTCAAAGAGGAATTCAGAAGGGCATATAAAGCCATCTGTCTGGGGCTAGCACTGTACGGCATCAGCCTATTGCAGTTTCCGATTATCGCAGCATTAAATTTATGGCAAAGTGCATGGTCGACCAACGGGGGCAAAGCGATACCGCTTATTGCCGCAAATATCATGCTCTTTATTGGCTTGCGTCTATTCGCAAAACAGCTAAATATACAGAGCTGGACACAGTCTTTTTGGCTTCTTGCAATTGCGCCCGTGGCAGCTGCACTATTTAGCCTACTAGCAGAAGACGCACGGCGGCTAGAATTTGTAGCCGACGTCCTTTGCCTTGGTCTTGCGGTTATCTGTGCACCTTTGGTGTGGCAGATATTGCGCGCAACGGGTAAAGCTTACAAAAACTCACTCCGTTGGTTGGCTATTGTGCTAACGGTCAATATTGTTGCCCAGTTTCTGCCGCCGCTCATTATTGCGCTTAGAGCCACGGAGGGTGCCTACATAACATTGCCTTTTGCGATAGCCGGGATAGTAAGTGTCGTTGCCGGGTATAGCTTCACCAAGATCGGCATATCTTTGACCATGGAGGAGTCATCGGAAGCAGGCAATGCAAAAGCACTTAACCTGCTCATATATCTGGCTTCTCTGGCTTCAAGTCCAAAAGCTATTGACCCCATCATGGACAATGTCCGTTTTATTACGGCTCGATCCTCGGTGGATGCGCCGCTTTCGGAAAACGATCAGAAGCAGCTGGTTGTTGTCTATAATCGTCTAATAGCCTACTTGATCAATCAAGACCCGTTACGAGTGTACGACAAGCCCTTGCTTGACAGAAAAATCCGCAAAAAATTTCAGCACACCGATCCCGCTGAAGCAGTTTTTTGGAACAGTATCGCCTAGGTTTATCTAATGTCTGCGCCGCACCTTCTGGTATGTCATGCTTGTAATAGTGAAAGGCACGAGGATCATTGACTCCTTGCGCGGATTGCCGCACTATAAGCATAAAGGTAAACGAGCGCATATTTTGCTATGGTACATAAAAATAAATTGCAAAGCGAATCCAGGCAGGGAAAGATAGCTACATTTTGGCGTGCATCCAAAGTAAATAAGCTGGCAGCATTTGGCATAGTATTTATTGTCGCCGTGATAGGTGTGGCTGTGGCATTCGTAAGCGCATCGGGCTTTTTTGCGGCCAACGAGCCGGAGCAGGGCACTCGCACGGCGAACGCCCAGTTGGTTACTGACGCCAGCGCATCTGGCGGTCAAGCCATTCAATTTACCGCACCAACCGCGCCTCCGCCTCCGCCACCAACAGGTAGCTGTGCAGTAAGCACATCGCACGTGCCCGATGGCCCAGACGGTATGGGTGGGTGCTGGCCAGGGCCAAGCAACACCGGGCCCAATGCAGCCGAATCGACCATGGCTACCTATACCGGCTCGTGCAATATCACGACCACGAATGCTGTCATTGACTCCAAAGTTATTAACTGTTCGCCGCTGGTCGTCAGTGCCCCTGGTCTGGTGGTCAAAAACTCATATCTCAAAGGTGGCGTAGGTCGCGGCGACGACACCATACCATTCACCATCCAAGACTCACTGCTCGACAACAACACGTCTACCGGATACGCCTGCGGCGACCCCAACAACACCACAACTGATTGTGGCGTTACCGGTAGCAACTTTACCATTTTGCGTACAGAGATCATGCACACCAATCGTGCAGCATATTGCCAAGACAACTGCACCATCAAAGATAGTTACTTCCACGGTACAAACCTGCAGCCGATTGCTTCCAACCTGGCGCACGCATCATCGGTACGCAACGAGCAAAATCTCACGCTCAATCACAACACTATAGCCTGCGACTATACCGGACCATTTCCCAATGGTGAAATTGGTTGTTCGGCCGACATGTCAGGATACCCTGACTTTACGCCGATTAGAAACGACACGATTATCAAAAACTTGTTCATGTCTAACAATGCGGGTATTGCATTTTGTGCGTACGGTGGCGGCACAGCTGGCAAGCCTTTTAGTAGTGATCCCACCAACGCCACTAACATAGTATTCGAAAACAACATCTTTCAGCGCGGCGCAAATGGCAAGTGTGGCGCAAATGGCCCCATAACTGATTACATAAATGGTCGCAGCGGCAATTCATGGTGCAACAACAAATACGACAATGGCACCCTGATCAATTCCACTTGGACCTGCCTGAATAAAACATCGATATAGGCCTATGCAGCCCCAAGCAGCCACCAAACAGCTCCCCGTAAGTCAGCAGGACAACCAGCTCATTGCACGGATTGTTCAGTTAGCCAAACTAGGTTCCGACCCCAATGCCATCGACCCTTTGCTCGACGTACTGCGCACCACGACGGCCACGCGCGAAGAGGGAGCGCCCCTGCAGAGCCAAGATCGCACCCGCTTGCAAGGTATTGAGAAAAAACTCCGCGCCTATTTAGTCACACAGGACCCGCTGCGACGTTTTACGCCCGAGAGCTTGGAGGCTTATCTGCAAGTCGACAGTCAACCGGTAACGGTGGGTATCAACCGTGATTTAATCACCACCCTGGTTGCGGCAGTATGCATGCCACTACTGGCGTTGGCGTTGCCGTTGTTTTCGGCTTTCCCTTTACAAAAAAGTCTTTTGTTAACCATCCCATTATTTTTGGTAGTATTACATATTGACATTGCGTGGCTCTACATTTCGGCGCTAACCCATTTTAAACCAGAGTTTAAACGTGCTTTCTTTTTTGTATGCGTAGGTATTTTACTATTCAGCGTGGCGTTTTCGCACTATGTCCTTATTGAATTATTAGAACTGGGTCAGGCCGAGTTATTCCGCTATGGCGGGCTGACTCTGCTCGATGCCAGCTGTTATTTCTTTATGTATATTGGGCTCCGGCAATACGCACAGTTGCTTGGTATTAAAAGTTTTGCTGTGTCGTGGCCAAAGGTAACGTTAATTGCGCTTGGGCTCAGTCTGGTGGCAATTGTAATTCCACACACTGGCCAGCGGCCGTTCGAACCATATTTTGACGTAAGCTTGATTGGCATATGGTTGTTTAGTATGTTCTTGGCGCTCAATGCAGTGGTATCAAGCCAAATCGTCAAAAGCGTTACGCCAGCCTACGCCAGATCGCTTCGCTGGCTGCGGATTTATTTTATTGCGGCCTGGATAGGGTCGCTGGGTTCGGCGTTTGGCCTGCCAATTGTTGGGCAGCTGAACGGTGGATTTTTATATGTTCTGATTGCCATTTTAGGCATCATACCGCAGTTATTGCTGCTGTACACGGGTTATTTGTTTAAAAAAGAAACTAGTACGTAATAATGTTACTTCTGGTGACGGACGGCGCACCCGCGCCGCCCGTCACCTCGCCGGTTAGTTGTAGTAGAGCATCCTGCGAGCGCAGTCGACGACCCCTTGGAGCAAGTGGAAGTCGTCCGGCTGGCGAACGGCGTACGGGCCGCCGATGTTTGCAGTGAGCCATTGTTCAATGTCGTTCACGTGCGTCCAGCGTACATCCAGCACCTTGCCCGGTTCCAGCTTGAACCGGCTCAGTTCGATTTCGGGCAGGTACAGACCGAAGTTGACGCTCAGTGTACGGTCCGGCCAGCCATCTTCGGTGGTCTGATCAGTGCGGGTGATCCCGAACATGTGGCACCGCGAGCTGAACAGCATGTCTGGCGGTAGGGCGAAGCCCAGCTCTTCGTCGAACTCACGGACGAGCGCGCGCCAAGCTTGCTGGACGATGTCCCAGTTGGCCGGGTTTGTGCGTTCTTCGTCGGTGAGAGCCGAGATGTGCCCGGCCACACCCAACACGTCCCACACGTTGCGCATCAGTTTGACATCGGGACCGCGAAACTGCGTGAGCACCTCGGCACGGTCATTGAAGATCGCACCGTGAGTACAGATGTGCCACAAACCTCGCGCGTGCACTTCCGACTTGGGCAACGTCTGGCCCGTCGGTACACCTTTCTCGGTACAGACGTCGATCATTTCCTCGGCCACCGCATACCTCCTAGGGATGGCGGCTGTGCTCCAACATGATTGTAAAACTAATTTTAGTAAAATCAGTTTTACAAAAATAGATTTTACATGTTTTGTGGTAAAAAACGAAGTACAATATGTTCATGCATCGTTTGCAAAAATACATTTTGGACAGATTGCGCCTACAGCAACCGCAAAGTTACAGCGACATGTTACCCGCAGATGTCGTAAGCAGCCATTTCCAATACCATCTGAAATCACTGCAAAATCAAGGATTAATTCGCAAAGAATCGCGCGGCCAATACAGCCTCACCACCGCCGGCCAAGCCGCAGTAGAATACATGTCAATGGACCGCGACACCCCAGCACGCATGCCCAAGGTAGTAACCTACACACTCCTCACACACGGCGACCACCTGTTACTACTGCGCAAGCAAAAAGAGCCATACCGGGGATTGCTGGAACCGGTAGCCGGCAAAATCCACGTCGGCGAGAACGCGTCAACTGCCGCTCAGCGTGAGGTGTATGAAAAATTTGGACTCCACGTTCCTACGCCACAGTTACGCGGCACGGCCGACATACTTATCACCAAAGACGGTGAGCCACTCACACATATGACCGCGTATGCGCACACTATAGAATTATCAGACCTGCCCAACCCCATGCCCCAAAATATGGTGATGGTCGCCGCCGATAAAATTACTAAGCAAAATGACTTTGTGCCAGGCGCACTACAGCTGATTCAAGCTCTTTTGCAAAAAACTGACGAACCATTTGTTTTAGATATCAAAGCGAAAGCCTAGCGGTTAGAATATCCCAACCGCCAGTTGTATCTAGATTACAATTGTAATGATAAGAAACGCGGAGTAATTTCTGCGACTGCACCATATTCCCGATACAACATCTGGTAGCACAAAATGGGTGGAGCCCCCGGGCGGGGCGAGCCACACCCGGGGACAGAGTAGGTCAGACGGTCTGAAGCGACACCACGCAGTAGCGGATGTGGTCTTCGAAATCCGACGTGTGGATGAACCGCCGCGGCGGTTGGCCGGGCACCGGCGGCAGCAGGTGGGCTGTGAGCAGGGCCTCAGCGCTGCCCGGACGGATGGTATGCGGCTGGGCGTCCCGCTCCACGTCGGGAACGAGCTTCTCCATCACGTCGTGCGGGCCGCCATTGATGTTGAGGTCGTTGCTGGTCAGCACGTACCGCTTGCCGCCGCGAGCGACGACCCGCCGGAATAGCCGGACGACTCGGTCGGCGCGCCGCCTGTCACAGCGCACGCCCGCTTCGTTCGACTCACGCATGATGGCGGCGATGACGTCGTCGTACGTCGGCACGGCTGGCGACGCCGATGTCGTCACCGCCGGTGCCGATGTCGTCTCGTCGGCGGCCTTCCGCCGACTCAGGACTGTAGCTGTCACTGCACAAGCCCTCCTACTCGTCCGACCTTCTGTCAGTCGGATCTATCTCTACTATACATCGTAAACTTAAGCGACATCAAAAATATGAATCCCGCCATCAACCTTTGTGCGGCTTGGAGCTACTCGTTGTTGCCGAGTTTGTATGTGCGGTAGGTTTGGCTGTCTCCCTGATCGCCAGCGTCTTTGAGTAGCCAAACATGAGAGACGTGGTGGGTTTGCCCTTCAAATACACCCGCTTCTACCACCGTGGCGCCTGCCCAGGTGACCGTCATATGAGGATAATAATTGTGGTCCTCGCGTTCGGGATATTTCGATTTGATTGCGTCACCCATATATCGGATAAATGCCTGATGAAAAGCAGCTACGGCATCGCGCGGTGACACCTCAATAACTTCTACTGGCATGTTTTCTGGTTTGAGACGCTCGCCAAAATGAATTGCAAATGGCGCCTGCAATCGGCAAAAATCATGGATCATCGCCAGACCATCTTTTTCTATAATCCCTTCAAACGCAAACCGTCGTTTGAGCGCCACCTGCGGGTACCAACCGTTAGCCCCTTGGTACACAAACTCACCCTCTTTGGGTTGACGATCGAAAAAGGCAACGATTTGATAGGGATAGTGCATAACCTCATTATAATAGAACTATGAGTACCAACAATCACATCGATCTCGTAGAATTTCCCGCTTCGTCGGCTGACGAGGTGCAAAAAGTTACCGCGTTTTTTGTCGCAGTTTTTGACTGGCAATTCAAAAAATGGGGCGACGACTACAGCGACACTCACGATAGTGGAGTAACTGCCGGTGTAAACGGCAATGAATCCAAAGAACAAACCGCACCACTGGCAGTGATCTACAGCACCGACCTGGAGGGCACCCGCGACAAGATTGTGGCTGCCGGCGGCAAGATCACCTATCCCATCAACTCGTTTCCAGGTGGACGGCGGTTTGCTTTTACCGACCCAGTCGGCAACGAACTCGCCGTATGGTCGGATAAATAGGGACTGCAGAACAGTAATTACAATTACATCGAGGCTTGACGGCGGATCCTGCGCACGATCAGCCAAATCATCATCACCACAAAGGCCAACACAAGGAGCAACCACCACCAGTTAAATAGTGGATTCACTGTGGTGCTGTTATCAACTGGCTGAGTTTCGGGTTGCTGCTCGGTGGGGGTAGTGGGGCTGCTGTCGCTTTCGGCGGGTGGGGGAGTGGTGGTGTCGGGAGCTGGCTCGAGAGGCGGCGCGATGTCTTCGTCGGTGGTTGTGGAGTTGCTAGTTGTGTGATGCGTCGTGACCGTTTTGCCAGGTGAGGCAGGTGGGGGAGTGGAGCCACCACCACTATCAACAGGTGGCGCTGGCGGTTCTGTGATACTCAGCGTATATGCTTTCGACGTAGTCAGCAAAAGATCCCGAGCGCTAATGGTGATGTTGAAATCGCCAGATTCGGTGGGCGTACCGCTGAGCAGCCCACTAGATGTATTGAGAGTAATGCCAGCCGGCAATGTACCCGAAGCCAATGCGTAGGTGACTGGACCGTGCGGATCGGTCGTCACGATAGCTTTGCTGTATGACGTATCAACTTCACTGCTGGGGAGCGATGTTGTGCTGATAGTCAAATAATTAAATCCTCGCAGCTGCGGCAAGCTGTTGGCCGCCGTCTGCCAAATTGTCGAGAAATTCCAACTATTCAGTGGCGCTTGGCTCGAAGTGTTGATGTACGAGGACTTGCTCGCCACACTTCCACCACCGGTCACCGTACCAAATTCTAGACCAATACGCGACGATTCTCCCGTGTCCCCAGTACTCCAGTATGAATTGGTGACTGAAGCCGTGCCATCAAGCTGGGCCAAGATGCCACCGTGAGGGTTGCTGCCGTGAGTAATACTGCCCACCGCTACGGCGTTGCTAAGTGTACCGCCACCGTTGAGAAAGCCGCCGATACCGCCTACATACATATCGGTCACTACCGGGCCAACATTCAACAGATTGCTCATGGTGCTAAAGAAAGAATAGGCGAAAATTCCACTTGCTTCTTGGGCGCCGCCGTTAGCCGTGAGGGCTACCGTGTTTATGACGTCGCTCACTGTTGAGCCGCTCGCTGTGTTGATAACACCTATAGTGCCGGCGGCCAATTCGTTGGCTGTCACTGTACCGTCGGTAATAACTTTGGAGATTGTGCCACTGTCGCCCAAATAACCAAGCAGTCCACCAACATTTTGGTTGCCGGTCACCGTGCCGTGGGCCTGTACATTGGTAATGGTAATGCCGTCTAGTTCACCACCAAGCGTGCCTACAGAGTTATGGCCGGTGATATTAAAATCTTTGAGTCGCACATTCGTGATAGTGCCGCCCTGCGTAAATCCAAAAATACCTATGTTGTCTGATCCTGGTCGATTGATATACAGGCCACTAATAGTATGACCTTGGCCATCCAAATCTGGTGCATAGCCAAACCCACCGATGGGGGCAAACCCGGCGCCGCTATTCCAAGTAGTGGTGTCACTGCAGTCAATGTCGGCCGTCAGCCGCCACGTTGTACCACTGGTCATGTTTTGCAGTTCGGTACACGTAGATATGTTTACTACCGCCGCATTAGCCCGGTGGGTCACCAACAGGGGTACGGCGATCAAGCCCACGGCAATCGCGAGTAACGTCAGGCGTTTTCTCAATCGTCTCCAGGAAGATTTCATCATTTTTGTCTTACTTTGTATTTATAATATACTACTGCGCTTGTGCTTACTAGTGCAATGTTTTGCTCTACAAACACTCGTCAGCAGCGGTGCAGGTGATAATTGCACCGTCGTCATATCGGTTGTTGTTCCCCCAGACATTGCCAGTATTGGTAAACTTGAAAGCGTTGATCGGCCCGTATGCGGCACATTTGCGGTTCGTTCCGCGCTGGAACACGTTGTCTTGATACACGATACGCGTGGCGCCATTTTCTGGCGCCTGGCCGCCGTAGCTACAAAACGAAGCCCCGGTGTTGGCACCCAACAGGTTTCTATATATGTACGCACCTGGGATTGGCCCGTAGTGTGCAATCATGTTGATATCGCCAGTGCAACCACCACCGTCTTTGTTGACTACAGCGTCACAAATAATTGAACTGTGCTCTATATCGAAGCAAACGCCGCTCATACCACCACTACCAGTGCCCGTGCAAGGCACTTGTTCGCCAAAGTGAGCGATGCCGCCCAAGTGAGTTTCGCCGGTCGAAGACTGCCATTGGTCGTGAACCCACGAGTCCTTCATGGAACAATGCGATGAGTGTTCCTGGCATTCCATGGCGTTGTGGCCGCCGTGAATATTTGCCCGCAAGACGTTCATATTGCCGTTATAGAGGGCTGGAAGATCGCCAGCAGTGGCCGCGACTTCAGAGTCAGTCAGATTAAGCGACCAATTGAGGCCAATCAGTATATTGTTAACCTTAGTGTCCGTGTCGACGATAATGCGACCATTGATCTTGCTTCGGGTAATCGTCACGTTTGCAGCCTGAATCTCAAGCTCGCAGTTGATTGTCTTGGCATCAATAGTGGTATTAGGTGTAGTTATTGTGCAACTCCCCGTGTACGCCGTCAGTACCGTTCCAGCTGGCACGCCAGTATTGTGGGCGCCGGGCCAACAACCACCAAAACCGTCGGGGCCGTCAGGAACATGCTGCGTACTCACCGCGCACGTACCCGTGCCACCGCCACCACCAGATGGTGGGGGAGGGGTTGGCGCATTAAACTGGATGGCCTGTCCGCCAGAAGCAGTGCCGTCAGTTATAACATGAGCGTTGGTAGCAACAGTGCCGGACTCGGGCTCATTACTGGCAAAGAACCCTGAAGCTTTCGTAAGGATTATCACCAGCCCAGCTGTGAGCACAATCATTGTCACGCTCACGGCTATGAGTTTATTGGTTCGTGAGCTACGCCACATCGAAGTTAACTTTGACGACGAGTTCATAGAAGTGCCTCTTTTGCGTTTCATGTAGTGATTTTATTCGTACTTATGCTTATAGTGATGCATGAAACCTGGCGTGTCAACATAGCCTAATCTAATATCGAGTAAGTTTAAACGATACCTTATATACCATGGCGCGCACTTTATCGCCGATTTCTTGCAGCGCATAGTTGAGTTTGGGGTCGCGCTCGCCCACAATGATGTAGCCGCGTACGTGTGCATCGGGCTTACTTAGTTTTTGGCGCACCCAACCCATGTAACGCAACACTTGGCCAATTACTTCGTCGTTTTTGCGACCTTTTTTGAGTTCGATCACCACAAAACCGCCTTTTTCGTCCTGCGCCAACAGATCGATATAGCCAACTTCTTCGGTATAATATTGCTTGCCACTGTTGCCGTTTTCATCGACATAGAGCGATAGCTTTTCGCCAAAATCAATCTTTTGCCAATTTTCTACTATAAATTCCTCGAGGTGCTTTTCGAGCGCATAGTTCATTTCTTCTTCGGCGACTTCTTCTGGGGAATTCAGTACATCAGGTTCGAAACCCATGATGACATTGTAGTCACGCTCAGAAATCTTGCTGGATCCGCCCTGAGCTGGCACCCAACTGATGCTGCCGTAGGCTTTGCGCGGTTTAGGTTCGTCAAATACCGCTATGTCTTCTAGGTCTATGCGCAATGTGGTGGGGTCGAGAAATAGGTTCTGTGATTCTGGCAAATTTTCATAGGCGCCAGTTTTGAGCGTAGCGGCTCCGACAAACACTTGATTATTCATGCCGGTTAGATAGAAGAGTACTTTGTCGCCAGGCTGGATCGCCTTGCGATTAGGGGTGTGTAGGCCAAAACCCCAGCAACTTCGCTCTTTCACTAAATACGTAAAAACTTCATGCGCCTTGCGCTGCTTGCCGTAAACAGACAGATCTGAGACTTGAAAAACATAATATGCCATATGCCGATGGTAGCATAGCCAGATTCGGTCCTACGCCACATTACTGTGACATAATGGATATATAAACAGGGGAGTGCTATGCAAAAAATCACACCATGCCTATGGTTTGACATGAACGCCGAAGAAGCTATGAACTACTATGTGAGCGTGTTCAAAAATTCTAAAATCATCAACATCGACCGCTACCCTGATGAATCGCTCGACGAACACTTCAAAGGCATGAGCGGCAAAGTGATCAATGGCGAATTCGAACTTGATGGCACGCGTTTTATCTGCCTCGACGGTGGCCCGACATTTAAAATGAACGAAGCCGTATCATTCATGGTGACTTGCCAAGATCAAGAAGAAGTGGACTATTACTGGAGTAAGCTCTCGGCCGTACCCGAAAGCGAACAGTGTGGCTGGTGCAAAGACAAATTTGGCATGAGCTGGCAAATCATCCCCACTCGCTTAGGCGAATTGCTCAACGACCCCGACAAAGCCAAAGCCAATCGTGCTATGCAAGCTATGATGCAAATGCACAAAATCGATATAGCCGAATTAGAAAAAGCTTCCGAAGGCAAATCCGCCTAAGCGAGATATTAACTTTGTAATTAAAAGCCTGAGCAGTACTATTTAGGTATGGCCGACAAACAACAAACACTCGTCAGCAACATCGTCTATCTTACGTCGCTCGTTTCTGACATTCAGCATATAGACCCCTGGCTTGATCGCATGCGCGCCATCACTGCGCAGCATAATTCCGGCCAACTCTCGCCGCAAGACGAACAAACACTCTTGGGGCTCCAGTCACAACTAAAAGACTACCTGATCCACACTGATCCGTTCCGCAGATTCGACCCGGATGTACTAGAGCAAAAAATGTACGAAAATCTGCAGGGGAGTAGGTATTTCAATCGCCTGCGCATCACAATCGGCTTTATTATTGGGCTGGCCATAGGCTTGGGCGCTGGTATTTTAATGGTAAGTCGCATGAGCGGTATGCAAGTACTGCCGCAATTGCCATATTTGGTTGGCTTCGGTACATTGTGCCTCGGTGCTATATTTTTGTTGGCTCAGGCAGCTCAAACATTTAACCATCAGCTGCGCCAAGTGTACTATCTGCTCTGTCTTGCAGTTGTATTGACGGCTGCGTTGGCTATTCAGTTTTCCCTCTACCCAGTGATAGGCGATTCGTGGTGGATGAAGTCGTGGGCTTTTAGCGCGCTCTACGCTGGTATCGGCCTGTTCTTTTATCTCGCGTTTCGGACGCTCGCTACGCAGTTGGGCTTAGGCTCTGCCTTTACGCGTATCAAAATCATTCTCGCCGTCCTGGCAGCGGCAGTTGGATTGAGTGTATTGGCACCTCATGCTACTACCGATCTGCCCGAACTAGTATACGATGCGTCAGTACTGGGCCTCGTGGTCATGATGGCTTTTTCGGCCATTAGCGTGATATTAGGACAAAAAGTAGTAAAGCGCGTAGGCGCTCTCTACACAAAAGCTATCTGGTGTCTCATCATTGCCGCAATCGTTGGAGCGGTAGATGGGCTCAATCTGTTGATCATCAGGTTGGTCTGGTTGGGAACCAACCAAGCCCCGCTATTTTTCAGCATCAGCTCTATGGTACTCGCCGCTTGTGTGGGCGGGCTGCTGCTCTATTCATCATACGTATTCAACAAAACGAGTCGCCACTAACGCTTAGGTTGAGTGTGTGGCGTGTTCAATAGTTTTACCATTGCCAAGTACGAAACAAAAACCATAGTAAACAAACTGACAACTGCGGCCGTTTCATAAATAAAACGCTTATCCCATACGTAGCCGGCAGCGTCTACGACACCACCAGCACTTGCCACCACATAGGCGAGGGCAAACGAAAGCCCGGTTGCCCCATATATCATAATAGGCGTCGCCCAGAATACCTTGCCTGCACGTTGCTCTAGCCGCCCACCAGATACACGAAGATACAGCGCAAAGATTTGATAGAACAGATAGACTGTCAGGAACCAACCCAAATAATTAGTGAGTGGCACACCGTTGAACCCGCCACCGGTTTCCCATATCCAGTAGTGCTTGATGGTCGAATTGATCGGGTCCATGGCCACATCCCACATCACCATAGCAAACGCAGCCGTGAGCGGCACAAAAAGAGTACGCACAAGCAAACGTGCCTGCGAGCCGATGGCATCGAGTATTATATTCGCGAGTATCCAGGCCAAATAGCCATAGGCAAAGTAGGCAATACCAATGACGAACGGCACCTGGAACAAAAACGGCAGGCCGCCCTGACTATAGTGATAATCGCCAAAAGGAAAACCTGTCGAGATACTCAGGTTTTCCATCACATTACTCACTACCTGTGAGATGACAAAAAATATCGCTATACCTTTGAAACCATATAGCTTAGTGCCGTGCCAGATGACAAAAATAACCAACAATATTGTCTGCAGGGGACCAAGTATTTGCGATGGCCCCGTATCACTACCCAGCAGTCCGGTCACAAGTGCAAGCCCACTACACAGAGCTGCAAGAGCTAGGAGTATTATGTTATCTTTCATCAGCGACTTTGCCCCGTGGCTACTTAGCTGGTTTTCGCACCGAACGCATATTGACCTGCCAGACAAGAATCGGCACAAGGACGGCACCAATGGCAAACGTAAACCCTCTCAGCGCTTCAAACGAAAAACTTTTTTGGAAATCGGCTTTGTTGTCGCCAGGCGCCGCCCAAACGGTCACCGTATCGCCCACTTCGTGCGAACGCGCCGAATCCTCTACCGTATATTGCTGTCCCCCCGTTGCGTCCACCGTATAGGTTGCGCCGCTGCCACCGCCAGGTGATGTCTGATTTTTGGCAGAGATCACACCCGTGTATTCCTGAGACTGCAGGCTTCGTTGCGTGGCCCCAATGCCATCCATCAAGCCAAACGTAAACAGCAAGACAAGTATGATGATCCCCACCACTTTAAACGGCATACTTATTTGTAGCGGGTTATTATTTGGTGTTTTGCTCATAGTAACCTTTCGTTTTAAGCATAAGCATTTATAGGTTTACTATACCAGATGCAATATACTGTATGAATACATATAATGTCAGTTGAAGCGCCCGGCCGCCGCCCCTGGTCAGGGCGGCGGCGCGGGACACCTTACACGGTCAGATCACGACAGGCTGATGAGCGGGTAGCCCTTCATCTCCTCGATCTGCTTGCTACCCACGTAGCGCAGCCCGGTCCAGTCGGCCGGGTCCTTGAGCAGGACGAAGCCGTCGCGGCCCTTCATGATGGCCAGGCCGCCGGGGAAAGGCTGCGCATCGGTCGACGAGGTGACCAGAATGCCGCTTGTGCTAGTCGGTTCAGCCACCCAGATGTTCTCGGCGGGTACGTACCGGATCTGGCCCACCGCGAAATCCTGCGGCAAGCCCAGGACGGCTCGTGCCTCCGGGCTGGAGTCGAACTTGCTGATCTTGGCGGCACACGTGCCGCCGTAGAGCGGCTCGCTCTCCTCGGCCGGCTCGAAGCCCGGTCGGGTGATCATGGTGTAGCTGCCCAGGGCCGTACGCTTGATGGCGATGTTCGGCGACACGACGTCGCCGACCTTGCGACCGGTCTCGGGCCACCACGGCGTGCCCTCCACCAAGCAGTAGCCGCCCTTGGGCAGGTGCTTGAGGTAGGGGAACGACTGGAGCCCGGTGACGACGAAACCCGTCTCGCCGACACCCAAAGTGCCGATGTCCTGCGAACGGCCGACACCGTCCTTATCCAGGAAGGTGGGGTAGTCCGCGACCACCGACTGCGTCGAGGTGGGAGCCGGGATCGACGGCGGCGGGTTGGTCTTGTTGCCGTTGGTGCTGCAGGCCGCCGCAATGGTGGCGATCAGAGTGGCGACGGCGGCGGCCCGCACGGTGCGAGGAATGCGCATGACGACCTTTCCAGATGTGTAAGGTGTTGCCGTACGGCTATTGGAGCCGCACGGATAATCGCCCTCGGAAGGGCAATATCCAGATTACAATAATATATTTATGTATTTATGTCAACTTTACCGTTACTGCTACAATACTACTTATGGACCCACACAACCGAATCCCTACTATGGCCTTCGCCAGAGTGTACCCACTCTACATTGCTAAAGTTGAGCGCAAAGGCCGCACCCGTGCCGAAGTCGACACCGTGATCTGCTGGCTCACTGGCTATAGCCAGCATGCACTACAAGCCCAAATAGACAAGCAGGTGGATTTCCAAACATTTTTTGCCGAAGCGCCGCAACTCAACCCCGCACGCACCCAAATCACCGGCATGATTTGCGGTGTGCGCGTGCAAGACATTACCGACCCATTGGTGCAAAACGCGCGATATCTGGACAAATTGATCGACGAGCTGGCCCACGGCAAGTCTATGGAAAAAATCTTGCGGGGAACCGTATAGATATACGCGCTGCCATACGTATTATTGCTAATGGCTAGCACATATGGTATAATTGCCGTACTAGCCCAAAGGGGTATTTTTTATGAATCAAGATCCCACCAAAATTCGCAACATCGCTATTATCGCCCACGTTGACCACGGCAAAACCACACTGGTCGACGGTTTATTGAAGCAGTCCAAAACATTCCGCGACAACCAAGCGGAAATGAGCCAAGACCTTATCATGGATAGCGGCGACCAAGAGCGCGAACGCGGCATTACCATCACCGCCAAAGTGACAGCAGTGCAGCACGGTGATTATCGTATCAACATCATCGACACACCCGGTCACGCCGATTTTAGTGGTGAAGTGGAGCGCACACTCAATATGGCCGACGGCTGCATACTCATCGTTGACGCCCAAGAAGGCCCCATGCCCCAGACCAAATTCGTGTTGGGCAAAGCGCTGGCTGCCGGGCTCAAACCAATTGTCATTATCAACAAAATCGATAAACCAGCGTCGCGCATACCAGAAGTCGAAAACGAACTGGCCGACCTATTCCTAGAACTCGCCGTGCACGAAGACCAGCTACATTACCCCGTGTATTACGCCAACGGCCGAGCCGGCAAAGCCTGGACGCAGCCTCCAACCACCCCCGATGACGATGGCGATCTGGAGCCTATGTTCCAAGCTATCATCACCCACGTGCCAGCACCGCAAATCGAGGCCGACAAACCATTTCAGATGCTTGTCACTGCGCTAGGATGGGATAGTTTCAAAGGTAAATACGCCATCGGTCGCATCACTCGCGGCCAAGTAAAAGCCGGCGACCAAGTAAGTTTGTGCAAAAAAGACGGTTCCATCGCTCGAGCCAAAATCGACACCGTATTTATGAGCCACGGCGTGAGTAAATTTGAAGTACCACTCGGTCTTGCCGGGGACATCGTGCAACTCACCGGCGTGAGCGACGCGCAAATCGGCGAAACAATTGCCGACGCGAACAACCCCGAAGCACTGCCCGTCATGGAAGTCGAAGCGCCCACCCTCCAGATCTATCTTGGCCCCAACACCAGCCCGTACAAAGGCCAAGAAGGTGAATTCAACACCAGCCGCCAGATCAGCGAGCGCCTGCAAAAAGAGCTCGAAACCAACATCGGCTTGCGCGTCGAAGACCAAGGCATCGGCTTTTTGGTATCGGGCCGCGGGGAACTGCACCTCAGCGTCCTTATAGAATCAATGCGCCGCGAAGGCTACGAATTTGAAGTGGGGCGCCCACAGGTCGTAACCCATCTAGAAAACGGCGTCACCATGGAACCACTCGAAGAAGTCATTATCGAAGTCCCATCCGAACACGTGGGCACTGTGCAAATGGAGCTCGGCGCCCGACGCGCCGCGCTCAAAGAGCAATTTGCCAGCCCCAAAGGCGTGACCAAACTGGTATACACCATGCCGACTCGCGCTCTACTAGGTATGCGCAACATCTTGCTCACCAACACCAAAGGCACGCTCATCATGAACTCACTGAGCGTCGGCTCGCAACCAGTCGGAGCAGCGCTGCCGCAATTACGCAAAGGTGTGTTAATTGCCTACGAAGCTGGCATCACCACACCATATGCGCTGCAAACCGCCGAAGAACGTGGCACCGTGTTTGTAAACCCAGCCGAACGAGTGTACGCCGGACAGGTTGTAGGACTCAACAAACGTGGCGAAGATTTGGAAATCAATGTCTGCAAAGCCAAACACCTGACCAACATGCGCAGTAGCAGCAGCGACGGCGTAGTACAGCTGACACCAGCCACTATATTCAGCCTAGAAGAGTGCCTGGACTTTATCGAAAACGATGAACTGCTCGAAGTCACACCCAAAAGCCTACGCCTGCGCAAAAAAGAGCTCGACGCCAACAAGCGCAAGCAGCACACCAAAACGCTGAGTCGCTAGACCCACAGAATCTATATTATGACTTGCCGTTTAAATATTTGCCTGCCACACTCAGTGCAAACGAAGGCAAAATAACAAAAACCGTCGCGAGCAAAAGCCTCGACAATATGCTATCGTCTTTGGGCTGAATAATGACAACCAAAACGCCCAAAACGCCAAACACCATAGATGCACCGATGAAAATTCGCGTCGCTATTTTTTGCATTTGTTGCATGAATTCAGTATAGCAGACTGGTTTGTGCGGATCGTCGGGCTATATATTAATCTTAATTCAACGCGGCAACTGCACTATTTAGGAGTGTCGCGAAACTAACCCACACAACGTAGGGGAACAGCAAATACGCCGCCGTTTTATTGATCGGCCAGAATATTCGTATAGTCGCGACAATACTCGCCAGAAGCGCCACGATAATCACCACGCCCGCCCATGGTGCGTGCAAGCCAAAAAACACCACAGACCACAGCACGTTGAGCGCAAGCTGCACGCCAAACACCACAAACGCCGACTTCTTGGATTTTTTGTAGCGCGCTACCCACACCAGATACAAACTGAGGCCCATGAGCAGATACAGCACTGTCCACACTGGTCCAAACAACCAGTTAGGCGGGCTGAAAAACGGCTTGTCGAGCGTGGCGTACCATGTGGTGATATTCGGAATTGTAGCCGCGCTTCCCATCGCAGCGGCGACAAAAGGTACCAGCACCGACGTCACACATTTAATAATCTTAAGCATAATAGCTACAGTATAACAGAAGCCGGCACTCCCGCCCGTCGCGGCAGTCACAAGGCTTCGCTACGTGCGTTACGATTTGGCCTGCAAAATAGAAAAGCGGTTGCCTTCGGTGTCCATTGCCGAAATCCATAGGCCAACACCGGGGATCATTTGCGGCTCCATAGTGTGTTCGCCTTTTTCGTTCATACCGCCCAAAATTTTACCGCCAGCAGCTTGCACGTCCTTCATGGCAGCTTGCACATCGTCGACCGAAATCACTACCGATGGGGCCTGGCTTACAGGATCATCAGTTTTTTGGTAAAAGCCGCCGTTGATTGCGCCTTTGGTGAGCACCATGCCGTTTTCGTCGGTTTCGGCAGTGTGCGCCACTACATAGTTGCCCATGTCGGGCCCCATAGGCTGCGTCTTCCAGCCAAAAGTGGTTTCGTAAAATTTAACCATTCGAGCTTTGTCGTTGTAACCCATTTCGAAATGAACAACAGGGTTGAGTTTGGCCATTGTGCCTCCTTGGTTGATATCTATCCCTATTATACGCCTAGCGGCTATTTGTACTGGCACAGTTCGATAGACGTGCCATCTGGCGACAGTAAGTGGACAAATCGTAGAGTGTCATCTTGGGCCAGAGGCATAGCCACGGTAAACCCATGGTTCAACAACATTTTAGTGTCTTCTTCTAAAGAATCGCTTTCGAACGCCATGTGGCCTTCGACAATCTTTACGTGGGGATGGCTGGGGTCGGCAAACTGCCACAATTCAACACCGGTGCCCTGCTGATCTTCCATTAAAACCACTTCGGATTTTAGGCTGACGCTTTGGAATCGCTCGACTTCTTTCATACCCAATGCTTCATAGGCAGCCATGGAGTTCGCCAAATCTTTTGCGGTCACTGCTACATGTAAAAAGCGTTTTATCATAATGAATAAGTATAGCAGGGGCGGGTAAATAGGCCATGCAGCAGCCTAGTCATCGTAACTCACAACTTACTAGTATCGGAACCGCCCTCAACCTCCACCGTAAACCCACCATACGCCATGCGCGTCATATCGGTAGGCATGGGGTCGGTGGGCGGCATCATGTCGCTCATTTCGGCCATGACTGCAGCGTTCACCTGGTCGCGGTGTTCTTTGGATTTAAAAATAATGAACGAAAACCACACATCTTCGCCGTCTTTTGCCCCGGCCATGTCGTTAAACGGGCGTGTCGATTCGTCGCCCATTTGCTGTGGCTTCAGGTCGTTGGCCCGACATTCGTAGTAGGCAAGGGCGCCATGCTTCATCCACGCGTCGCGACCCATGGTAGCCATTTTTTTGTATTCGTCGGCTTTGTCTGCTGGGACTACCAGTATGAAACCGTCTACGTATTTATCCATGGTTTGTCTCCTCTAATGTATGTGTAAATATTATTTTAGCATTAGAGCATAGGGGCGCGCGACAATGGGGGTGGGGGTTAATACGCGTAAGTGGCTATCATTACGAGTATGAAGAAAGGCCCGTAGTAGGCCGCTTGCCATAGGAGCAGATTCTTAGATTTTGCCTTATCTGCCGCAAAAGCTTGGTACGTCGGCGCAATAATGCGCTCCATTGGCGCCATCCTTTCCCTATTGCTGTCGTTGTTTAATGATTCGAATAAAGAATATCGTGTAGGGGAGCGTAATCCACAGCCACGCTA
>CAYURH010000003.1:0-62967 GCA_964447105.1 uncultured Candidatus Saccharibacteria bacterium
TTCAAGTACCGTGCTAGTGGGCAGTGCGCGCTGTAAACCGGCCCAAAAATCGGCGTACATTTTGTCAAATGTCAGCTCATGACTCCAGCGCCAGCCATTGGTACGCATGGCTTCATATGTCTTTTTGTCGGCAAGCGCCGCCACTATGCCACCCGCCAACGCTCGCGGGTTTGGGTCGGTCACAATACCGGTTTGTCCATGGCGCACACTGTCGCGCAAACCGTCCACGTTGTAGGCTACCGACGGCGTGCCCTGGCTGGCAGCTTCGCTCACCACAATCCCCCACCCTTCTTTGACTGACGTCACCAAAAACAAGTGGCTCTTGCGAAATAGCACTGTTTTTTCTGCGTCAGTTGGGCGACCGAGCACCGTGATGTCGGCCTGGAATGGGCTGGCTGCGATACGATCCATCACTTTTTGCCCATAATTACCTTCGCTCGCGCCGGCTACAATCAACTTGAGTTGGGGCATAGTTTGCTTGGCAATATCAAACGCTTCGATGTGATGCAATGTACGCTTCATAGGGCGAATGGCGCCAAAACTCAGCAGCGTGGGTTCAGTATATTTGGGCGTTTTTAGATTTTTGACCGGCGCAATGTTGATAGCTTCCGAAATGATACCGATACGTGATTCATGTATGCCGTGCCGCACCAGATCTGCTTTGGTACTTTCCGACACGGTGATCACTGGACTACGTCCGAGCAAACGCAGATACAATGGTTCGGCCAGATAAAACATCAGGTTAAATGGCGCCGGCATATGGTAGAACCAAATTTGCCGACACAGTTGATGAAACAGCAACACCTTTGGTTCGCGTGCATACCATGGGGTAAAAAACGGCGCAGTATTTATTTCTTCAATAATCAAATCCGGCCATCCACGCAAATGTTTTTGGTAGTAGCGAAACGCTTCCCACCACAACGTGTAGCGGTTACCCACGCGTATAACTTGATAGCCATGTAGTTGGGTCTTGTGTTCGCTGCCGGCAAAACCACCCACCAACGTGACGACTTCGTGTCCATCGCGCACCAAACGCGTGCACATTTCGTCATTCACCAATTCGGCACCGCCGGCCAGCGGGTGCTTGGGATCTTTCCAGGTCATCAGCAAAATTTTCACTACGCCGTTTCTTCCTCTTTCTGCCGCGTGATGTACAGCGGCCGGTTAATCACTTCTTCGTGAATACGCGCGATATAGAGCGCCACCAGCCCCATGCAGGCCAACACCATACCTACCAAAAACAGAATCAACGTGGCCAGCATAGCTGTGCCGCTTATGTGCAAATTGTACGGATCGTTCAAAACATACCGTTCAACATAAAAGAAAACCCCCATCGTCCCCGCGCCTACCAAAATCAGCGTACCCAAATAGCCGGCCAGCTTGAGCGGTAGCAAACTATGCGACGTAAAACTATTCACAGCCAGATGTAACAATTTGCGAAAACTATATTGCGCCGTGCCGTGGCGGCGTGGCGGCGCCACGAATTTGACATACTCGCGCTTGAATCCCAACCAGTCTATGAGCCCGCGCGCCAACCGCGCATGTTCGGTAAATTTGTTGAATGCGTCAATCGCGCAGCGATCAAGCAAGCGGTAATCCGTGGCGTTTGGCGTAACTTTGGTTGTAGAAATTTTTTCCATGATGCGATAAAACACCCAGCTGCCGGCCCGTTTCATCAACCCTTCTTCGTGGCTATAGCGGCGCACTCCCACCACTACCTCGGCGCCTTTTTCCCACGATTTGATAAACCGACCAATCAATTTGGGCGGGTGCTGCAAATCGGCATCCAAAATAATAGCGGCATCCCCACTGGCTGCGTGCAGCCCGGCTGATACCGCTACTTCTTTGCCGAAATTCCGCGCAAATTCAATCAATTTAACGCGATTGTCTCTGAGCGTTAGTTCGCGTATGTATCCTGCTGAATTATCCGCGCTTCCGTCGTCGACAAAAATAACTTCAAACCGGTGCCGAATTTTGCGAATATGATGCATCAATTCGGCATAAAAATGCGGAAGACTCTGAGATTCGTTATAGACCGGTACGATGACCGATATGAGTTGCTGCTGCATGGATACCTCGCTTAAGCTTAGTTCCACCCACCCATAGTCCGAGTAGGCCCCCCATGGCAAGGCTGCCAAGGAGCATACTATCAACAACGGCCGCTAGCGTACTGTGGTGGGACAGCATGACAACAAACGTGACAGCACTACCAATTATACCAACAAACATCACATTATGCTTACGTAGTGCTGTAAAATATGCCATAACTGCATTTAGAACAGAGACGATAAAGATAGCGATTGTGAGTTTCGGCAACAGAGGTGAGACGCTCAAATAATTAACGCCCATAAGCAATTTTACAACAAAATGTGGATAAAATACGCTCAAAAACAGTACTGGGAGAGCGATCGTACACAATAATACAACAGACTTGAAAAGGAGAGTACGGTTTTGCTTTGGGCTGTTCGCAAGTCGAACGCCAGGCAGCATAACCTGGGTGATCGACGCCGTGGCAAAAAAGATAATCCGTGCCACTGCCGCAATGCCCGCATACAGCCCAGCCGTATGTGGATCGAAATAATGCTTTACCACCACGATATCGATGCTGTACTGCAGCGTAATTGCCAACGACACCACTAGCACCAACACGCCGTATTTTAGTTCGGGCCGTAAACGCCGCAAACTAGGCGGACGCAAAAAATACTCCCGCCATCCCACCGCCGGCAAACCGGCTCGCGCTGCCATAACCAGCGCATAGCCCAACCCAAAAAGCTGCGCGCCCACCAAACCCAACATGGCGCCGAACGTGCTCAATCCGGCGATCACAAAAACAGTCGACAAAATTAACTTGCCCAGGGCCGGCACAACATTGGCAATCGACACTTGCCCAAATTTACGTCTCCCCCGCAAATATGCCGAGCGGAACGTATAGGGCACCGCCGCTACCAGCGCCACGCCCAACGCCGCGAACGGCAGTGTGGAATCAAACTGCAAAAAAGTTTTGAGCGCGGGGGCGGCGAACAGCGACAGCACCAACACAATAATTCCGAGTAGCAATGCCGCTTTTTCAAAATCTACAATCAATTGATTGGCGCGTTTGGTGTCACGAGCGTTCACGACGATATTGACCGTAATCATACTCAACACATTCAAAAAAACAGCCAGTTGCAAAAACAGCGACACCAACGTCTGCACTTCACCAAATGCTGCCGTAGGCAACAACCGACCGAGCACAGGGTAGTACACATAGTTCAGCGCACCCACGGCCACAGCGCCACCGAAGAAAATGGCGTTGTGGCGCAGAAACTCGCTCGCTTGAATGCGCTTGAGCAGCATGCTTTTTATTGTGCCATGATTCTACGAATACATGAAAATGCCCACTACAATGGCAGATTCAATCACCAGATACAAAATATTAGTGACGAGAAGCGGCAACAATTTGTGACGGATGGCATATATCATCCACACCACACCAGCTAGGCAAAAAAATCCCCACGTCCAAATAGACACACCGGCAGCACTATGATTCGAAAAAATCGCATAGGCCTGCGGAAGCTCAAACAGCGGTGTGGCGATGGTAAAAAAATACACCACATAGTCAAACGGTTCTTTGTGTTTTTTGCTATGAAGATGCTTGTGGTGCCTGAGCATATGCTTATTGTACTACGCTACCGGCTCCACATAGACTTGTGCGTCACCACTGGTGGTTGCTTGTACGGCGCGGCGGATTTGTTTGACTATGGTTTCGATTTGATCAGTCGATAAGTCATTTTGCAAATGCACTTCTATGGCAATGAGCATACTGTCGGCACTCAAAATCATGGTGCGCACGTGATCCACTTCACGCACACGTGGCACGCTGAGTGCGGCGCGGCGCACTTTGCTGCGTACATCAGCTGGCGCGGCACGACCAGTCACCAGCGAGCGTACACTCACTAGCAGCAAGACCGCAAACATCCCCAATGTCACGCCCATCACCATAGCCCCCAAACCGTCGAATTGCTGATTGCTCGTCACTCCGTACAGCCACAGCGCCACAAACCCGATAATCGCCGCCGATGTGCCGATACTGTCTAGCACAAATGTAATTTTGGGCGCAATCTGCCACGACGTCATGAACATGCGAGGCAGCTGGCGCCAACTGCGGCCGGCTAGCAATTTGCGCGAACTCACCCACCACGAATAGCCGTTGGTGCCTATGGCCAGCACCAATACCCCGTATGCCAGGGGTAGATTGTGTACTTCTTCGGGGTGAATCAGGTGGCGATAGCCAAACAATACACTCAACGTAGCGGTGATGGCCAACATCACAAACGCTGCCAGCGTAGACCAAAAATACAATTCTTTGCCGTAGCCAAATGGGTGCATGGCGTTGGCTTTGTGTTGCGAGCGCCGTGCGCCGATCAGCACCAGGCCAACCGCCGCCAGATCGGCTGCGCCTTCTAGCATCTCGGCCAGCATAACTGCACTGCCCGTCATAATAGCTACTACCAAATTGGTGGTGATATCTATAACATCCACCAAAAATGATGTGAGCAATACTCGCTTAATACTCGGTTGCGTTACAGACATGAATCTATAATGCCATGTTTGTTGTGCTAGCATAAGTAGTATAGGAGGAATCTCATGCGACCACTCTGGACAGGTTCAATTAGTTTCGGTTTAGTCAACATACCCGTCAACATGTTTAGCGGGGCCAACCCCCGGCAAGGCATCGACCTCGACATGCTGCACAAACAAGATCACGCGCCTATTCGCTATGCGCGCATTTGCCGGCACGACGGCGAGGAAGTGCCATGGGAAGATATTGTAAAAGGCTACGAATATCGCGACGGCGACTACATAGTGCTCACCCAAAAAGATTTCGAAAAAGCCGATGTGAAAAAAAGCAAAACTATCGACATCCAACAGTTTACAGCTGAATCCGAAATCGATATCCGCTATTTTGAAAAACCATATTACCTAGAACCGATCAAAGGCGGCGAAAAAGCCTATGCCCTGCTGCGCGAAGCTCTGGAGCGCGCGGCTAAAGTGGCGGTAGTGCTGTATGTGTTCCACGAACGCGAACATTTGGGCGTGATCAAACCCGTTGGCAAAGCGCTGGTACTCGATCAAATGCGTTTCCCCACTGATTTGCGCGAAGCCACCGCGCTTGATTTTCCATCTGGCCACGAAGTGAACGAAAAAGAAGTTGAGGTAGCGTTGGCTCTGGTGCAGCAGCAGACCAAACACTTCATCCCCGAAGATTTTAAAGATACGTATACCGATGAGCTAGAGGAAATCATCAAACAAAAAACCAAAGGCAAACCAATTCGCTCGCCCAAATCCGCTACTCCTACCAAACACACTAATGCCAAAGATTTGATGACCACGCTCAAAGCGAGCCTCAATAAAAAATGAGCCTGCAACAATATCGCAAAAAGCGACAATTTGATAAAACTCCCGAGCCAAAAGGCACTAAATCGCCACGGAGTCGCAAAAAACTAGAATTTGTCGTGCAAGAACATCACGCACGCGCCCTCCACTACGACTTCCGGCTCGAACTAGATGGTGTGCTCAAAAGCTGGGCTGTACCCAAGGGCCCTAGCATGAATCCCCACGACCATCACTTGGCAGTACAGACCGAAGATCATCCCTACGAATATCGAAAGTTCGAAGGGGAAATCCCCGAAGGCAACTACGGCGCCGGCAGTGTGATCATCTGGGACAAAGGCACGTACGAAGCGCGCGGAGGTGGTGGCGAAGCCGAACTGCGTGCTGGGCTCAAAAAAGGCCACATCACATTTGTGTTGCATGGTGAAAAACTAAACGGCGAATTCGCGCTCATCCAATTCCACGGCAGCGACGACGACAAAGCCTGGCTCCTCATCAAAAAGGGCGACGACGAAGCATCCACCGCCGACATTTTGCGCCAAAACCGCTCCGTGATCAGTGGCAAAAAAGTTGACGATATTGGTCAGCATGCCGCTCCCAGAGCCGCGCTGCCGACGCGCATTGTCCCGATGCTCTGCACGCTTATCGATGCGCCCTTTAGCAGACCCGGCTGGTTTTTTGAGATCAAATGGGATGGCTACCGCGCCATTGGTAGTAAGAAAAAACAAGACATCGAACTCTACTCTCGCAATGGCCTAGATTTTCGCACCAAATTCGCTCCGGTAGTGGAAGCGCTGCGCTTGCTCAAAGACGATGTAGTGTTAGACGGCGAAATCGTGGCCGTAGGCCCCGAGGGCCATGCCCACTTCGAATGGTTACAAAATTGGAAAACTGCGCCACAGGGCGAGTTGCGTTATTACGTATTTGACATACTATGGCACAACGGCCGTGATCTCACCCCACTACCACTCCGAGAACGTAAAAAGATATTGCGTCAGGTTTTACCCAAAAAATCCCTACTATTTTTCAGCGACGACATAGAAGAACACGGTGAAGCGCTCTACAAAGAAGCAGCCAAAGCCGGGCTAGAAGGTGTCGTGGCCAAACGCGCTGATTCGCCATATCGCCCAGGCATCCGCGGGCAAGACTGGCTGAAGATCAAAACTCATCTGCGCCAAGAAACTGTCATCGCCGGTTTTAGCGAACCGCGCGGCACGCGTAAATACCTGGGCTCTCTCCTACTCGGCGTATACGACAAGGGCGAATTGCGCTACGTTGGCCACTCTGGTGGTGGGTTTGCGGTAGAAGCCATGAAGCAATTACGTCACAAACTCGACAAGCTAGAAGTGAAAACTCCTCCATTTAAAAATCCGCCCAAAGTCGACGCCACCACCCATTGGGTCAAACCAGAACTAGTCTGCGAAGTAAGTTTTAGTGAATGGACAAGCGAGGGAATGATGCGACAACCGACATTCGAAGGCATGCGCGAAGACAAAGCGCCCCACAACGTACACAAAGAAATAGCCAAAACCAAAAAAGCCGATGAACACGCCAGCCTGCCCGGCAGCAAAGTAGCCTTTAGCCACCTGGGCAAGATGTTTTGGCCCAAACATGGCTACACCAAAGGCGATTTGATTGGCTATTACCAATCTGTGGGCGACGTGATGTTGAAGTATTTAAAAGACCGACCCGAATCACTCAACCGCCAGCCAAACGGCGTAGGATCCGAAGGGTTTTTCCAAAAAGACATTAATTTCGACTTGCCGCCCTATGCCGCCAGTAAAAAACTCTATTCCGAAAGCACCCGCCAGGATATAGATTTCTTAATATGCAACAACGTAGACACACTCCTGTACATGGCTCAGCTTGGATGCATCGAAATCAATCCGTGGAGTTCGCGACTCAAATCGCCCGACAATCCAGACTGGGCGGTGATGGACCTAGACCCAGAAGGTGTGGGATTTGATACCGTGATTCAAGTAGCTCAAACCGTTCATGCCGTCTGCGACGACTGGGGGGTTCCGGCGCTGCCTAAAACATCCGGCAAAACCGGCATTCACATTTTTATCCCGCTGGGGGCGAAATATAGCTACGAACAGGCGCGACAGTTTACGCAGTTGATTGCCATCGAGGTCAATAATCGCTTACCCAAAATCACCAGCATCGAACGCAGCCCGGAGAAACGCAAGCATCGACTGTACCTAGATTATTTGCAAAACAGTCGCGGGCAAACATTGGCTGCACCATATTCCGTGCGCCCCACACCCGACGCCACAGTATCTATGCCGCTGGAATGGAAAGAGGTCAACGACAAACTATTACCCACCGATTTCACTATCAAAAACGCACTGAAACGTTTAGACAAAAAGGGTGATTTGTGGGCGCCGACACTCGGCAAAGGCGCCGACCTGAAAAAGATACTGGCGACAATAGACCACTCCAGCTAATCTTTCCTATACTGCCGGGTAACATCGGTATCTCTTAACATTCCTAAGCATAAGCACTATACTTGGGCCATGGAGCAAAAATTCGTAACGTCTGATACCAAGCACGACAAATCCAAAGACAACAAGAAAAAAAATATCAGCCTGTGGGTAGCCATAGGCCTAATCGTAGTACTGATTGCCGTTATACTCTGGCTCTGGTGGCAGCTGATGAACTGCATCAACCACGACTCCGCAGTAGAAAACGAAAAGAAACAGCTACAGTCACAAGTCGACACCCTGCAGAAACAACTTGCCGACAAAGGTGCCGCTACCGCCGACACCTCTACGTGCAAAGCTACTGTTGCCCAATCGCTCAAAGATAACATCAAAGACGCCATCAACAGCAAAAACACTGCTGCGTTACAGGGCTATATGGCAAGTTCAGTCAAAGTAGTGATCGCCGCTAGCGAAAAGGGCGGCTCGGAATCCGCCGCCGACGCTGTGACCGACCTAAACTACCTAATGTCCGCTACCGGCCCGTGGAATTTCGATCTACCTGCGCCCACCATTACCAGCTATCGCGGCGGCTTCTACGGTCATGACTATTTTGGGGTGAACGCCTACGTTGGCAAAGCTGCCAGCGAGCAGGTGGTGTCGTTTGACTTCGACAGCTGCGGCAAAATCAATCAGATTTTCATGGCCGCCAGCGCCGACCTGCTACTTTAGCGGATAGTACGTAATCGAACCTACACTGAACTGCCACGACGTTTTGCTGCCGTCAATGCCGTCCGGCGGGTAGGTGTCACGCGCCATACCACCCCAGTCGCCACCCATGGCCAAATTTACCACCAGAAAATATGGTTGATCGTATGGCCAGTCGGCTGGACCGGTATGTGGATTTTTGACCGTATAGTACGGTTTGTCATTGACGCTAAACACTAGCTGTTCCGGCGTCCAGTCCAAACTAAAATCATGTGGTAAGTTGTCGACAATGTGAGTTTGGCCTGAGCGTTCGCCATGCCCCGGGTAGTGCGCATACGAATGCGCCGACGCATTAGCTAGCCCGGGTTCAGCGCCCACATATTCGAGTATGTCGATTTCGCCATTGGCCAAACCGCTGTCGCCACTACCGGCCAGTTGCGTTTTGGAATATTTAGCCCCCACTGGCCACAGCCACAATGCCGGCCACGTACCCACACCTTGCGGCAATACCACATCATGAAACACAATCCGGCCATACTGCATTTGGAATATGCCTTGTGTAGTCAGACGGGCCGAAGTGTATTTGCGACCGCTATAATCTTCGCGTTTGGCTTCAATAACCAAGTGGCTTGATGCAACGCGAGCGTTTGTACTGCGGTTGGTGTAGTACTGTACTTCGTTGTTGCCCCAACCATCGCCGCCGATTTCGAATTTCCAGATTTTGCTATCCAGCACACCTGCGGGTAAGCGGGCAAAATCTTGCTGCCAACCAATAGATGTATCTAGTTGCTTACTGGCCGGCGCCGAGGCTGGCGGGACGGCTACGTCTTGCGGCGGTTGCTGTATCAGCTGTGGATTAGGCACGTTAATCTCCATTTGTTTGGGCAATGTTGGCAGGGTGGGCATGTTAGCATTAGATATCAGCAAGCCAACTCCCCCTAGCGTTAAAAGCGCGGCGCCAATAGCCGGTCGCGGTAGTTGCCGAGCGACCCCTCTCCAGTTAATACGCATGTGCTTTTATTATAACAGAATAAAATTTACAACAATGCAAAATGTTGACCTATTCTCATAAACCAATGTTGGACTGGTACTTTCTTTTCCCACACTGCATACTAAAGAAAACAACGAGACAAACATATACACGACTTATATATCTATCTGCAACATCTGCCGCTGGAAGTAATTGTGACTGTCGGCACGTTTATCGAAGAGGTGATTGCACCGATTCCTTCTTTTGTTGTGCTCGTGCCAGCGGGGGCGGCAGCGCAGGCACAGGACGCGGAACTTTGGTATTTACTGGTGCTAAGCGTATTTTCTGGCGTGGGACGGGTCGCCGGTGGTGCAATTCTCTATTGGCTGGCCGACAAGTTTGAAGATGTATTGTTTGCGCATGGCCGACGCTTTTTTGGCGTGAGCCACAAAGATGTCGAAGGATTTGGCAAAAAAATCGGCGGCAGGCGCAAACGCGATTGGTGGCTGCTGTTTTTCATGAATGCTTTCCCGCTTTTCCCCGGGGCGGCACTATCGCTCGCCTACGGATTTGTGAAAGTACCGTTTCGCACATTTGTCTCTACGACGTTTTTTGGCACGTTGGTGAGCGGGTTTTTCTATTTATATGTTGGGTACGCCGGCTTACAAGCTATTGCCGCGCTGGTGCTCCACAAATTCGAAGTAGCTATGTATGTAACAATTGGCTTGATCGTACTGCTTGCAGTGGGTTGGTATGTTGTGCGGTGGCTGCGACCCAAGCGCGCAGCCCGTGCCGCCCAACGTCGCCGCTAATAATTCTGTTCAGAGTAGTTGGGAAAGAAATCTTGCTTGAGCTGAACCTCGGCCAGACCAGCCGCTCGCAGTTCATCACCGAGTTTTTCGACCATCGGTTCAGGACCGGATAGATATACAAGCGATGTGTTCAGATCGGGCACCAGTTCGGTCAGCTTCTGCGCAGTCATGGGTTCACCCATCACATAAAGCACTTTAAATTGCGAATCTTGCGCCGCCCACGCATCGAACTCTTGTTTAAACGGCACATTGTCGCCGCGACTGCTATAGATCAATGTCACATCTAGCGGTTGTTTGTCGTGCACACGCTGTTTGAGAATGCTATAAAACGGCGTTACGCCAATGCCGCCCGCCACAAACACACGCGGCTTATCGGTATCTTCCCACACAAAGTCGCCATCTGGTTTGTCGAGCAGTGTCAGCTCCCCACCGGTGGGGAGTTTACTGAGAGCTTGCTTGAATGTGCTGTCGGTAATGCGCGTGGTGATCTGGATCACGTTTTCGTAGGGTGGTGACGATACGGTGAACCAACGCTTTATGCCTTGGTGGTCGGAGTTGTCGTGTGGTAGCTCCACGCGGATGAACTGACCGGGAGTCCAAGTGAACGATTCGCTGGGTTCGAACCGAAACGCCCAGACATTGTCGATGAAATTTGTTTTGGTGAGGAGTTTAAGAAAGGGCATGCCGACCTCCTGTGGATTAATAAGTTCTATCTCCATGATAGCGCATCACACCAAATCGAGCACTTTGCGAAAGTCATCTACCACATGCGTTGGATCGAATTGTTTGAGCTTGTCCAGATCATAAAACTTGCGATGCTCAGCCGGATAGAAGAGTATGGAGTCCACGCCAGCGTTTTGCGCAGCGCCCAGGTCTTTGTCGGAGTCGCCGATCATAACCGCTTGGTCTTTGGTGCCGCCCAATCGTTGCAGGGCCAATTCCAGTGGTTCAGGGTGCGGTTTGTGGTGGGTTGTATCGTCGCCAGTGATTATCGTGTCAAACATATCCGCGAGCGAATGTTTTTCTAGCACGCGCTGCAAATTTATACGCGGCGATGTGGTGATGAGTGCTAGTTTTTTACCTCGTTTTTTTAACGTTTCCAATACGACCATCGCGTCTGGATATAGATCAACCTCTGGTAATTTCTGCTTCGCTATTGCATCGGCATCGATGATGGTCTGTTCCACATCAGGCACTCCCCACTGCTGCATATAGTGGGTAAACTGGCCCAGGCTCATGGCGATTTCTTCATCAGTTTTGTGTATCGCCCGTCTTTCGAGCGCCACACGAATTGCGTCGAGCCACAAATCGAGCGTTTTAGCCAGATTACCATCCCAGTCGAGCAAAATATACTGTTTCACCCATCCATCATACAATAGCTAAAGAGTCACAGCCCACGTGCCAAACGGCTTAAACGCGCTGCATTTGGCGCCAGCTTGTACATCGATGGTTTTTTGCGGGCCAGGGCCAGCGGTTGGCGACAAGCCAAAGGCGTCGCGCAGGTAGTAGTTTGTGCTGGCTGCGTTTAGGCTTAGACCAAATTTGCTGTTTGCGGCGCTGTCGTTGTACCACAATCTGGCTACGCCCGAATTGTGGCCTGATCCAACACAGGCGTTGCGAACCGACACCGTAACATTTACTACCGACCCAGCCGGCACATCGACAGGCGCAAAGCTGCTAAATGGTATGGTGGCCAGGTGTGCGTTATTAAATCCGCTGCTGCCACCGGCAAAGCTGTCTAGCTGGCCCGATGCTATGAGTGTGCCGCCTTTAAAGGCTTCGACTTTTAGGTCAAATTTAGTGCCTACGTCGTCGCTGTTTTTTAGCCCAATCCAGATGCCGGCCGGGCTTAGGGCTGTAACTTGGTTAACGGCTGTGGTGTTTGCTGTGCTTTGGCCTGTTCCGTTATCGTCGTCGGTAACTGCTACTGTAACGGTATAGTTGCCTGGCACGGCATAGGCGTGATTGCCAGTTACGGTACCCGAGCCGTTTGCTTCTGACACAACGCCGTTGGTGGTGTGGCCATCGCCCCAGTTAATGGTGGCGGTGTGTGTATCGACTGTGCCTGGGTCGGTAAAGTTTACCGATAAAGCATGTGACGCGCCCACTCCAACACTACCAGGAAAGCTAATAGTGCCAACTTGCGGTGCAACATTTAGCACGGTAATAGCAAGTGTTTGGGTAGTTGTGGCGCCTTCGGAATCGGTAACGATCACAGTTACCATATACGTGCCCGGGTTTTGATAGGCGTGCCCCGACGAAAAATCGTTGCCAGACACCGACACAGACTGATCGCCGCTGCCATCTCCCCAGTTTACTGTGGCTGTGTGCGTTTGATTACCATAGTCACTGAAGTTCACGTTGATCACCGCTGGCCCGCTTTGATTGACGTTTGTGGGCGGCGTGATGGGCGGAATTGTCGGCGCAGGGTTGTTCACCACCACACCGCCGCCAGAGCCGGTGGATGCACCGGTAAGTCCGCCGTTGTCAGTGACTGAAACGGTGATGGTGTATGATCCATTATCAACATACGCGTGGCTCAGATTAAACGTATGATCTGGATTGAGGGCTAGCGGCTGCACACCCGAACCATCGCCGTAATCCACGGTGGCTGTCCAGGCTGTCGAATCAGGATCAGTAAATGATCCGGCGGCGGTAAAGGTATCACCTTCATTTACTGTAGTGGCGCCGGCCGTAAATGTCACCGACGGCGCTTGGTTTGCAGAAGTCGGCGCGGCGTAGTAAAAGTACCCAGTCACCCAACTGGCGTTGCCATTATTGTTGCTGTGGGCATACACCCAATAGGTGCCGCTTGGTGGGAATACATCTGGATAAACGGTCCATGTGTGAGAGTGGTCGAAGACATCTAAAAACCCGCACAAATGGCGCTGATTGGTATTGACCATTGTTGCCACTGGTTGGTTTGTCGCTGCGTCGTACACTGTGGCGGTAAAACCGTCGTCATTCCAGCAATCCTGATAGTAGCCAGGCAGAGTTAAGTTAGCCTGGAAATCGTTTGAATCGTTACGAAGAATATTATCGACTATTCCCTGAGCAGCATTGGGGAACACCTCATGCGGCGTAGCTACGCAGGATGGATCGGGGTTTGCCAAATGGTCAACCGTTTCTACCCCGTGATAGCCGTAGACTTGTACTTTTACCGCAGTAAAGCACGAAAATGTCCCCTGGCTGTAATTAAATGTTCCGGAACAATTGCCCGATGTGGTGTTGCCGCCGGTGCAGGTGGCGGGTTCGTGGTTAAAACCCCAACTGTCGCCATCGGCGTGAATTGCCACACTCTCGCCAGTTATATCGCCGCCGTGGTAGCCCGCATAGTCAAATGAATAGTGACCAGTGGTATGGTTGAGTGTTACATGCGACACGGTGAACGGTGGGGTTGTATAGTTTATCGGATTCGATGTCCACACATTGCCGGTCGACGCGGAATGCACCACAAAGTAGTAGCTACCGTCGCCAAATAAACTGTTTGTCGAAAAACTCATGACAGGCAGCCGGGGAGTAATGATTGTACAGTTACCTGTAACCGTCTGCCGGTTGGTGCCATTGACATAAATATCTACCGACAAATCGCTGGCCCCATTTAGCAGGCAGTTGTTGTCGACTGCAGGCAGCGACGGCGAAAAAATATTGAGCGTAACGTTTGTGTTATCCGAAATGGCCAGTTGATTCACCGAAGCCGTGCCCGTGGTAAAATTGGTTGCTGTCGCGCCGGTGTATACAAATTCTTGCGTTATTCGGTATGTGTCGCCGGCCCCGTGCATTTGCACTTTATAGGTATGGCCTACTTCTAGTGGAGTGGTCCAGTCTATAATGCCCACGTTGTAGCCAATATCGTAAAATGCCAGTACGTCTCGCTGCTCAAGCGTGTTTACGTCTAGCACATACGAAAGCGAATCGCCAGGGTCGCACGCCACAGCGTGTTCGCAGGCATCATTGTTGACACCGTCCCATGTGAGCTCGAGCTGACTGGACTCAATGTTGGTGGCTACTATTTGCACCGTGTACGCCATTGCTAACCGAGGCGACGAAAACACTAGCAGCACAAGCGCTGCTATGAAAAGAGATATTTTTTTCATGGTAACTTCATGATAACGGTTGTGGTTAAGTTAGTCAAAGGAATTGTTACGTAGGTGTTGGGTTGGGTAGCGGGTGTGGTGGGTGCTGGAAATGAATTGCTGCGCGCCGAGCTTATGAACCGCTGGCGAATCGAATAATCGATAACGGCTGCGGCGGTGCTCGCAATGCGCTTCGCTTTTGCTGCGCGCCGCTTTGCCGATCGAACACGCGACTACGATATTTTTGGCAGCCAAAAATCTCTGTCGCGAGTTCTATCCACACTCTCGCAAACATGAAAAATGCGCGAGCCCTAATGGGCTCGCGCATTTTTCATGGCTCCGGGGGCGAGGATCGAACTCGCGACCTGGGGATTAACAGTCCCTCGCTCTACCGCTGAGCTACCCCGGAATGCAATGGGTATTATAACAGGGGTAAACGGTGCAAACAAGTCTAATGCTATTCGGGGAGCTTAAAGAATAATTGCACGGTACGACCGTCTTCGTTTTTATCGATTTCTTCAAACCCAAATCGTTTGTAAAAACGCACGGTACTTTCGTTGCTATTGGCATCGACTATGAGACCAGCGCAACCCACGAGTTCATTCATATTGCTTGCAATACCAACAACGAAGTTCAATAGCTTACTACCAATCCCGCTACTACGACATTCCGGCAGCACATACAACTTACCGACCACTAAAACCTGCGGAGGAAAATTAGTAGTATTAGGCACACCATTCACGTTTTGCGTTAGTACTCCGGTCGACAAGGCAATAAACGCGACCGCTTGACCTCCGTGATACACAAGAAATGTTTTTGATTTCTTTTCGGCTTGGGACTTCCATGCAAATGTACGAAACCAGTTAATAAGGCTTTGGTGTAATTCATCTGTAATTGAAAAAGCCCCTTTTAGCATCTTTTTGTCTGCCAGGGGCACAATTTCAATTGATTGAAGATCTATGTCGACTTTTTCTGCCATTTCTTTTTGTAAAACTCATAAACACCAACCGATTCTTTAAACGATCGTTTCTGACGTTCGGTCGCTGGTGCACTCAAAATCTTGTGTAGTTTCTGTGAGGCTTGTTCCGAAAGGGTGATTATGGATGGTGTGGATTTGTGTTTGGTTGCCATAAGCTTATTATAACATAATACTATATTATATTAAAGGCCCTCACTCACCCACCTTAGCTTAACCACAATCACACTATACCGCTATTTGGCGATAACGTCTAGCTAGCCCGGGTTAGCTTAATGAGGCGCGACTTAAAGGCAACTGCCGCATCGGCCAGGCCCAGTATTTGCGTGGCGCCCACCAGCACATACAAGTCGTCGATGTCGCGTTGCGCTGGTGTGGCGTGTTTTTCTATCAGGTCAAAGCGGCGTTGTATCAAATCTACGAGCCATTTTTCTTGGACAGCAGTAACGTCGGTGTTGGCTTTGAATTCGGCAGCGCCGCCGTGCACGATTTCGAGCGAACGCGCCGAATGGTCACGTTTGCGCAAGTGACCTTTGGCGATCAAATTGTCTACGTGGGTAGCGACGGTAGAGACTGATTTGTAGTTGAGGCCGGTCATGATTTCGCGGTAGCTCGGGCCGTAGCCGTGGCCGCCGATAAAGCCTTCGATAAAACTCAATAATTCACGCTGCTTTTTGGACGGACGTGCTTGACTCATAGTTGTATTGGCCCCATTTTGCCCCCAGTTTTGAATGCCCACAAGCCAGCGACCGCCCACCACGTCATGCTGGTGGGGTCGTCGACCCACCCATGCAAAAATAGGTTTATCACGGTCAGGCCGGCAAAACCCGCTAGCAGCAACGCCGGCCATTGCTGCTGACGCCGCTTCCATAGTTGCTGCACCAGAAGCGCACATATAATTATGAATAGTATCAGGCCCAACACGCCTATCTCTTGTGCTACCTGCACAAAATAATTTTCGGCAATCCGCGCCGGGTGTCCTGTGTTGTAGTACGACGCCGGGCCAGCCGCACCCACACCATGACCAAATGGGTTGGCGATCACGTCTTTAATACCGTCGGATGTCGCTTGCCAATGATCAGCGGTAGAACCTTCCACCAAACTGGAATCATCAGGGCTAGAATGAAACACCAGCAAGCGCACCGTCGGCACCGTCGCGGCTAGCGCCAACACGCCCGCCACCACTAGTACCAGCGGCGGCGCCAATCGTTTGACCCAAAACATTACGCGGTGACGCGGCACCATTAATGCCGCCAGTATCACAAACATAGTAGCAGCACCTAGCCAGGCGCTGCGTGAACCACTCAGCCCAAGCGCAACCAGCCCGCCGGCAAACGCTGCCCATGCCAACCAGTTGCGCCGGTTCTGAGCCAACAGCCACACCGCCAACGCCAGTGGCAATAGCAGATACGACCCTAGTTCGTTCGGCCCGCGCAGGGTAGCGAACGCCCGCACGGCATCTGGATTTTGGTCGACCAATATATATGGAGCAATAGTCACGTCTTTGTTGTAGCCAAACTGCGCCAAGAAATCGTGGGGCAGCAGGGTAACCTGCAAAATTGCCAGTACCGCCAGCCCAATCATGGTCCACAGGAGCCACGGCGTCAGATACTTTTTGGCCAGCTCAACCCATGGATGGCCGCTGGCCAGCACCACCTGCGCCAGCACAAACATCGCAAAAAAGCGCAAGTTCATGAGCAGCCCCGCATAGACAGCACTCGCCGACGCTTCAGACGTTATGGCAAATGCCACGTTTAGTAACAGGTACAGCACAATATACTTATTGATCCACCGAGCCCATATGCGCTTGGCGATGTCGGGTCGCAAAAAACAGTAGCCACCCACCGTAGGCACCACCAACAGTAGGGCGATTTCTTTCCAGCCCTTCCACACTTCGAGCGGCCCGATAGCCGTGCCACCCCAGGTAGATATAAATGCATGCAGCGGCAACAACAGGAGTACCCCTCCCAGAACTGCGGTCATACCCCCGGCTAATATCTGCTCGATCTTTTTCATCCTTATTTAATGCTACAATAACCAGCAAGGATATGCCTACACGTTCGGCCCGATTCTATAGTTTAGCGTTGTTAGTGGGCGATTTTTGCGTACTGTTGGCGGCCTTTGCGCTGGCTTATGTGTTGCGCGTGCAGATCGACCATCGACCACTGCTCACTGGCCAAGTGTCTGGCGCAGATTTTTTGAACACCGCACTCCTACTTATCCCTATGTGGTTGATCGTCTTCGGATTCTTGGGGCTATATAGTAGTGGTATTTACAATAAACGGTTGCTCGAATGGGGCCGATTGCTGGTAGGAAGCGTGATCGGTATCCTGATCGTGATTGGCTACAGCTTTGTGGTAGACCGCGATGTGTTTCCAGCGCGGTTGGTGGTGGTGTATGCATTTATCGGTTCATTTGTGCTGTTGGTATTTGGCCGTGAGTGTTTGCGGCTGTTACGCACATTTGCTTTCCGGTTTGGCCGGGGGATCAGCCGAGTGCTGGTCATTGGCAATTCGGCCGCAACGCGCGATATCATAGCGCAGATGAGCGACACGGCGCATTCTGGCTACCGCATTGTGGCGGTGGCGGGGCCCAAATCGATTCTGCCTACTGGTTTCCGCGGCACATTGTATCCCACCGTGGAGCAGGCGCTCAACAAATTAAAAGCGCATCACATTACCACCATTATCCAAACTGACCTGTACGATTCGACAGAGCGCAACCAAAAAATCATGGGCGCCGCGCAAGCAAGCCACATCAACTACAGCTTTATCCCCGGGGAGCCAGAATTCTATTCGGGCAAAAACACCGTGGACGTGTTTTTGGGCTACCCCATCATTTCGGTACACCAGACGCCGCTGGTGGGTTGGGGGACGATTGTCAAACGAATATTCGACACGCTGTCCACGCTGCTGCTCGTGGCTGTTCTGTCGCCCGTTTTCCTGCTTATCATTCTGCTGCAACTCATATTCAACCCCGGGCCGGTGTTTTATGTGAGCACGCGACTAACCCGCTATTCCAAAAGGTTTGGGCTGGTCAAATTCCGCAGCATGCGCCCTGAATTTGGCAAACGCGACGCGGCAGAAGATTTTGCCCGCATGGGCCGACAAGATTTGGTAGACGAATACTTGCGCACCCGCAAAGTAGTGAACGACCCGCGCATCACCTGGTTTGGCAAATTTTTGCGAGCCACATCACTCGACGAAATCCCACAGTTTTTCAACGTTCTGCGTGGCGACCTGAGCTTGGTTGGCCCCCGCCCTATCCTGCCGCAAGAACTCGACCTCTACCGAGGCCGCGGCGCCCTGCTGCATAGTGTTAAATCCGGCGTGACCGGCCTATGGCAGGTGAGCGGACGGAGCGATTTGCCGTTTGAAACTCGAGTAGAGCTAGAATTGTATTACGCGCAAAACTGGAGCTTTTGGCTCGACATTAAAATCTTGCTCAAAACGATCCCGGCTTTGTTGAGAAAATCTGGAGCACGGTAAGTTGGGGAATGGGGGCTAGGAACTAGGAAATGGGGTTAGCTGCAAAAAATTTTGAAGACCTAGATGCGTGGCAAAAAGCAATCGACTTGGCTGTATACGTTTATAAAGCCACAAAGACCTTTCCCAAAAGCGAACAGTATTCGCTCACCAATCAAATGCGTCGCGCCGTCGCTTCTGTGTCTGCAAATCTGGCAGAAGGCTTCGGCCGCCATAGCCCAAAAGAAAAGCTGCAATTTTATAAAATCGCCAATGGCTCGTTGCTGGAAGTAAAAAGCTTCTACTATCTTGCAAATCGGCTAGACTACATAGACAAGAGCGGCCTGGATGATTTTCTAACCTTATGCGTCACTACCCAAAAACTCATTAATGCGTTGATTCGCTCAATAAGGGAAAAACATGGCCTCTGAAACCCCAGTTCCCAGTTCCAAACCCCCATCCCCCAGTGTAGCCATAATCTGTGACTGGCTCACCAACACCGGCGGCGCCGAAAAAACAGTCTACGCCATACACAAAGCCTTCCCCGACGCCCCCGTGTTTACATCTGTCTACGAGCCCGAAAACATGCGCGACTTTGCTGGCGTGGATGTGCGCACCACCTGGCTGCAGCGCTTTCCTAAATTTTTGCGCGTTCGCCATCAGCTATTCCCCGTGCTACGCGCATTCGCTTTTCGGCGGCTTGATTTGCGCGACTATGACGTGATCATATCGCTGGCCAGCGCCGAAGCCAAAGCCGTGCGCAAACGCCCCGGCGCCGTGCACATTTGCTACTGCCACACCCCAACGCGCTATTACTGGAGCCACTACGACGAATATCTGCGCAACCCCGGATTTGGCCCACTCAATCCGATCATCCGCCTGGTCATGCCGCCATTTGTGCGCTGGATGCGCCGGCTAGATTTGCGATCGGTCGCTGGCGTAGATCAGTTTATCGCCAATTCGCGCGAAGTGCAGGCGCGCATCAAAAAATATTACAAACGCGATGCCACGGTCATTAATCCACCAGTCGAAATGCAATTATTCCGCAGGTTAGACATAAACAAACCGCGCCATGGCCTCATTATGGTCGGCCGCCAAGTTGCCTACAAACGGTACGACCTGGGTATACAAGCTTGCAACGAACTCAAACTGCCACTCACCGTAGTGGGCAACGGGCCAGAGCACCATAAGCTACAAGCCATAGGCGGACCAACCATTACATTTGTGCAGGCCGACGACAAACAAAAAGCTGAGCTCCTGGCCACATCCGAAGCGTTTCTGTTCCCACAATTCGAAGATTTCGGCATCGTGCAAGTAGAAGCCATGGCCGCCGGCACACCAGTAATTGCCTACGCCAAAGGCGGCTCACTCGACGCGGTGGTAGATGGCAAAACAGGAGTGTTTTTTGACAAGCAAACGGTGGAAGCGCTTAAAAAGGCGATTGTAGAATTTCAGGGCAAAAAGTTTGATCACAAGGCGATTCAAAAACACGCTGAAGAATTTAGCGAAGAGCGGTTTATGAAACAAATTACAGATTTAATACATAAGATCGATAGTTAGCTCCGGGGGTGTGAGGATCAGCCCCACACCCCCTTAATCCTCCGCCAGCAACCGCTAGGGGGCAGAGAACGTCGTGCCTGCACTCGCGACAACCGCTGGGCCAGCCCAGGGTTGGCCGGGGTTAACCCAGAAGGCGCTCAGACTGTTGTTGGGGCCCTGAGTGAACGCCTGGGTGAAACCATTACTCTGGTTCACTGCGGCGGCCGGGTCGGAATACGCCAAGCCCGGCAGTGTAGCGGGCCCACTCCAGGGTTGCCCCGGGAAAGTCCAATAGGTGTTCAGTGAATTGGACTGCCCCTCTGCGAAAACCTGAGTGAATTGATTACTCTGCGTAACCGTAGCCGCCGGAGCAGAATACGCCAGGCCGGGCAACGTGGCCGGGCCAGCCCATGGCTGTCCCGGGTTGACCCAATAGCCGTACAGGCTGTTGTTGGGGCCCTGAGTGAACGCCTGGGTGAAGCCAGACGACTGGATGGTCACGACTGCAGGCGCCGAAAACGTTGTGCCGGCTCCGGCAATCACCGCCGGACCGTTCCATGGTTGACCAGGATTGACCCAATAACCATTCAAGCTATTGTTTGGGCCTTGAGCCATAACCTGCGTAAAGCCCGAAGACTGAACGACGGTTGCCGCCGGGTCGGAATACGCCAAGCCCGGCAGTGTAGCGGGCCCACTCCAGGGTTGCCCCGGATTGGTCCAGTAAGCGTTCAGTGCGTGGTTGGGACCTTGCACGAAGACCTGAGTAAACCCACTGCTTTGTGTTACAACGGCCGCCGGCGCCGAAAACGTCGTGCCGGCTCCGGCAACGACCGCAGGCCCGTTCCACGCTTGTCCAGGAAAGCCCCAATACGCAAGCAGACTGTTGTTGGGGCCCTGGGCAAACGCCTCCGTGAAACCATTCGATTGGGTGATCACGGTCGAAACGTCCGAAAACGTCGTGCCCGCACCCGCAACAACTGCCGGGCCGGCCCAAGGCTGACCGGGGTTAACCCAATAGTCGTACAAACTGTTGTTGGGGCCTTGCACCAACATTTGAGTGAAGCCGTTGTTGTAGCTAACGACGACACCGGAGTTGCTGCTGGAGGCGTCAGAATTAACAGGCGGGTTCAGATCCTTGAAATGAATATACCCACTCGGCAGATCCGCCCCGGTGATCTTCTTCCAGTGGAAATTACCACCCCAGTTGTCCTCGGATACGATGATGTACCCGGCTCCGTAGCCTTCGACGATCGCCACATGGCCGTCGGTATGTCCGGCCACTCCGTAACCCCACCATGCCACAGCGCCAAGCGCCGGATTCTGGTCAGGCGCGAAGCCCTGGCTGGTGGCGTTCGACCCCCAACTACCGGCATTGCCAAGGCCCGTGTGAGCCGGCGAACCGTTCTGGGTCAGTACGTACGCGACGTAATTGGTGCAGTTGTGGCCGGTGTACGCACCCCAGTACGAGCTTCCGTTGTTCGCTTCGTAGCCACGATCGGGGTACCCGCCATCGCGGCAACCCGAATAGCCCGTGCACAGCGTAGTCACCGATGCAGAAGCCGCCTGCGGCGCGACAACGGCAACACCCACTGCAACAAGCAGCGCGACGACAAGCCTGGCAGGCCATTTGCGCAAAGAGCGCAAAGCGCTCACCTCCTAGGTACAATTGCGCCGACAAAAAGCCGGTTCAGCGCCTACTACGTTTCAGCGCTCGCATGCGTTGTATTTACGCATAGTTTGGGGTAGAAAGTAAATGCTTAATCTAGACGATCGTTCTAATACCCACCATACCCCCCGCCGTACGACAACCCGTACGCCGGTTTGTGATAATCCGTTACCTTCAGCGGTGTGTCTGCCCCGCTGGCTGGCAAGATGTATAGTTCGCTGTTGTTTTTGGACACCAATACGTAGTTGTCGGTGAACCAGCCGTATTGGCGGTAGCCGGTGTCTAGTTTGGCGATTTCTTTTTCGTTTTCGCCGTTTTGGTCACCAGTCAGCATGACGGCTTTGCCGTCGCGGGCTTCGGCCCAAAATACTTGTTTGGCAGATGGCGACTGCAGGAATACGGGGTAGCTCGCGTTGTAAAAGGCTTGTTCATCTAGTTTGACTTCGCTCAGTTTGCCATCTTTGTATTCGTATTCTTTGTTGCCGCCGTACATGTTGCCTAGTATGCGCACTTCGCGTGGTTCATACTGGCGCACGTCGTAGCCGGTGGCTTTGTCGCGGGTGGTTTCTACCACTGTTTTGGCGCCGGTTCCGTCGGCTTGCACGCTATATACGCCAATTTTGGTGCCGGCTGGGTAGGTTTGAATGTTGTACCAGTTGGTATATATCACTTCGTTGCCGATAAGGGTGATGGATGGGCCATAGTAGGGCTGCGATTTATACAGCTCGGTCAATTTGCCGCTGGTGGCGTCGTAACTTTTGATCGATCGCTTGCCGGCTTGGTCTTCGCCCACATTGGTGCGCACCACATGGTACACCAACCGGCTGTCGGCCCAGCCGCTTACGGTAAATTCAGCCGTGCCTTCGTCGATGACGCTCATTTTGTCGTCGGCGGTGGTGATTAGGTATAGCTTGGCTGGTTTGTCGTCGCGTTTGGATTTGAACGCCAGGTACTTCCAGTCGCGGCTGGCGATTAACTGCGTGTCATATTCGTCTTCTTTGCCCGTGGCTTGCACCACCACTTTGGCGTTGCCGCCGTCTAGGTCGGATTTCATGACATTGATTTTGCCGGTGCGCTTGCTTAGGAAATAGATTGTGCCGCTCGGGACCATGGCAAAAGTATTTCTGTCGTCTTTTTGCTCGGTTATGGTGATGGTGGCGGTTTGCGTATTAAAACCGTCGGCTTTTAGTTCGGCTTGTACGGTGGTTTGGTCAGCTGGAGCGATGAGTGTGGCTTCGCCGTTGTCGTCGGTAATAGCTGTGGCTTGACCGGCGGTGATCATGACTTTGGCCAGGTGTTTACCCCCAACTTTGTTGTTGATTACCACGGGTACTTGGCGGCCGGTGGCTTCGATTTTGACCGTACCGGCATCGGCGTTGCTTAAAATAGGCACCGTGACGGTTACGTTGGACTGCTTGTAAAATGTTTTATACGCAGCCAGCGTATATTGACCTACTGGCACTTGGCGCACAGTGGCTTTGCCGTCTTTGTCGGTTTTGGCGCTTTGCGAACCTACGCTTACGGTAGCGTCGCTCACTGGTTTGCCCGTTTTGGCGTCTTGCAGGGTTACGCTGACGTCTTTTTTAATAAACATTCCGGCAACAGCGTAGCGAGTAAACGGCACGGCGGTGATGCTGGCAACTAAAACCGCCAGCAATACCATGGCGGCAACAACTTTACCCTTTTTGGTCTTTAAAAATTCGCGCAGGCGATGCGCCAAGGGTGTCTTGGCGCTACCTGCAACTGGCTTCTCGGCCTCTGATTTTGGAGGCATTTTTTCTGCAACTGGTGTTTCTGGCGTTTTTTCTTTTTCGCTTGCCATACTAATTTACCTTGCTACCAGTAGCGTAAGCGTTTTGGGGTAATTGTGCAAGTCTATTGTGTATAACACTCGCGTTTCACGCGGCACCATGGTGTAAAATAAAATTACATGCCTAAAATGTTAATAACCGGCGGCGCAGGGTTTATTGGTTCGAACTTTGTGCACTATACGGTTCAGAACCATCCGGATTACGAAATTATTGTGGTCGATTCGCTGACATACGCTGGCGATATGGGGCGCCTGGCGGCGGTGAAAGACAAAATCACATTCCACCAAGCCGACATCTGCGACTTTGACAAAATGGTAGAACTAACCAAAGGCGTAGACATGATCGCGCACTTTGCCGCGCATAGTCATGTAGACCGATCTATCGCCGACCCAGGTCCGTTTTTGCAATCCAACATTATGGGCACCGACAGCATTGCGCGCGCTGCCATCAAAAATGGCGTTAAGCGATTTCATCATGTGTCCACCGACGAAGTATTTGGCGCCTTGCCGCTAGACCAACCCGAAATAAAATTTAGCGAAACCACCCCGTACGCACCGCGCAGCCCGTATTCTGCCAGCAAAGCCGCCAGCGACCACATTGTGCGCGCCTACGGCGAAAGTTACGGCCTACCCTACACCATTACCAATTGCTCCAACAACTATGGCCCTTGGGATTCGCCCGGCCGCGTGATTCCGGTGTTTATTGCCAAAGCGCTGGCCGACCAGCCACTGCCCATCTACGGCAAAGGCCAAGCTATTCGTGACTACCTCTTCGTCGACGATCACTGCAGCGCCATCGACATGGCCATCCACCAGGGCAAAGTCGAACAAACCTACTGCGTGGGCGGCGCAGCGCAGCGCAATGGCATACAAATTGCCGAAACCATTTTACAAGCCCTAGGCAAACCCAAAGACATGGTGCAATACGTTACCGACCGCCCCGGCCACGACATGCGCTACGACATCGACGCCACCTACATCGAAAACACGCTGGGTTGGAAGCAAAGCGTGTCGTTTGAACAAGGCATTGCCAAAACAGTGCAGTGGTACAAAGACAATCAGGATTGGTGGCGACCGTTTTACGAGCGGTTTGATTTGATGCGCAGTAGTGGTATGTATAACGCTAAGGCAAAGTAATGGATATGAACTTCTGCCGGCGCTGTGGCACCAAGCTAACACACAAATCTGACAGTGCCTACACTTGTGCTAATGACCACCCAATATACACTAATCCTATACCGTCTGTGGGTGTCTTTTTTGTAACGCCCGACTTACGACTACTACTCGCCGTACGCGGCGTTGAACCACACAAAGGCATGTTAGACGCATTCGGCGGCATAGTGGATATAAGTGATGAAAGTTTAGAAGCTGCTGCCCGGCGCGAGCTGCAAGAAGAACTATCACTATCGCCCACAGAATACGAACCACTGCAATATCTAACCAGTTTTGCCACGCCCTATGACTACAAGCATGAAACGCTTCGTGTTATGAGTGCACTCTATTGGACACGATTAAAAACTGACCGCTCTTTAACCGCTGCAGATGACGTTGCCGCCATTAAATCGGTACCCTTGAGCGAAGTGGATTTGACCAAGCTGCACGCCGACGACATTCGCAAAGGCGTAAAGGCGTTGCAGCAATTACTGCTCACTAATAAACCCAAAGATAAACAAACACAGGCTATTCACGAGTTAAAATGATACTTAATGGAGGACATATGAAAAAAATTCTGATCTTCGGCAACGGCCAAATCGCTAACTTCTACAAAAATTATTTTGGCGCGAAGGGCGATGAGCTGCAGATAGCTGAAGCCGACGTGACCAACATCGACGAAGTTCGCAAAGCGGTTGAAGATTACCAGCCAACCACTGTCATCAACACCGCCGCCAAAACCAGCCTGGAATGGTGCGGCGAAAACCGTCTGGAAGCGTTTAACGTCAATGTGCTCGGTGCAGCCAACATTGCCAAAGTATGCGACGAACAAAAAGTCTACCTCATCCACTATTCCAGCGGCTGCATTTTTAGCAGCGTGGATGGCAAAGACGCCAAATCCGAAACCGACCTGCCCAATCCATCGTCATACTACGGTTGGACCAAAGTGTGGTCTGAAGAAATGGTGATGTTTGAACGATCAGCCGACTTCAAATGTCTAATCTTGCGCCCACGCCAACCAGTATCTGCCCAGGTGAACCACAAAAACATGTTGGTCAAAATGCTCACATTCACGCAGTTTATCGACACCGCCAACAGCGGTACCGTCATTGAAGACTTGATGGAATGGACCGACCAGCTTATCGACAAACAAGCTACCGGCATCTTGCACGTCGCCAACAGTGGATTTACCACACCGTACAATATTGGCCTGATGATCAAAGAATTCATTTTGCCCGGGCTAGAACCAGAAAAAATCAGCAAAGCCCAACTAGACAAAATGACGCCAAATACTCGCGTAGACACCGTGCTCACCATCGACAAACTCGTAGGTATGGGTATCGCTGTTAAACCCTACGAAGAACGCCTACGCGAAATCGTAAAACAACTTGGCGACAACATCAAAGCCATGGACAAAGCACAACTCCAGCACGAACTCGAAGACACCGCCGAAGCATCGCGCCAACGCGCTATCGTCAACACCCAGTACGAAACACTCTATAAATAAGGAGGCCCCATGAAAGGCATCATTCTAGCAGGTGGGTCGGGCACACGATTGTACCCGATAACTCTAGGGGTGAGCAAGCAGCTGATTCCTATTTACGACAAGCCGTTGGTGTACTACCCGCTCTGCACGTTGATGCAGGCGGGGATACGTGAGTTTTTGATAATCTCGACACCCAAAGATTTGCCACGCTTCGAAGATCTACTGGGTGATGGCAAAAACTTGGGCTGTAGTTTCGAATACAGAGTGCAAGAAAAGCCCAACGGCATCCCCGAAGCTTACATTATTGGCGAGGACTTCATAGGCAACGACACTGTGGCGCTAATTTTGGGCGACAACATCTTCTACGGCGCGGGGTTGGACGAAAAAATGCGCTCGTTCGCCAACATTGACGGCGCTATGGGTATGGCCATCCAGGTGAGTGACCCCAAACGCTACGGCGTGTACGAATTCGACAAAGACAACAACGTGATTTCTATCGAAGAAAAACCACTCAAACCCAAATCGCGCTACGCCAACAGCGGCCTGTACTTTACCGACAGCCGCGTGGTAGAAATCTCTAAAAACTTGAAGCCCAGCGCCCGCGGCGAACTAGAAATCAGCAGCGGCATGCTCGAAGAATACCGCAAACTGGGCAAGCTCAAAGTTTGCCTGATGGAGCGCGGTACCGCCTGGCTCGACACCGGCACGTTTGAAAGCATGAACCAAGCGTCACAATTTGTGCAGGTGGTAGAAGAACGGCAAGGGCTCAAAATCGGCTGCATCGAGGAAGCGGCGTGGCGACAAGGTTTTATAAACGACACGCAGCTTGAAGCATTAGCTCAACCGCTACAAAAAAGTGGCTACGGCCAGTATTTGCTTGGCCTGCTTGCACGAACCTAGTATTTGTGTTTGCACGAAAAGATGTTATAATCATGTAGTATCAACGGACACCTTTTGAATCGAAGGAGGTGGATCAGGTGTCGTCGGATACGCGTCTGATTGACGAATTTCTTAGTGGTCTCGCCGACCGTCTGACTGAGCACTACCGACACCCTGACTGTGCTGGGCATGACACCCCTCATATCATGCGCATGCTCATGAAGGAGGGCGATATTCGTAAGGTGGTGGACTACTTCGACCACCAGGAATGGATAGCCGCGGTCTGGCTGCACAATCTGGACCGAGCGCCAAACCTTCAGTCGATCATCGGCACAAATGGCCTAGAGAAAGCGGTCATGGCATTCCTGAACGACAGCCCCTTCACCCAGGACGCTATCGCGCGGGTCGCCGATGCGGTCGCCCAACACAGCAAGCGCGATGATGAACCGAGGGACTCTCCTCTATTGACGGCACTGCGCATTGCGGACAAACTCGACAGGCTCGGACCTATCGGGGCACTGACTGCCGCGATGATTCATGGCCCGAAGATGCCCATCTACGAGCCAGACGACCCGTTCGGCATGATTTCAACAGAGGAGGGTCGACTGAAGTCGATATATAACGACCTCTTTCGGCTACTCGAGTGGGTCGACATGCTACCGTCCGATGCGGCACGCAGCCTAATCAACCGAGTCGATCTGCTCGCGCTGATCAACTTCGTACGAGCACTGGCCGCCCAGATTTCCATCATGCATCAGGAGGAAAATCCCGTAGAGGCCCAAATCCAGAAGGCGCTGGGTCGTCACTATGAGACCTTTGCCTTACCGCACTGACGCGGACACAGCGCCGGACCCACCAGGGGTCCGGCGCTAGAACATTTTGAGGCGCAAGCTAAGGGTATCATGCAGAACTTATGAGACTCTCTTATTATCCCAATCTATATTAAACGAACCTAGACCCACGAGATGATCACGAGATTTCATGGCTAAAGAAGGGGTCGAGCATGATGTTTTGATTATTGATGAGCAGTCCCAAGCATTTACTCAAGGCCTACAGCATTAGAGCTTGCGCTTGCTTTTGTGGACACCTTCTTTACCGGACGATAGCACAATCGACAAACGCTCGTGCAGACCGCTCACTCGACGTTCTAGTGTGTCCAACCGAGAATATAGGCGGATACAAAGCGCTAGCGCAAAGTTCAACCCTGTTACCAGCACAACATCCACTAAGCTAATAGGCGGACTGTTCGTCAGATTGTTGCTAGCCAAAAAGTTGTAAATTGGCTGGGCGAACAATAGTGCCGCCAAAATACCCAGCCAAAAGATTACACGCAGTACTAACCCCACCTGGGATATGACGCGGCGGTTATACAAGTCAACCGATTTTACCAAGCCGAACAGCACAAATGGCAAGTTAAGAATAACTAGTATCGTGTACTTATCCATGTATAAAGTCCATCAGCCGGTGCTTGATTAACTGCCCAACCAGCGCAATACCGGCACCTACATTGCCCTGGCCCTTCTTTAGTGAATATTCGGTATAAATTGCCTTAATAGGGATCTCACGTATACGCAAACCCTCTTGGTGGGCACGCCAGATCATCTCCGAACAAAACGCATATCGGTCACTATGAAAGCTTATGCGCTCCAGCGCCTTGCGATTCATACCCTTCAGGCCAGATTGCGAGTCTGACACCCGCACTCCAAACAACACCATGGTAATAAGGCTCAAGCCCAGGTTGCCAATAACCCGGTACCATGGCATTCCTTTGCGTTGTTGCAAACGACTGCCAATAATCATATCTACATCACGAGCGCCGATAATCGCCCTGACCACCCGCATCACGTCAGCCGGGTCATGCTGGCCATCGGCGTCCATAGTGATGGCATAGTCGCACCCAATCTGTAGAGCATAGTGCATACCAGTCCGGGTCGCGGCCCCAGCACCGCTGTTGAGCAGGTGATTGATAAGCGCTACATCTTTGTGCTTAGAGACCCGAGCAATGGTATCGTCGGTCGAGCCATCATTTACCACAATAATGTACAGGGGAAAGGTTTTGCCTCCCAGTTGAATACTTCGAGATAGTTGTAAGAGCACAGTATCAATAGCTCCCGCTTCGTTGTATGCAGGAATCACAATCCCTATCTTTTCCATATACATACTATACCCTACTTAGTCTGATAGAATTAAAGTCAATGCAGCTACGCACGACCTCCCTAAAGTTCATACGGAGCATCTGGTTCTTCCCCGCGGTTCTGACCTGCGGATTGCTCGGACTGACAGCATTGGGTATAACCGGCTCGTCGATCGGGGTATACAACACCTATTTTAACGGTCAAGGCGTCAATGATCCGGCGCACATTCGTGGCAATCCACGCTCATTGCGCTCGGATGAATGGATCGTACAAACACAAATGACTATTGCCCAGAGTAACAACAATTTTGAGCGCGTCAATCCAAATATAGGCGACAGTCAAGACATGTCGGTCATTATCGACGCACCTTATAAAGACTGGAGCGAGGCGTTCAAACCCCACAACTGGGCGTTCTTTGTATTGCCATTCGATAACGCCTTTGCCTTTAAATGGTGGTTTATGGCCTACTTATTAGCATTGGCAGCCTACTTTTTTGTGTTAGCTCTGTTGCCCGGCAAGCACCTATTGGCGGCGCTACTGGCACTAGGGCTATTTTGTAGCCCGTTTGTGCAGTGGTGGTATCAGTTTATTACACTTGCGCCAATCTACTATGGGTTATTTGCCGCGACTCTATGTGTATATATTCTGCGTGCTAAAAATCCCGCGACCAAAGCCTGGTTGGGAATTGGGCTGGCATATGTTACCGCTTGTTTTGCTATGGTTGCCTACCCACCATTCCAGATTCCGGCCGCACTCGCTGTGGCTGCATTTGTGCTGGGCTACACACTGACCACACCACGCAAGGTACGGTGGCCCGGCTTGGCGATCATGGCCGGAGCGTTGTGTGTGGCTGGCGCCGTAACCGCAGCTTTTCTGGTGACACGCATTGATGTCGTGCACGCCTATACCGACTCAGTCTACCCAGGTCACCGCGTCGTAACCAGCGGCGGGGCAGATATCGCCCACATTTTCTCTAGCCATTTGGCACCGCTGTTCCAGGGCAATTCACGCGGCAATTCGTACAATATATTCAATGGGGTACAAGTTAATCAGAGTGAGTCATCAAACTTCATTCTTATCACGCTATTACTACTTCCGGTCACCTTAACCTTGCTATATAAAGACGCGCGCAAGCGACGGGCCGATTGGTCGTTAGTGTTCACAACCGCCATGATGGGAGCTCTATTAGTCTGGTTGACAGTGCCTAATATAGAGTTCCTGGGCAGGATCTTGCTGCTTAATATAGTGCCGCCGATGCGCGTACTGATTGGCCTGGGCATTCTGAATTTTGTGCAGCTAGTCTTGCTCGTACGCCGCCGGCAAGACATAAAATTGCTGTTTGCGAAACAAAAATGGGTAATTGCGTATGCCTGTGGCGTTTTCACGCTACAGGTAATACTCGGGCTCATAGCATGGCATCGATCGCCAGGTTTTATAAACCCGTACGAAGTTGTGGCCTTGGCCGTACCTATATCCGCAACCGTCTATGTATTCTTGCGCGGCCATATGATGTGGGCGACTGTTGGTCTGTTAGTCTTTTCGGTGGCCAGCGTGATGTTTGTGAACCCATTCTATCGCGGTACCAATTTCGTGACACACACGCCACTCTCCAGCGCCATCCAAACTCTGTCTGCGACACACAAAGACAGTGTATGGGCGATCGAACCAGACTACCTAGAAAATTTTGCTCTGCTTAATGGTGCCAAATCATTGAGTGGCGTCTACGCCTACCCACAACTACAGCTGTGGCGTGACATACAAGGGCAAGTAGACACTTACAACCGCTACGCACACGTACAAGTGCAGATCGACCGAGACCCCAATCAAACAGTCGCCACACACCTACAGCTCATAACGGGTGATCATTTTGTGGTGGTAACTGAGCCGTGCAGCGACTTCCTACAACGACGCCACGTGGGCTTTATACTCACCAAATCGCCAATCGATGACCCATGCGTGCAGTTGGTGCAAGCCGTCTCATACCCGGCCAAAACATTCTATATTTACACAGCCGCCAAAGCCCAAACACCCTAATAAATATGCTAAGATTAGTAATAATGTACGCAGTTTTTAATATGCTCAGAAAATCATGGATAAAGTAAAAACCATTTCGAAAAAGCTATATTATCACACATTCGTCCGCTACCTGGCGATCGGCGGCACGACATTTGCAATACAGGCTACGGCGTTGTTTTTGTTCCACGGGCTGCTGCTTATCGCGCTACCTATCGCAGTTACGCTTGCCTATTGGCTATCAGTTACATTCAACTTTACAGCCAACCGGCTGTGGTCCTTCGAAGCCACACACACGCATGTTTCTAAGCATGCAATCGCCTATGGCATGCTCCTGGCGGCAAACTACGCATTCACAATAAGTTTCATAACTATTGCGACTCATTTTGGCATGATGTACATGATCGCCCAGGTACTAGCCGTGGGTATTCAGGTGTCGTGGACCTATCTTATTTACAAAAAAATTATCTTTAAATAGATTCTTCGTCTTTGGCCGATAGGGCAAACCAGTACCAACGCAAGTAGCGCGGTAGCATCTTCTTTAGATTGAACTTGGCCTGACCAGCTTCACGGTCGCGCCAGGTGGTGGGCAGTTCGGTGATGTTGTAGCCTTTTTTGTGAGCTTTGAGCGTAATCTCCATGGCTATTTCGAAACCACCCTCACCTTTTAGTTTTATGTTATCCAGCATGTCCCGACGATAGAGCTTGAAATTGTTGGTGACATCGTGAATAGGCACACGGTTCAGATAAAACAGCGACAAGCCGCCCCATCGCGACAGTGTTCGCTTGAGCCACGGACTGCCTATCTGTTGGCCGCCGGGCATGTAGCGACTGGCACACACCAAGTCTGCACCCTGTGTGGCTAGTTCGTACATTGGATCAATATCGGCTGGGTCGTCGCACAAATCAGCCATCATGACAATCACCACGTCGGTTTTGGCGCTCACAAACCCGCTGCGCAGCGCATTCAGAAACCCACGCTTGGTATCGACACAATTTTGTACTAGTCGTACCGTTTTTAGTTTCGACTTGGCCACGTAATCCCTGACAACTGAGCAAGTCGGATCGTCAGGGACGTCATACACAATCAAAAGCTCATACGGTGTTTTGACAGCGCTAGCCACTCCCTTGATCATACGAACAATATTGTCCTGCTCGTGATATACAGGCGTAACGATTGATAGTTTTGGGGCAGTTGCTTTGGCCATGGCTTTTAAATATTCCCGTGATCGACTTGCTCTTTAATCCAAGGTATGACTTCGTCGAGCATGTCGTCGAGCGAGGTTGACGCCTCGTAGTCTAATACGTCTTTGGCTTTGGTTGTGTCTGGTACGCGCTTTTGCACATCGTGCTCATATGGTTTGTCAGAAACATATTTGAACGGTTTGTCACCATTGAGCTTTTTCCAGATCTTTTCGGCCAGTTCAAGAACCGTGGTTGACTGTGGGGTTGAAATATTAAAGTCGTTGTTTAGCGCCTTCTCATGTTCAATGCACACCCGAATGCCCTTTGCCAAATCACCACCGTAAGTGTAGTGTCTCACTTGATTACCTTCGCCCAGAATGTGCAACGGGTCTTGGCCTTTCACAATTTTCTGTACCAAATCTGGCACTACATGACTCATAGCAAGTTTTACATTGCCCGAATATATTTCTTTGTCGCTCAGCGCACGCTTTTCGCCGATACCCACACAGTTGAATGGGCGAACAATAGTGTAGGGTAGCTGAAATTGTTCCCATCCACCCCGGGCAAAGTATTCGCAAGCGAGCTTTTGGAACCCGTAGGTCGATATTGGTGGTGGCGATGTTTTAACCGCTTCTTCCGGAGTTGGAAACTGGGTGGTCGACTCAAACACCATCGAGCTAGACATCACCACGATCTTCTTTAAATGCTTGTTCTTGTGCGCCCAGATTGCCGCATCAAAGGCCGCGGCGGTAATGCGCTCATTCTCGGCCAATAGGTCATAGGCGAATTCGTGGAAGTAACTAATACCACCGATCATCGCCGCGCCAGACACAATTATATCGGCATCCTCGGCCGCTTCTTTCATGAGCTTTACGTCTTTGGCATCACCTTCGATGAACGTGTATTTGGAATGGTTGTCGTAGCTTTTTTCGACTTTGCCGTATTTGGAATAGTTGTCTATACCAATAACTTCATGTCCAGCCTGCAACAATTCGTCGACAGTATAGCCAGCAATGAACCCAGCCGCTCCGGTAAATAAAATTTTCATTAAATCAGACCTCCTTTTCCGTAATAATTCCATATGTCAACAACTTCTTTGCCGCTCCAATCCTCGGTAGCGTAATCCTTATGCGGTGCGGCCAGTACAATTATATCGGCTTCCTTGCGAATCTTCTCTAGACTGACAAAGCGCGCGTCCTTAATGTACGGATCGTGGCAGAACACTTCTTCAGCTTCTATCTCGAGTCGCTTCCTTAGTTTGTACGACAGGCTCTCACGCGAATCGTCGTTGTTGGCCTTAAACGCCATGCCCAGCAGACCAATCTTCATGTGCGACAAGTCGTATTTCTTTTTCATGGCCTCGACAACGAAACTAGGTAAGCCTTCGTTGATCAACATCGCTGAATGTCCTAAAAAGAAGTTGCTGTCAGCAAAGGCCGATAACTGCATAGTGTCCTTAAACAGGCATGGACCAGCTGCTAAGCCAGCCGTGGCAAAGGCCTTAAGGCGGGGATAGTCTTCGGTCATGGCCTTGTGGATGTTATAAAAATCCAGCCCATGATCATTCGCGATCATATAGAACTGGTTGGATATAGCAAAGTTAATATAGCGCCAGGTATTGGTAAATAGCTTAGCTAGTTCAGCCTCCATGGGCTGAACCACGATTATTTTTTTGGTCAACACGCGAAATAGATCGCCGGCACGTTCGCTCGCCTCCGGTGTACAGCCCGCTACGATCTGGGGCAACTCGTAAAGCTCAGTCAGAGCATGACCTTCCACAATACGTTCAGGGCAAAAGGCAATTAACAGCTTCTTGCCACGGCGGCTCAAATAATCCTGTACTTTGCTAGTAACACCCGGAAACAACGTGCTGCGCATAATCAACAGTTGATCATCGTGCAAGTATTCTTCAACTTCTTTTATAGCCTTGATGATGTCATGGACACGCGGGTTAAGATGTTCGTCGACCGGTGTACCAATCACCATAACCACAGCTTTGGATTTCTTTATAACCGAGGGCAGGTTAGTAGCTGTCAGCGTTTTGTTTTTTACAACCCTTTTCAGCACCGGCGCGCCATTGTTTTCCATAAACGGCAGCTGCCCGCTGTTGATAGTATCTATACTTTTTTGATTTATATCATATAAGGCAACTTTTTTACCTTGATCTGCAAGAGCCATACCAAAAGGTAGGCCGACATGTCCGCAACCGCCAATAATACAAACGTCGTATTCCACGAAAAAATACCCTCTTTTATAGTCCGTGCTTGCATTATAGCAAAAATGAATCACACTTCTACACACCACATAAATCCAAGCAATCCGTTAACTTACGTCATGTGAAGGTGGTGGTGCGAAACGTGTGTGTAGTAGACTATGTTTATACTGTGGTTAACCTAGAGGAGGGTCAGTGAAAGACTACGTATTATCCATATATGCCGACCGGTTTGACAAGAGCGTGCAAAAAAGAAATGTCATGTGGCGGGTTTTGTGTCACGATTATTTTCAGCGATTTATCAAATCAACGGATACTGTACTTGACCTAGCTGCCGGATATTGCGAATTTATAAACAATATCGCCTGCGGTAAAAAGATAGCCGTCGATTTAAACGAAAAAACCAAGACCATGGCCAACAGCGATGTTGAAGTGTATCAAGCGCTCAGCACAGCCATGCCCAAAAAACTAACCGGCAAAGTTGATGTTGTGTTCACCAGCAATTTCTTTGAACACCTAGACAGCAAGACCGAGCTGATAGACACTCTAAAAGAAGTGCACCGTGTGCTCAAACCAAACGGCAAGCTTATGATCTTGCAGCCAAATATCCGCTTGGTTGGCAACCGATACTGGGACTATGTGGACCACACCTTGCCACTCACCGAAAAGAGCCTGCTCGAAGCCTTGCTACTTACCGATTTTGAGGTGTCATACATGAAAGTGCGTTTTTTGCCCTACACCGCCAATTCGCGCGTGCCCGCCCACCCCTCGCTTATTCGACTCTACCTAAAGTCGCCTATTGCCCAATTCTTTATGGGCAAACAAACATTCGTGATCGCTCGCATAAAGAAGCGCGGTGGCAAGCTAGAGACTATTTTGGTGTAACAATCACCGCTTTCCAGGCCTGGCCGCCCGGATTGACTGGTATTTCAAATTTAGTACCTGGCGGCAATTGCCTGAACTGCTTCATGTAGTCTTGGTAATGGAAGTCTTTGTAAGGTTGATGTACAAAATCGTTTGGCACACCGATAGCGAACGCCAGTGCCAACACACCAAAAGCCACGAACCGTAGCCACAACCAAAAACGTTTGCTCAGCAGAACCCAACCCAAGGATATAAACACCGCCAAGTGGAACAACAAATAGTATCTGCCGCCAAAACCAACCGTGGTAAAAAAGTACCACCAGGTCGATCCGGGGGGGGTGCCAAGGTTAGTTGTGAGCGCCGTCAAAAAAATAATTGATGAAAAATATATAAAGTAGCGCATGACATAATTAGATTTCACAAAAACCAGTGTCAACAGTTGCGCACCCAAAACCGCGATAATTGGCGCAATCCATGGCTTACTAAAAAAGAATCCGAGCGACCACATACCAAACAGACCAGAGGCAAATGCTTGGCCACCAACAATCTGCAAAAAAGTGGTAACACTATAACCGATATCGGAGTGCTCGGACCGCCGAGTTAGCAGTATGACCGCGACCTGTACCACTGCGCCAAACAGCACTATGTAGTACACTCGCTTCATCTTCTTGGTCCGCCAGGCTTCGAGAGCAACCACTGGCACAAGCAAGATTGAAAACGGCCCAGACAAACTGGCAGCAAGCGCAAAAAACCCGTCAATCAACCGTACTGACCAGTGCTGCGATTCTTTGATAAATATCAACACAAACAAGAGCAGCGCAAGGTACCACTGCGAGTTAGTTAGGTTGGCGTGGACCTCTTGCGAATAGGGCAACAGCACATAGATTACAGTTATAAAAATCTTAAGCCTGGTTGGAATAAAATCGACGCGTTTGCTCCATAAATAGACCGGCAACAGCGCCTGCACGAACAACGCGGCCAGATTAAAGAACAAAGGGCTCAGCTCAAGCGGCACCACAAACGATAACATGGCCACAAAACGCTGGAAAAAGGTTAAATAGCCAGCGTATGGATCAATAAGGGTGGCTGGACTAAAATTATTCAAAACTGCCCGTTGAAACCACTCGGCATCTTCAGCCCAAAACTGCGCATTGAGTATGGCGTCCGGCCTGCGAAAAAACAACACTACGAGTGTGCCGAAAAAGACGAGTATCTGCACCTTATGCGCGACAATCCAAGGCCAAATACGTTGGTGCCAACTTGGCTGTAATGATTGCAAGGACGGCAAATTCTTATATATTTTGCTTTTAGGCATAGGATTTTCTATAATTAAATCATGCTTGCGCTAAATAGAAAAACTAAAAAATCTAAAAAACGATTACTCCCGTATGCCGTTGCGGTCGTTGTTGTAGTCGTAGGCGGGCTTGCCTTTTTTTATCTTAACAGACTGCAGCCAGCCATCAATCAGCCAACGTATAGAGATGTCAATTCCGTAGACTACGGTCCGCCATCTAGCGAAGACAGGAAAGAAACCGAGCAGAAAAAAGCTGACATTTTACAAAAAGGTTCAGATACACCAGCAGCCACACAGAGCCTGTCGATTGTTATCAACCGGGCAGATCAGGCCAGCAAAGGTCAGCCCCTCAACATTCGGACAACGGTAACCGGTACAGCATCCGGCACATGCGAGGCCAAGCTGAGCCAGCAAGGTCAGGCCACCATCACGGCCGCGTTCGACATTAAACCAGACGCTACTGCAAGTACCTGCAACGGCGACATCCCTATGAGCTTGTTTGGCACCGAAGGTGACTGGGATCTGCGAATGCAAGCCACGTCTGGCAACACCACGTCTAATACAACTAATCTTACCGTAAAGGTGGGCAAGTAAATGAAAAGGTTTTTTCTCGTACTCATTCTGGGCATCCTGCTCGTACCTAGCTATTCGGTGCGAGCATTGAATGGCAGCGGTTTTAACCCGGGCAGGATTATTGACGATGGCATATTTTACAATGCTGGCTCCATGACACCCGAGCAAATACAGCTGTTCTTAAACAGCAAGGTCCCAGTGTGCGACACCAACGGTAGTAAAGCCTCGGAATTCGGCGGCGGCACACGGGCGCAATATGGCAGCGCCCACGGCCAACCCCCACCTTACACCTGTGTGAAAGATTATTACGAAAACACTTCTACCAACGAAAACAACCTGCAGGGCAGACCAGTGCCAGCCGGTGCCAAAAGCGCTGCGCAAATCATATTTGAGTCCGCGCAAAGATACTCGGTGAACCCGCAGGTACTCATCACTATCATTCAGCGTGAGCAAAACCTCATCACCGACGATTGGCCTTTCCCCTCCCCCCAATACGCCAGCGCGGCAGGTTATATGTGTCCTGATACCGGCCCCAATCACAGTGTTCAGTGCCAAGGATATTACGGATTTTATAATCAAGTAGAGTCGGCGGCTTGGCAAATCCGCCACTACGCTAACGTTCCAAATAACTTTAACTATCTGCCCGGCCGTAATAACAACATTGCATGGAGCCCGCAGCCTTCTTGTGGCACAAGCAGTGTTTATATCGAAAATCAAGCAACAGCATCTTTATATGATTACGCACCTTATCGCCCTAACCAGGCGGCGCTAAACAACCTATACGGTACCGGCGATGCCTGTTCTAGCTATGCTAACCGCAACTTCTGGCGTGTATTCAATGACTGGTTTGGCCCAACTACTTCAGATAGCGACGCCGATGTGTTGAGCTTTGTGAAGCTTAATCACTCCTCGGGTAATGTAGAGGATGTCGGCTATACCTCGATTAGCTCCTACAGCGTAGGTGGGAGGGGCGGCCTAACCACCTACCCTTCCGTGCCGGCCGATGGCGCAGTGCGTCCGATACTGTGGCCCAATGGTGACTTGGTATTTATACGTTTGAATCACAGTTCTGGGCACGTAGAAGTAGTGAGTTATAGCAAGAACAGCAACTTCAGGCAGATGGCGAACTACCAGCTTGCCAATTACCCGTCTGTGGCCACAGACGGATCGGTTATCCCACTATTTAAACCCAATGGAGACTTGAGCTTTATACGTTTGAATCATAGTTCAGGGCATATTGAGATAGTAAGCTATAGTGCCGCAAGCGGATTCAAACAAATGAATGACTATAGGCTCGCCAATTATCCATCTGTTGCAGCCGACGGCGCCGTGAAACCGCTATACTGGCCCAATGGTGACTTGGTATTTATACGTTTGAATCACAGTTCTGGGCACGTAGAACTGGTGAGCTACAGCGCTGCAAGCGGATTCCAACAAATGGTTAATTATCGGCTCACCAGCTACCCATCGGTAGCTGCAGATGGGGCGGTAGTACCGCTATTCAAACCTAATGGCGATTTAAGCTTCATACGTCTCAATCATAGTTCAGGGCATGTGGAAATCGTTACCTACAGCGCTGCAAGCGGATTCCAAACTATGGTCGATTACAAGCTTAGCAACTATCCCTCGGCGCCAATCGACGGCTCAGTTGTACCACTCTACTCGCGCTAAATTGAGCGACGAATGTGATAGCATAATAAAAGAGTCGCTGCTTTACAGAACTCTTTTTACAGAACTAAATACCTAAAAGGTCCTATGGCGCAAACTAAAAAGCTGTCAATCATCATACCCTGCTACAACGAGAAGGCGACCATCAAAAGAATTATCGCCGAGGTCATGGCAGTCGACTTGGGCACGACCAAAAAGGAAGTGGTGATTGTTGACGACGGGTCAAAAGACGGCACGCGTCAGATTCTCAAGCATCTTTCCAAAGAACACCCCGAGATCTTGCTACACTTCAATAAAGTAAACCAGGGCAAGGGCGCGTCGCTTCGGCGAGGCATACTCAAATCGACCGGTGATGTAGTAATTGTGCAAGACGCGGACCTCGAGTATGACCCGCAGGAATACACACGCCTACTCTACCCAATTGAGCGCGGGCACGCCGATGTTGTGTATGGATCGCGCTTTGTGGGTGGCCAACCGCACCGCATTATTTACTACCGTAATCAACTTGCCAACAAATTTTTGACTGGCTTGTCCAACCTGTTTACTGGCCTCAACCTCACGGACATGGAAACATGCTACAAAATGCTACGCGGAGAGCTAGCGCGCGAACTTGCCAAAGACCTAAAGGCTAAACGTTTTGGCTTCGAGCCAGAAATCACCGCCCGGGTTGCGAAAAGCAAAGCTCGTGTCTACGAAGTTGGCATATCCTACTATGGCCGCAGTCGCGAGGAAGGCAAAAAAATCAGCACCAAAGACGGTTTGAAAGCCATCTGGGAAATAATCTATTTTAACTTGACCGTGCCCAGGAAATAGCTATTTTTTTCGCGCAACAACTAGCACGTTCTTGCCAATCGGTGGCTGCAGCGCGCCCTCGAGCAGGCGAATAGTGGGTACAAAGAACCTATCGTACGCGCTAACCAGCCCAGGCTCCATGGTGGTCGAGCCCATCATGGTATACTTAAGCCACCAAGGTAACACGCCGAACATGTCCATATAGCGACTGGTTATAATCTCGAAGCCAGCTTTGTGGAGTTTTTGTTCAAGCTCCGTTTTGGTGTAGCGACGATAATGACCGATTTTGCGATCGAAGTTACTCATAAGTCCACCTATGGCAGGCACAAAGATAAATACATGACCGCCGGAGTCTAGCATATCAGCGACAATCTTTAGTTCGGCGTTGTCGTCAGGTACATGCTCGAGCACGTTTATATAAAATACGGAATCAGGTTTTTGTTTCTTGATCTTGCTAACAGCGTCGCTCAAAAAATCATTCATGGCATATACTGATTTGGCAGTTCGAATTTTCTGTGCGGTCTTTTGCAGCAAGGGGAACATCTCGGGCGACGGCTCCAACACGGTGAGTGAGTGGGGTTTTAGGCCAGCCAAAACTTTAGAAAACGTGCCGCTACCAGCACCTATTTCGACAAAGTTCTTACCTAGGTACGGCGCAAAGTACGACAGCATCCATGCGTAGTAATTGCTGGCGCCGGACATAGTCTCTAAGTCTTTGCCCTCGTAGCTAAGTTGAGTAGATTTGCTCATTACTTTAAGATAACATACCATTAAAGTATGTTTAAATCTGCACGCGCTCTACGTGCTTTTGGCGGCGCCGTTCGGGTTAGCGCCAAAGCGCATCCGTTTCCTTATATCGTCGTCGTCCTATTTATTGCCTTGAGTGCACTGGGTATTAACGGGTCATCACTTGCTGCATTTGACAAAATCGTATCCAACGCAACGCCCGGGATTGTCGCTGGCCAGCCCCGGCTTATTCGCTCTGATGAGTGGAACTGGCAAAGCCAACAAACACTCATTCAACAGCAAGCCGGCTACCCGGAGTTCAACACAAACATTGGGTTAGGGCAGGACATGTCCATGATTCTAGATGTACCTTACAAAAGTCCGTTTGTTGTGTTTAAACCGCAAAACCTGTTCTTTTTTGTGTTGCCCTATGCCAACGCCTTTGCGGCTAAATGGTGGTTCATGGCTTTGGTGCTAATGCTTGGTTTTTATTTTTTGTTCAACAAGCTCTTCCCAAACCGACAACTGATCGTAAGTTTAGGCGCACTGCTTTTGCTATTTAACCCATTTGTACAGTGGTGGTACCAGTCCATGACATTGCTCGCTATTGGTTTTGCGCTGTGGGCGAGTTTCTTCGCGGTGAGCATTTTTATAGACAAAGACAGTCGTGGTCGGCTGATTGGCTATGCAGTGGGTCTTGGATATTTTTTGCTAAGCTTTTTGTTCTTGCTCTACCCGGCGCTTCAGCTGCCAATTGCATACAACGTAGTAGCGCTGATGGCCGGATTTATATGGTACCGCTACAAAAAACAGCGGATCCTGCCTAAGCAAGACACTAGGCGCTGGCTTACCGTGGCCGCAGCCCTGGTAGGCGCGGCTGTGGTATGCGGGGTATTCTACCTTGCGCATTCACAAGTCATCCATGACATAAAGAACACTGTGTACCCAGGTGTGCGTGATTTCAAAAGCGGCGAGAATGCCCAGCCAATGGGCACCGGTTTTAATATCCTCGAAACATTCTCGGCCCCAATATTATTCAACCTGCAGGACGACCAGGCGCAATTCTATACCGTGCAAAGCGAAGCGGCGCGTATTGTCGCAATCAACCTTTTGTTCCTTCCATTGCTGGTGTGGCGCATATTTAAAAAGGCTAAGAAAGACCGAGGGCTCGTTGACTATCTGCTGCTATCGACCAGCGCCCTGGGCGTCATACTGATGATCCGGCTATTCACGCCGTTGTTCAATCCAATATTTAAACTGCTGCTCTTCAATCAGGTAGAAAGCCAGCGTCTGGCGTTCGCTTTTGTGCTGCTATGCGCTATGCAGTTAGTGCTGCTGGGCGTATTCCTAAAAGACATGCGTCGCAACACAGTCAGTACCAAAGAGGCGTTTATCACCGCAGCGTGCGGCTTTGCTATTTTCCTAAACGCATCAATCGCGGTAATGCATATGCACCCCGGCTTTGTGTCGCCACTGAGCGTAACTATTGCCTGTCTGGCGATAGGGCTATGCGCATTCCTGATGCTGAGGCAGCGAGCGTTTACTTTTGGCTTAGTGATATTTGTACTGTTTAACATGGCATCTTCGATTTTTGTAAACCCGCTTTATGCGCGCACCCAGCCGGTTGGCCTAGAAGAAGCCACCGCCCAAATCGCTCAGCGCTATCACGATGACAAAAAATGGCTCTCACTTGGTTCAATGTTCTTCCATAATGTGCCGGCACTGGCAGGTAAATCGTCATTCTCGGGCGACCAATACTACCCACAACTTGCCTTGTGGCGCACGATCGACCCCGAAGGCAAAGAGGTTAACACCTATAATAGGTATGCTCATGTCGTGTTTACCACCAATATACCAGCAGGCGAAAACAAAAACTTCTACAGCCCATACAATGATGTATTGGAAGTGCGCTTTAACTGTGATATCGCCAAAAAGCTCACGGGCCTCGGGTATGTACTCAGTTCTGAAAAACTCAACATCACAGATCAATTTACGTGCCTTCAACAAGACGACACGATTAACTTCCCCGGCATCAATCTAATCACTTACAAGTACATTGGCGGATAGATGATAACCCTGTTTCTCTACGTCATCGCCTTCTTGTCGCTGGGACTTTGGCTGGGCCTGAAGATCATCCAGCGCAATTTATTCCCGCGCGAGTTTCTATACATTGTCAGCGTGGGTGCAAGCCTCTTAGCTTTTTACTTTTTGTTCTATGTATACGCGGTTGAACCTTGGTTGGGTTTTATGGCGCTTATGGGACTGTTTGGCTTGTCGGCGATCACATTGGGGTCAATCATCCTATCGTGTCGCCGATCGCCCGAACAGACTCAGCTAATCTGCCGCTACTTTGCTATGCCGCTTGGGATTACCGGAGTCATATTCATCATCTTCAGCTCTCTGCTGTATGGGTGCCGGCTGCCAATGCAACCAGGGAGCGACTCCCGTAGGGTAGTCAACGAAAGCTTTTGCGCCATCGAGCAATTGCCGCTCGACAACGGTCTACCTCTAATGTTCGCCACATTCAGTATGAATAACGAACCGCGCTCACAAGTTATAGACTGGACTATTGCTGATAGGCCGCCACTGCAAATTGGTTCCTCACTGCCAATTGTTGAACTACTTCGCAATGCCCCCCCGCTGCAAGTGGGTAATATCTACAATGTATTCTCTATATTCTTGCAGCTCAGCTGGGTTGGAGCAATATGGGGCCTGCTGCAGTGGCTCAAAGTTCGCAGGGTGTTTCAGGTACTGCTACTCACTGGCTTTGCGACTACTGGATTCTTTTACCTCAACTCAATCTTTGTGTGGCCCAAGCTGTTGGGTGCGGCGCTCGTTATTGGGGCGATTGCGCCCTTTATGGGTAGTTCTTTGAATAAAAAACAACTCGCATACCTGCCGGTTGCGGCCGGCCTGGTATCGCTGGGTCTTATGGCCCACACCAGCCTGATGTTCACGGTGATACCATTCGCGCTGGTCCTACTCTACAAACTCATCAAGGCAAGAAGACTCATACAATATAAGCACTTGGTTGTGGCTGTTGGCGTGACACTGCTAATTCTACTGCCGTGGCAAGTTTTCAAGAATACTATCACGACATCCGACCGGCTTGTAAAGTATCATTTTGCCAATGTAACGTCGTACGACGACAAGCGCGACACACTACAGGCTATCGTGGACGAATACAAGAAACTGCCGTTCGAACAGTGGGTGCACAATAAAATCGCAAACGTGAAGTCGCTATTGATTGTAGATATCGATAAGCCAAACTGGAAAACGCTCACATTCTTTAGCACGTTCTTTGCGCTCGAAGCGTTTAGTCTGGGGCTATTGCCCCTCATATATAATATCGTACGGCGGCGGCTAGATGGCTTCGACAAAGAAACGCTACTGCTTATTGGCGGCACCTTGTTAGTATGGATTTTGCTGATGTTCAACCCCGGATCCACAGTGGTACACCAGGGCTCCTATGCAACCATGGTGCTGTTATTTATTCTTCTGGGCAAGCAGTTCCTAAAGTTACCCCCAGTGTGGCTGAGTAGTCTAGTAGGCGCCCAGGTCATTGTCTTTTACCTAACCTGGGTCAGTAACATTGTCACACTATTCAAATAGGTCAATACTTTTTGACACTAAAGAGAGCGTCGGTGCGTTCGATATTGGGATTCAAAAAGGGGTCGTTCTCAATTACGTCGCGCCAACGCTTCTTAAACATAGCCTTGGCTGCCGCAAACTCCTTGGTGTCGCGCACCTTTTTTTCCTCGGGCCGGCCCACACTAATCGATTCATGATGCAGTAGTTCAACCATGGGGTTGTATAGCGTGCGGTAGCCGTGTTCGTGTAGACGCAAGCACAAATCTACGTCGTTATAAGTGATGCGCAGCTTTTCATCGAAGCCGTGGGCCTCGTCGAATCGACTCTTTTTAACCATAAGACAGGCGGCAGTGACTGCCGAAACCTCGTGGCGGGTGTCGCCGTACAGGTGCTGCATTGGTGTGCGTTGTTTTATATGCACGGGGCTCAACAAGTTGGCGGCCCACCCGCCCAGCCCAACACCAATACCAGCGTGCTGAATATGCACATGGTCCGGGTAATACAGCTTGCAGCCCACGGCACCCACGCCATCGCGCTGCGCATCACCCAGCAACAGTTCCAGCCAGTTAGCAGTTACCACCTCTGTGTCGTTGTTAAGCATGACCAAATACTCACCCGTTGCCTTGCCGGCTCCAAAGTTGCAAGTGCGCGAATAGCTAAAAGGTTGCTCGGGCCAATCGTACACATGAACATTGCTGTGTGCTTTTTGAATGGATTTATACCACGAGCGTACCTTGGGGTCAGTCGATCCGGTGTCCACTACGATTACTTCGTAGTTTTTGTACGTGGTCTTGGCCATTATGGAATTAACACATGTCCTCACAACCTTAAATTGATTGACTGTAGGTATAACAATCGACACCTTGGGCCCGCCTTTGACTGGATGTATGACCTGCCAGTAGTCCCTGAGTATAATGCCCTGCACAACTTTGGCGTCAGGATAGCCACGGCGCACCAAACTCTCAGCAATAGCTTTGCCTTGAGCTTCACGTACATAAGGTTTTACATCAGACAGGTGAGCGGTTGATGTCTCGGATATACGCCAGCTGTAGAGCACTTTGGGAATATGGTAAATCTTTTTGGTAGTGTCTGCGATGCGCAAAAAAAGATCCCAGTCCTGTGCGCCCTCAAACCCAACACGGAAGCCCCCGATTTTGTTCATGAGCGTAGTGCGGATAACCGCCAAGTGCGTTATGGCATTGATACTTTCCATGAACTCGGGATTCCAATCAGGCTTAAAGAAAGGGTCTTGATGGTCGGCACGGTCCTTGGTGATCTTTTCTTCGTCGCTGAACAGAAAATCCAATTCCTTGTCGCGGTTCAATTGCTTGATCACTTCATACAGGGCATTCGGCCACATCACATCATCGTGATCTAGCAGTGCGACAAACTCGCCCTTGGCCAAGCCCATCGCATCGTTGCTGGCGCGAGAAATATGACCGTTCTTTTCACGAAACAAGTAGCTGATGCGCTTATCTTGCTTGGCATATTCTTTGATAACGCCACGTACTTCAGAATCAGTCGATGCGTCATCGACAATGCACAATTGCCAATTATCATAGGACTGGGCACGCACGGAATCTATGCAGTCGTGCAGGAAATCGATATTCGTGTTGTAGGTCGGTATGAGCACAGAAATCAATGGGCGATAGGCAAATTTGGCTGCCTCATCGCGTTCGCGGAGCATTTCAACTCCGTCGGGATAGTTATGATCCACCCACTTGGCGTAGTCGTCGGTTTCTGCCTGGTTGCCAAGATGAACATGCTCAACAATCAGACCCTTGGCAAAATTCTTTAGGCGCTCGTTCTTTCCAATAACTCTTTTGGCGAAGTTCGCCGAGCTTCCTAGCCCGGACCGCAGTGCATGTTTAAGACTCATTATTCCTCCCTGCTTCCCTTGGTATTATTTCTGAACTTTGCCGAGTAGCATTCGCTTGGCGGCAGCTAGTTTTCTGGCTAGCTTATATGATTTTGAATCCTCGATCGTGGTAATGTGGGCCAGCAATGCTTCAATATACTCCTGCTTACCCCGACTGTCAGCCTCCAGTTCACCGATGCGCTGACGCTGATGGTCAACCTCTTCATCAAACTGACGCAAGGCATCGGTATATACCCGAATGGCTTGCTTTAGGACTAATATAGTTTCGTCGAAGACATCAGTGCCTTTGGCAGTGCGAATTTGTTTTGCCATGTCTGTAATCACTTTGGCATCGGTCTGACTCTTCAGGCCCACCGAAAGCGTACGGTAGTTGTAATCGAGAGGTAAAATGCCGTCTGGATCAAGGTTAGTGTTGTAAATTTCATAGAGCGCGTCAATATGCTTACCCACCTTGTCGAATTTGCTGGCCGCAAAGATAACCGACTGCAACAGAATCCAGAAGGGCAGGTAGTTACTGGGGAACTCAACCGTGTGTAGCTTCACTTCTTTTAGAAGCTGCGTAGCAAGCCCTGGTTCGGGTAAACGATAGTCGATGTGCTCCTTGAGCCACTGATGATCCTTCTTATGCAGCTGTTTGAACAGCCCGTTCAAGAAGACTTCGGCTTCCGCGTTCTGTGGCGTGCCAAATGGTGCCGCCACAATCACGCCCCTTTTGGCCACGCGCGTACATTCGCCTATAAACGCCTGGCGCTTACTGCGAGGAATATGCTCAAACACATCAAAACTAACCACAAAATCAAAGCTGTTGTCCTGAAATGTCATAGCAGTAGCATCGCCATGCACGTAGTTTTTCTGTTTTACATCAAACACATCAAGGACGGTCACCGAATCGTTCGAGTGGAACAAGTGTGTTGCACCCAAGTAGCCACCTGCGTCGAGGATAGTAAAACGTTGAGCATTGGATTTACGCAAACAATTAATAATCTCGCTGGCTCGCTTCTGACGGCTATATTGGTCGAAGGGCAGGCTAGTAAGTGGTTTATTGGGCATTATATTTGACTCCATGTTCCGAATAAATCAACTTTACCATGTGTTTTGGCACGGGAATTCACATTCAGTATGACCGCCTTTTCCAGATGATCGTATTCTTCTACGACATCACGATCAAAAACCGCCACAGTGAGTGAGTAACTGCCAGCCACGAACGGCAGCTTGTCAATATTGTAACAAATAGTTTTATTGCTGGTGGTATGTACACCTATACTGTTTGGACCAGCGATATTAACACCAAACTGGTCAATAAACGCCAAGCCTATCACGATGTCGGTCGTGTCTGGCGACTTAGTCTCAATAGTCAGCTCGAGTGGTCTACCTTGCTTCGGCTCGCCCTTGGAACTGATTCGCACTCGTTCTATCTTTACCCTACCTGTGCCCCATCGGTTTGAAGCGCGAGGTTCGGGGCTTTCGACATTAAGATGATTATATCTGACAATTGCCTTCGCTAGGTTTGTTGGGCCGCTACTTGTGCCGTCGTGTACCACCATTGCTCGGTCGCAAAAACGCTCGACAGCGGCCATATCGTGAGTAACCAAAATAACTGTTTTCTTGGCTTTCTTCAGCTGCACAAAATGCTCGAAGCATTTTTTCTGAAAGGCTGCATCGCCAACAGCCAATACTTCGTCTATCAACAAAATGTCGCTTTTTGCGCGTATGGCAATTGAAAAAGCCAACCGCACCTGCATGCCGGATGAGTAATTTTTGAGCTTTTGATCCATAAACTTGCCCAGCTCAGCAAAGGCTACGATGTCATCATACATGGCGTTCATTTCTTTACGATTAAAACCAAGGAGTGCGCCGTTTAAAAATACGTTTTCGCGCCCGGTCAGCTCAGGGTTAAAACCAACGCCGAGTTCTATAAACGGAGTTAGGCTGCCGTTTACCTGCACCGAGCCTTGGTCTGGTACGTAAATACCTGCCAACAGCTTAAGTAGCGTACTCTTACCACTGCCATTGCGACCAACTATTCCAAAGAATTCGCCCCTTTTTATATCGAACGAGATATTTTTGAGTACTTTTTGTGTGGTGTAGCCACGTTTGCGATTAAAAATATTTACGAGCGCCTGCTTTAAACCACTATGCTGTTCATGGGGTAATTTAAAACTTTTATGAAGATCTTTAACAATAATCGCTGGTTGTTCGTCCATTACACGTTCTCCGCAAAGTACCGAGCATGCTTTTTAAAATACCAGGTGGCAAAAACTACCATTACGGCAACAATCGCAAACGGTATAGCAATAAGCAACGGTTCGCCCACCATACTAAACGTCGTTGGTGTTTGATGCGTGATCAAGTTGTAGCGAGCGTCTTGCATAATCTGTGCCACTGGATTTAGTAGCATAATTTGTGCGGCAATGGTGCTAAATTTTGTCACCATACTCAACGAATACAGGATTGGCGTGGCGTAAAATGCACCCTGCAAAAGCACTTCCCAAATATGACTCATGTCGCGATATTTTACGTAAATTGCCGCGAGTAGAAAGGCGATGGCCACTGCAAACATATACAGCTCAAGAATGTTTAGTGGAAACCATATAGCAGAGGCTTTAAAATCAACTCCATTCACCATGGCAAACAAAAACACCACTACAAGATTCAGCATTAGATTAATCAACGCCGAAATAGTACCAGAAATAACGACGATGTATTTTGGGAAGTTAATTTTGCGTATAAGATCGCCGCGCGCCACAATCGCCTGCATGCCCTGACTCGTCACCTCAGTAAAAAAACTCCATAATACTACGCCGAGTAGTAGATAAACGGCAAAATGCTCAATGTCGGCGCCAAACTTCAAAAACTGCACAAAAACAACATATAAAATAGTAAACAGTAGTAGGGGTTTCAATAGCGACCACAAATACCCCAACGCCGACCCCTGATAGCGCAACTTAAAGTCCGTGATTACCAGTTCGCGCATCAACGCGCGGTTCTTCTTGCTGAATATATTTTGCAATGACATAGTCTTCCAATGATTATATTATAAGGAGAGCCTATGAAGAAACCTCTTATCGCCGTAGTTATTCCTAACTGGAATGGCGCGGATATGATTGTCAACACGCTTACCTCGCTGCGTAATCAGACGCAATCGCACACCGTAGTGGTGGTCGAAAACGGATCAACAGATGGTTCGCGCAAACTTTTGCGCCCCCTGGCCAAAAAAGGGGAGTTGGTACTCCTCGAACAAGATCACAATTTAGGCTTTGACGGCGGCGTGAACATAGGTATTCGGTACGCACTGCAGCATGATTACGACGCTGTCGCATTGTTGAACAACGACGCTACGGTGCACGCAGACTGGCTCAAACACTTGAGCAACCGATTGTTTGCCGACGACAATGCCGGCATTGTCACCTGTAAGTTATTGTCGCACGATCGCTCGTTTATCGACAGTACTGGTGACTGGTTGACCATTTGGGGGCTACCATATCCACGCGGCCGCGCCGAAACGGCCATAAACAAATACGACAAGCAAACAACGATTCTGGGTGCGAGCGCTGGGGCGACGCTATACCGTAGCAGCATGCTCCACCAGATCGGCATCTTTGATGAAGACTTTTTTGCTTATTACGAAGATGTGGATATTAGCCTGCGCGCCCGGCTGTATGGGTGGCAGATCTTTTTCGAGCCTAGAGCCGAAGCGTATCACCTGATCAATATGACCGGCAACCGCGTAAAAGGTTTTATGACCTACCAAACTATGAAAAACATGCCTTGGGTACTTATCAAAAACCTCCCCTTGTCACTTTTTGTTCGAGTCTATCCCCGATTTTTGATCGCTTATTGGTCGTTTGTAGCCAGCGCGCTCGCCAAAGGCAATGGTTGGCCGGCAATCAAAGGCGTAGCTGTGTCAACTGCACTCACACCCAAAAAAATCTGGCAGCGCTGGGCAATTCAGCGCAACCGCGTGCTGCCCGTAGCCGAACTTGATGCCATGCTCGTGCATGATTTGCCGCCCAACGCCACTAAACTTCGTAAACTACGTGCTGCGTGGTGGCGGGTGATAGGGAAGCGATGAAAACAATTGTTATCGACGGCCGCAAAATCCAATCCAGCACTGGCCGTTATATTGAAGAGCTCATCAGCCACCTGGACGATATAGATCGCGACCACCGCTACATCTTGGTGGTTTACCCAGAAGAAATGAACCACTACCAACCCAAGCACGACAATGTGTCGGTGGTGGCCACGGATTTCCGACACTATACCTTTGGCGAACAGATCGGCTTCAATCACTTCTTGCGCTCGCTCAAGCCCGATTTGGTGCACTTCTACATGCCCCAACAACCACTGCTTTATACCCGCCCGTCCATCACCACAGTGCACGACTTAAACTTAGTGCGCGTTACAGCCAACGACATGAACCCCGTCGAACTCGTCATCAAACGCACCATCTTCCAACATTTCCTCAAAATCGTGGCGCGCCGCAGCAAACACATCATCACTCCCACGCAATACACCAAAGACGATTTAGTTCAGTACGCCAGCATCTCGCCGAACAAAGTAACCGTTACATACGAAGGCGTCATCAAACTAGGCGAATATGAGCCCGTACCGAAATATAAAGACAAAAAATTCTTGGTCTATTTGGGCCGGGCCGAACCGTACAAAAACAACCGACGCATGATCGAAGCTCACCAACGACTACTCACACTCTACCCCGATTTACGCCTGGTCATCATTGGTGCCATCGACGAACTGCGTCAAGCCGACATGCAGTGGGTAAGGGATAATAAATACAAAAATGTCGACTTCGCCGGCTTCTTAAGTGACGAGCAAGCGGCTTGGCTCTATCAGCACTGCCAGGCATTCGTGCAACCATCTATGATGGAAGGCTTTGGCCTGCCCGTGCTTGAAGCTATGGCCCAAGGCGCGCCAATCGTTTGCAGTAACGCCACTTGCTGCCCAGAAGTTTACGGTGATGCCGCGCATTATTTTGACCCAACCAGTGTTGACGACATTGAGCGGGCTATCAATGATGTACTGGTAGACGAAAAGCTGCGCAAAAAACTCATTGAACACGGCGCGCGCCAGATTAAAAAATATTCATGGCTACGAATGGCCGAACAGACGCTCCAAATTTACAAGCGCTTACTTGTAGAATAATTTACAATTACCCATTTACGACCCCTAACAGATTGACCCCTGTAAATACAAAATAGGGAAGTGTGACGCGAGGGGAGTGGTCATAGAGAATTGTTGTATAATTCTACACCTTTGTGGGCTGGCTATATTAATTAACGCCGCTATTAGCAGTACGCATATCGAACAAAATGAGATCTCACTCCCCGCCTATATACTTCAAAACATTTTGCTTTTTTGCAAAATTATATAAAAATATATTTTATACTTTTTTGCTCACTACTAGGTGGCGCTCTTTCCCCTCCCCTTCGGAGTGGCTCTCGAGCTGCTCAAATTCACCGACTACCCCGTGGGCGGTGCGACGGTCGGCAGGGCTCATGGGTTTCATATGCATGGTCTCCCCTGTTTCCTGCACCCTCTTCACCTGCTCCCTCACCTGCTCTGCAACGCGCTCAGCACGATGCTGTTTGTAGTTGGCTACATCGATGTTGACGCGGGTGAGCTCAGCTTCTTTGTTGCGCAGGCTTTGCGATAGCAGAAACTGCAAACTTCGTAGTGTTTCACCGTGTTGACCGATCAAAAACCCGTTCAGATGAGTAGACGGCACACCGAGTTCAATCACGTCGTCGTTATATGTGGCGCTTACTACCGTATTTAAGCCAAAAAAGGACAGTAAGTCCTCTAGATATTTGCGTGCGTATTCGATTGACGCTTCTCTATCCATTATCGCTTCCTCCGTTTAGCTTTTTTTGCTTTGGGAGTGTCCACCACTTTGGCGGGCGCTGCTTTTTGCGCTCGCAGTTTTGTTGTTTCGCTGAGTTTTTCTAGATCTGATTCGTCTTTTTTGAGGGCGATACTCTGCTGGATGATAGCTGCGCAGCTAGTCGTGACCAGATACAGCACCAATGCGCCGGACAGATAAATCGAGATGCCAAATGTTAGAATTGGAAACAACCACGACATCTTGCTGGTCATGAGTGCGCTTGCTTCGGCTTGATCGATTTCTTTGCCTTGCGCCTGATCTTTGAGTAGGTCGCGCAGACGGCGCTTTTCTTTGGGTTGCGGCATTAATTGCCTGGCCTGTACGAACTGTAGTATTGCAGCAGCAATAGCCATGATAAGGAGTGGCCAGTAGATGGTGCCGTTGTGCAACGCCGTCTTAGTGAGATCAACCACACCAAGCATTGTGTCATCCAGATGACCGTTCATCGCATCATGGATACCTGGCAGGCCTTCCAAAAAATCATACGTATATTTCGCCACGTTAGAAGCGTTGTCGGTGATGAGGCGCACCACAGAATACAGCGCGATGAATACAGGTAGCTGCACCAGCAATAGGCCAATGGAACTAAACGGATTAACACCCTTCTCGCGATACAACTCCATCATCATCTGACTCTCGAGCTGTTTGTTGCCTTTAGCTTTTTGCTTGATTTTGGCCAGTTCGGGCTGCATCTGGCGCATGGCTTTGGTTTGGCGCAACTGTCTCTTGACCAGTGGCCACATACATAAACGAACTAATATGGTGAAAACAATCAGCGCCAAGCCAAAATTATGACCAGGGATTACCGAATATATGACAACCAAAATATTAAAAATTGGTTGGATTAAAATCAGATCGAAGAAATTCATATGTGCCTTTAGTGTACCAGATGTGGTCTTATATTAAGAGTCTTTTGTATGTGGCTGAGAATGAGCTTGCCAGGCGTGCGACACCTCGAGTGCTTTTTGGAGTTCGCTCGTCAGGTCGTCGTGCGACATTTCCAAGAACCGTGGGTCGTAGATGCTAATCACCATATCGTGCCCGCCAGGGATTCTATCCCAGTTGAGGCGGAGCGCTTCGTATACGCGGCGACGCACGGTGTTGCGCTTGGGCGATGATTTGATAACTTTTTTACTGATCACCACTGCCGCGCGGCTATGTTCACGGCGAGTGTTGCGGGCAATGCGCAGCGACATGCTTTTAAGCCGGTATGTTTTACCATGCCCAAATACAAAACGAAGTGCGGCATGACCATGAAATCGAAATTTAGCAGCAAGCATACTACCGTTAGCTTATCACGCTAGTTGCGGTCGGCAGTAGCAGCTAGTTGCACGCGACCCTTCAGGCGGCGGCGCTTCAGTACGGTTTGACCACCCTTGGTTGCCATGCGGGCGCGGAAGCCGTGCACTTTGACGCGGTGGGCACGTTTGGGCTGGTGAGTTCGTTTGGGCATGGGTGATTCCTTTTGCTTATTTATTGTAAAATCTATGTACCATAGTGACAGATTTATCCACAATAATCAATAGGTTATCCACACTTTTACAGGGGTACACAGAAAATGTGTAAAACTAACACTCTTAAGCAGTCCACGCAACTTTATGGTAGTTATGGTTGTGGAAAAATCGGCCACAGCAGTATAGTATTAGGTAGTTAGCAGTTACCGTGAGTGGAGGGGATGAAAAACGCATTGTGGCAAACCGTCTTAGGTGAAATTGAGTTGAGCGTTAGTCGCGCCAGCTTTGTTACCTGGTTTAAAAACACCGAACTTATCGACAACGACGGCGGGAATATCACGATCGGCGTGCCCAATATCTTTGCCAAACAACAGCTCGAGATCAAATTCGCCGAGCAAATTAGCGGCATACTCAACAAAAATGGAGTATCGGTGCAGTCACTCAGCTTTGCTATCAGCTCAAGCGTCAAAAAGCCTCGCACCACTGATCGCGCCGCTTCTGCGACCGCCACGCCAACATTCATCGCGACCACTGAACCCAAAAGGACCTCCACCCCATCTAACGCCCTAAATCCACGCTACACATTCGAAACATTCATAGTTGGATCCAGCAATGAACTAGCATATAGCGCCTGCATGGCGGCGGCGCGTGAACCAGGCACCAAATACAACCCCCTCTTCTTATACGGCGGTGTGGGTTTGGGTAAAACTCACCTCATGCAAGCAGTTGGCCATGAAGTAAGCCGCAAAAACCCCAGCGCGCGTGTCTTATATATATCGTGCGAAACATTTGTAAATGATTTTGTGGATCACATCAAATTCAAGAAAAAAGGGTTTGCCGATCGCTACCGCAACGTAGACGTGCTTATAGTCGATGATATGCAATTTATCGCCGGCAAAGAGAAGACTCAAGAAGAATTCTTCCACACCTTCAACGCCCTCCACCAAGCCAATAAGCAGATCATTCTGAGCTCCGACAAACCCCCCAAAGCCATCCCAACCCTCGAAGACCGTTTGCGCAGCCGTTTTGAATGGGGTATGGCAATCGACATTGCCGCGCCAGATTTTGAAACCCGCTGTGCTATTTTGCAAACCAAAGCCAACCAGTCCGGCGCTAGCTTGGGCCGCGAGACTGTGGAATATCTAGCCACCAACATTCAAACAAACATCCGCGAACTCGAGGGGGCGCTCAACCAGCTTCTAGCATTCTGCGAAATGCGCGGTGTGGCGCCCGACCTGGCCACCGCTCAGGGATTGCTCGGCAGCGCTCGTGCGACTCGCCCCCATCACCTGACGCCCAAACAGATTATCGAAAAAACCGCTCGCCATTTCCAACTCGAAGCACCCGACATCTGCAGTCCCAAACGCGACAAACACATTGTGGTGCCGCGCCAGATCGCCATGTACCTGCTGCGGAGCGAGCTTCATCTGAGTTTCCCCAAAATCGCCAGCGAGCTAGGGCGCAAAGACCACACTACCGCCATCCACTCCGTGGACAAGATCGAAAAAGCAATCAAGCTCGATTACATTGTGCGGCAGCAAATAACGGATATTCGGGACAGATTGTATGCCTAGCTGGTTTTCGCTTTTCGGCAGCCGGGAGTGGCGTCCGGCGGGGCAGCACCCACAAAGTATTTTTGGCGTGTCCCGACAAAAATATTTTGTGGGGCGGACCGGACGACAGGACCCGCGGTGTACTTTACCGGGCCTACTGCGCAAAACATGTGCAAAAATTGTGCGCAGCGCGTGGGCAAACCGTGGGACAACAATCCACAGACTCCACAGTACATGCCAGAACAGTCACTCACGCAGCAAACTTTCCACCACCCAATCCACCTATTCCCCATCACTCCTCACACACGCTTTACACACCCAAATTGACCCAAACCCATCTGTAAATCCACTCTTTTCCCCACAATCCACACACCTTATTACTACTTACTACTATTTATATATAAAGAATTAAGAAGGAGCACCTAACATGAAGCTGATTGTCACCCAAGAAAATCTCAGCCGCGCTCTACAGACTGTAGGCCGAGTTGCTTCTGGCAAAACTCCCCTCCCTATTTTGAATAACATTTTGCTTCGTACTGACAGCAACCGTTTACTGTTAGCAGCGACTAACTTGGAGTTGGCTATCACCCAACACGTTGGGAGCAAAATCGAAGCCGAAGGCAGTATCACCGTCCCCGCTCGGCTGATGACTGAGTTTGTGGCCAACCTACCCAAAGGCAATGTGGAGCTCGAAGCTGACGACACCAAAATCCACATCTCGTGTGGTGCCTACAAATCCACCATCAATGGCATGGCGCCTGATGAATTCCCTGAACTTCCCGCTATTACCGAACAACAAGTTATTACAGTCCCTGTCGCCGACCTCAAGCGAGCTATTCAACAAACAGCGCTTGTGGCCTCTACCGACGACACGCGCCCAGTACTGACTGGTATCTATTGTCATTCGTTTGAAGGTAATGTCTACTTTGCTGCAACCGATGGCTATCGCCTAGCTGAACGTAAATTGGTAGCTAGCGACCAAACCATAGCTGCTATCATTCCTGTGACCGCCCTCAACGACGTGTTACGGGTGATCGCCGAAGACATGGCCGAAACCAAAATGGTGTTCGACGACAACCAAGTGCGTATCTACCTCGACGACATCGAAATCACGTCGCGTCTGATCGATGGCAACTTCCCGGACTATCGACAGCTCATACCTAAAGTAAATGATATTGGTATCACTCTCCCTAAAGACGAGTTTGCGCGTATCACCAAAGTGGCGAGTTTGTTTGCTCGGGAATCTGGCGGCAGTGTCACGCTCAAAGCTGATGCCACTACAAACAAGCTGAGTATCCACTCGGTAGCTTCGCAGCTCGGCGAGAATACGTCCGAAGCCGACGCCGAAATCACGGCTGACGGTCAGGTCACGTTGAATTCGCGTTATTTGCTGGAAGCGCTCGGTTGCATTGATGGCAAAAAAGTATCGTTTCGTACCAGTGGCAAAGTCTCGCCCTGTGTGCTAACGGCCGCCGACAACGACGATACTGGCTATCAGCACATCATCATGCCGCTCAAGAGCTAGCCGCTGTGGCCTACCATTCTCTAAGGCTGCAATCATTCCGCTCCTATGTTGATTATGCTGTGGAATTTTCGCCTGGTGTAAACATTGTGGTGGGGCCAAACGGCAGCGGCAAGACCAATTTGCTCGAAGCGCTATTTGTGCTGTCTACCGGCAGCTCGTTCCGTGGCGCTGACCGTGATCTGTTGCAACACAGTAAAGAATGGTTCCGGCTAGACGGGTTGTGGGAAAATCAGCAGCGCGTCATGACGTACCGTGTGTTGAATGAAAAATTCGAAAAGCAATTCGTACTGGACGGCGCCAAGAAAGCTCGCCTGGTGCACTCACAGCGCGTGCCAGTGGTATTGTTTGAGCCAGACCATCTGCGATTACTGCGCGCTTCGCCTACTCTACGCCGCGAATATATTGATTCCCTGGCGGCCAAACTGCAGCCGGATTTTACCTGGCTTAAGCACCAGTTCGATCGCGCGCTGCTGCAGCGAAATAATATACTGAAGCGACGCTTGCCGCCGCACGCACGCGACGACCAACTATTTGTGTGGGATATCAAATTCGCCGAACTGGCCGAACAGGTGGTGACGCGCCGCCAAACGCTCATTGCTCAGCTCGATGCCCAGTTGGAACAAATGTATTCACAAATTGCCCATAAGTCGAGTCGTGCACACATAGCGTATGTTTCATCGTCTCCCCTGGCCGACTATCGCGCGGGGCTCCTTAAAACACTGACGGATAATGTGGAGCGCGATCAGCAGCGCGGCTTCACTGGCGCCGGGCCACAGCGTGATGATTTTTGGATCGAGCTCAATGACTCCCCTGCTGCTACTACGGCATCACGAGGTGAAATGCGTAGTCTCCTGATTGCGCTCAAGATGATCGAACTGCGGCTCGTCGAAGCCCAAAGTAGCCAGTCTCCATTACTCCTTATGGATGACGTATTTAGTGAGCTCGACACATCGCGTCGCCGAGCGCTGGCTGAACTGGCCAAAAGTCATCAGACACTTATTACCACCACTGATGCTGATGCGATCGTGGAGCATTTCCTTAACGACTATAGGGTGATTTCGACTGAACCGAAGTAGCGCTACTGGTTAGGGTCTGGTTCGTAAGTGATGACTACATTGTCGAGATTGACGCCGTTGTCGGTGAGGAATTTCAGTGCTTCAGCCTGGTATGTTTTGAGGTCTGCTTTGTATTGCGCAAGCTGGCTGGGGCGGTTCAAGATGGCGTTGAGGGTGATGGTGAGATAGAGCTTTTTGTTACTGGCGTCGTATGTCGTGTAATCGATCTTGTAGTTAATTGTTTCTTGGGGTAATTTATCGACAATTGGAAATTCTTTGGGGATGTCGGTTTGAATCTCTTCTGCCCTTTGGCTGCCAAAAGCCTCTCGAATCGCCTGATCGTCGGGATGGTCTTTGAGCCACTGCAGTCCCTTCTCGCCGTCTGGTTCGAGAATAATATAAATTGTTTTTTCGGCCTCTATCGTTTTAGTGTCGATTGTTTTAGTTGCTTCAAAGAAATACTGATGGCTCACTTTAAAGCTGTGTGTGCCGGGTGTAATCCAAATATCGCCTAAACTTGCTGGTTGGCCGTCCATGAGTACTGTGGAGTCTTTTGGTGAAGCAAGTATTTTTACATTTATCTTACCGATACGCGACAATAGTGGTATGACGATGAGTAGGATGATAATCACCCCTACTGCAACACTACCGATAATCCAAAGTCGTTTTTTGTTCATATTATTTAACCTTCCTGTACCAAGTGGCGCCAGATTCAAAATATGTACGACTAGACATTGGCGTGCGCCAGTCATCGTTACCTTCGCGGTCAAATGAGGCAGACGCCGAATCGTATTGCCAACCTTTTAGCTTGCCGATGTAGATATAGGTGTGTACTGCGCCTGGAGCAATATAAATATCTCCTGGTTGTCGTGGAGCTTTATTGGAGACCGTCACATATTTGCCTGATTTCTCAATGTAGTTTTGCTGCTCTGTAACGGGTCCTTGATTCTTGTTGTAATCTGGGTCGGTTTTGCTATTGCGCATAAGTTGTGTGACAAAACCACCGCAGTCGATACCGGGATGTATACCGCCACCCACGTATGAGTCGCCTGTTCTTTTCGCTAGGTCAACGGCGTCTTTGTAAGGAGATGTTGCGTAGCCGGCAGGTTTATAAAATTCAAACCAGTTAGCTTCGTGGTATGTCGGCCACGCATACAGTAATGCGAGCTGCTGTAGGTCGCCTGAGACAACAGTTCCTGTACAGCCGCCGTTAGGTGCAGACGAGCCTCCGAGCGCAACGTACACAGTGTATGCGCCCAACCGCTCGCCGTCTGATCGCCCGGCAAGTGTTTCGCCTGGGATATTTGGAAAGATCATGTGGTTGTGAGCTTCGTCGAAGTTGTTCATGACGTATGGTGATGTGTCGACCGGCTGATTAGCGTTTTTGTAAGAATAACCACGGTTGTAGGTCAGGAAAGCACTTTTTACCTGCTCGTCGGTCATAGGTTTAGTGACATCAACATCATAGACGCCTTTGGCGAGGCCTTTGAGAATTTTGCTGCCCATAATGACACTCTCGAGTTTGGTTTTTGGAGCGAGGTCGGGATGGTCGACGCTGGGTTGTCCAAGCGGCTCTCCGCCGAGCATCGAGGCGTTCGGGCGATTATTGTCTTCACGGTAATCAAGCGCGGCGAAAATCTCCCATCGAATATTGGTTTGCTGTGCAGCCTGTTCGTATACCGGTTTTAAGGCGTTAATGGCATTGATCGCTGCTTCCGACAGTTTGGGGCTTCCGGTTTGCGTGACTGGTTGCGAAGACCCAGAATAGCAGCCTTCGGCAACTTCGTAACCTGTCTTGCCGCCATTGATCAATTCGTCTTGCGTTAGGCCCGTGGCGTACGCTGGTGTGCGAACTGTCAAAAGTGTCAACAGAACCAGCAGTGTGTTTCGCAGGAATCGTTTCATCTACAACCCTTTCGCCACCGCTGCGTCATACCCTAAATATCGTGCCAACCAACCATCCATTACCCAGTTATCACCAACGCACATGTTTTGGCCGCTGGTTGTGGGGCAAGTGCTGCCATTGGCGCTGAGCTCACTGGCCACGTTGTTGTCGAGAAGCGCTTGCGTGGTGAAACCGAAATTGGTAGCTATGCCGGCGATCGTTGACCCACCGTCGTCCCCTGCCGCGCGAGCTGGTTGGCTGTAGATTCGGCCCAAATTACTGGGCAATGATTTGATGATCGAGAAGAATCCATTGAACGCAGCGGCCATGTTTTCGGATGATTTGTATGGGAGTGGTGAGCGCAAGATAGCCATGTTGATAAACGAGTTTGGCACATCGCGATTAAACAGACGATCGGTCCATGGCAGTGTGGCCATGTATGAAGCTTGCTCTTTGTCGTTGATGGCGCGGATGTCACGCATTTCGGCTGCTGTCAGGTTGTCGGCACACCCTGCTTTTTTGCAGGTGTCCTGGGCGATTACTTGGTAACCGGTGACTAGGTAGTTACCGTAATCCTGTGTCTGGTCTGACGGGTCGTACACCGGCAGGGTGAGTTTCGAGGACATGCCAAACGACGTGGCGATCACTGATATGATGGGTGAATTTATGAATTTCGCGAACAGATCTTTGACAATGGGAATTTTGGTGACGGCCAGGCTGAATATAGTGTAGATAGGCGTGTTGGTGGCAATGTTTATGAATAGGTTTAGGGCTGTGGAGCGGATTGTTTTCCATGCTCCTAGGATGGGGAGACTATCAAGCAGTGATGGGTGGGCAGTCTTCCAGCCTTCGTAGAACAATTTCATGGGGTTAGCTGAATTACTGTTGATCTTCTCGTCGGCGGATAGCCCTTTGCCTTGGCCGGCGTCGTCGTATGCGACATAGTTGTAACCCTGGGAGCCTTCAATTTCGTGAAAGTTACGGTTGAATACGTTGGTGACTTCTGGCGACAGATCATCGGCGCCGCCCTGGTCTTGTGTGCTCCATTGGAATAGGGCTACGCTGCCAGCCAGGTTCGTGCGCTGTTTAACGGGGAGTTGAGCGTAGTCGGGATTGTCTTGTACTGTTTCAGCAGCCGTGGAAAAATCCAACCATCCGAGCATCGGCAATGTAGCGGTGTTGAGCGACTTGTTCATATCGGACGACACGCGCTCGTCGAGCCGGGGTACGTCATAGCCGTTTTCTGCTTTGATATCGTTCATATTGGCGTCAAGGGCGGTTTGTGCGGCTTTTTGAATCGAAGACGTTTCATTGTCTTGAAGTACCTTGGTAGCGGGTGCGTCACCACTAGCCTTGCCGCCATCGGGCTTGCAATTTTCGGTGCTGGTAAAGCACGTTATGGTTTGTCCCATACCGGCCATCCAGGGTGCTATAAGAGTAGTCAGGCGGTACTTCACTGCATTGGTGATGCCGTCGGTGGTATTGGCTTTGCCGTCAGGAATGTGTAACTGAGGAACGTTGTATGTGGTTTTGGCGGGTCTCGCTACCTTGAAATGCTCCGTCCAGTTCCAGGCGTGTACTTCGTCGTTGATAACTTGGCTGGTATATGCAGGGTGATCACGCAAAATTTGGGTGGCTTGTGAGGCGTTGGCTGCTACGCCAATCGATTGGCCGTCTTTATTGATGCTTATTGTGCCTGCCCGTGGACCACGAGTGAATGTCATGTTGTATTGGTCTTTGACTCGCTGCTCAAAACCTTTTTTGCGCATGGCGTCGAAAAGCTCGCCGGATTTACCAGTGGTGATATCGTGACCGTCGGATTTGGCGGCGTCAGAGCCAGAGAAAACATATTGGCCGAGTATGCCGTATGATCGGCTGGACGTGAGTGCAGAAAGTGGTGCGAGGGCTTTGTCGCGGGCAGACTTAGTGAATACCTGACCTTTGAATAACCCGATGATAAATAGCGATCCAAGAAGAGCGGTAAGCCCTGCCAATGCAATACCGGTTGCGATTTGGTACTTATGTTTGGCGACAAACGGTGCAGCCGCCACTGTAGCCGCCCCTGCGCTTACCGCCAAACTGACACCGGCTGTTTCTGGTGCGCCTGCAATACCGACGCCAGCAACCGTTGCCGCCCCTCCTTCGAGCGCGGCACCGCCAGCCGCGGCACCAGCTACTCCAGCAGTAGTGGCGGTGGTAGCACCGCCCGCTAAAGCTTCGGTGCCAGCTGTTCCGGCTGCACGGACTCCTTGTTCGGCTGTTTGTTTGCCGGCTTGTTGTAAGCCGTGCCGTGCTCCCTGCCCCAGTTCTTCGGCGCCTTTGCGTGCACCACTACTGAAGCGGTCGCGCGCATTGCTTGCCAGTCTGCGACCGCCTTTGTGCAGTCGTTCGTTTGCTTCGTCTTCGAGTCGACCTTTTACTTCATCTTTGGCTCGTTCACGCAGGTTTGGCCCACGACTATCGTCGTCGTCAGAATCGCCAACGCTAAAATATCCACCGCCACCATACCGTGAATCGGGCGCGGCATTGCCATATTTGGGTTGCCCTAGATCGTGCAAAGGCGCCGAATCGCCACCTGGCGTATGGAAATCTGGATGCTCTTCAGCGTGACGGAGTTCGTCTAACGGGTCGATGGGTGCGTGTGCCATGGGTCGAGGTCCTTTACTTTAATATCCTTGTGGGGTTTGATCTGGCTGACCTGAATAGCTAGCTGGCGCCGACTGCTCCCCATACATAGCCTGTAGTTGCTGGAGCTGTTGTGGGTTGGTGGTGATTAGCGCGGTTTCGGTAGGGCTGGCAATGACTTGCATGTGTACATGGTTGGCGCCGGCAAAGAAAAGCCCCTGCCCTACTGGGAATTGCGCCAAGCGCTTTTTTTCTTCGTCGGTGAGTTTGAATACTTCGGCAAGTACGTCCACAGCCGATGTGGATTGTTTGAGGAGCATTTGCATGCTGGCGTTAGCCACGATGGCACGGCCCATTTTGCTGCCCATGAAATCTTCTACATCCTGAGTAATGGCAGTAAGGCCTAAGTAGTATTTACGCGCGCGTTTAGCCAGTGAGAATAAGAAGTTGGCAGAATCGTCGTATTTCATGAGCTGCCACGCCTCGTCCACGATGAGTAGACGCCGACGTTGATCGGCTCGGGTTTTGTTCCAGATGTAACTCAGTACAATGTACATGGCCACGGGACGCAGTTCATCTTCGAGGTCGCGGATGCTAAATACTACCATACTGTTGTTGATGTTTACATTCGACTGTTGACTAAAGATACCGGCAAAAGTGCCTGTGGTAAATTTGCGCAAGCGCTGCGCCAGCTGGGGGCCGCTGCCG
>CAYURH010000004.1:0-61581 GCA_964447105.1 uncultured Candidatus Saccharibacteria bacterium
TGCCGCTCCTGGCCTGGGCTAACGAAGGGCTCTACCAGGCGTCTATCGTCGATGAACGCTTCCAGTTCTCCGACGTGTGCTACATCACTGTGGGCCTAATCGCCGCCGCAGCCGGCGTATACACGATCTGGCGCACAAGCTCGGACAAGGAGAACAAGGTCACCGCCTGACCCACCTACTACCACGCCGCCCCAAGTATCTCGGGGCGGCGTGGCGCAAAATTGTCATTATATTATATGGTGTTTCTGCCGCCCAAATAGCCGCGTAGTACTTCCGGCACCGTTACGCTACCATCAGCGTTTTGGAAATTTTCGATGATAGCGATGAGTGGACGCTGCGAAAACACAGTAGCGTCGTTGGTATGCAGCAACTCTATCTGGCCGCCACTACGGCGCAGACGAGTCTGCATGCGCCGCGCCTGATAATCCGTAATGTAGTCTGCAGTATGCGTTTCGCGGTATGCTTGCTGCCCCGGCAACCAGCTATCGATGTCCACACCAGCGGCATTGGGCCCGCCGATGTCGGCAGTGCATTTTTGTAGCACGCGGTATGGCACACCCAGTTTGCTCATCAGATATTCCTGAATGGCAATCATAAATGTATGTTCATCTAGGCCAGTTTCGGGCGTGGTGAAGCTTTCCATTTCTAACTTGTCGAACTGATGCAAGCGGAATATCCCTTCGGCGTCTTTGCCGTAGCTGCCCGCTTCGCGGCGAAAGGCTGTGGTGTAACCTACCATGCGGATGGGTAGATCGGCTTCGTCTAAAATTTCACCCATGTACATTGGCGCCATGGTGTGTTCGGCGCTGGCATTGAGCCACAGGTCGTCATCGGCCAGTTTGTAGGTTTGTTCTTCTTTATTGAGCCGTCCGGTGGCGTCGTAGACTTCGGTGCGGGCTACGGCGGGAGGCATGACGGGCGTAAAAGGTTTACTGCTGATGTTTAGGTTGTTGTCAGCAATAATTTGCTTTAGAATTTCTTCGTTCGTCAGTACATCCATGCCAAATTGCACCAGCGCAAAGTGCAGGCGCACCAAATCGCCTTTGAGATACGCAAACCGTGCACCGGCTACTTTGGCGGCACGTTCTTTGTCGATCCAGCCGCGGGCCTGGGCAATATCCCAGTGGTTTTTGGGTTCGAAATCAAAATGTGGCGGTTCGCCTACCGTTTTGGCTACCACGTTTTCATCTTCGGACGCACCTACTGGCACGTAGTCCAGCGGCATATTGGGGATTTTTTTGAGCGCACCAATAAATTCAGATTCAGCCTGAGCAAGCTTATCTTCAAGCCCAGCCAATTGTTCTTTGATGCCACGGCCTTTGGCAATTTGCTCGTCAGTGGGCTTGCCCTGCTTGAGCTGATCGGCCAGTTCATTGCGAGATTGACGGAGCGCGTCAACGTGGGTTTGCAGTTCGCGGCGTGTGTCATCGAGTTTAAGTAAGCCCGATACATCTACTCTGTAGCCTTTTTGTTGAGATTTTTGCTGGACGGCTTCGGGATTTTCGCGGATGTATCGTATGTCTAACATGAAGCTCATTATAAGAGGTGCGGGCGCACGGCGCAACCAAACAAAAAAGACCCGTTAGGGTCAATGTAAATTTGCCGTGGCGGCGACGGTCCACATGGAACCGTCGCCGCCTGCCGCCACGAGGCTAGCTGCGTGGCGCTGCACCGTTGCGCCATTCCCCTTCGATCACCGGCGGCTCATCAGTAGCCGTCGGCTTCGACAGAAGAAGTTCAAGATGATCAGCGCCTTCGGGCGACATGTCGCCAACTTGCTGCTCCCACACCTTGCGCACCACACCCACCACGAGCATCACGACGGCCAGGTAGGCTGGCGCGTTGATGACTACGTCGGAGCACATTCGCAAGGCGTTGTCGGCCAGGCTGTAGGTGATGAACAGCCCACAGGTCGCGAAGGCCGATCCGACCATTAGCGCGCCCCCAAGGTTGTAGGCCCTGTAGGCGTGCTTGATTGCTATGGGTGCAACAACCATCGTGATGATTCCCATCACGAAGAATACTATCTGCGTCCCAGTCACAATATTCCTCCACTCGCAATTGGTGTAAGGATTATTATATAATTTTAATAACTATTTTGCAATAGGCGCATACGGAATGTGGCATGCCCCGATCCCTGTTTTTTGAAAGAATTTTTGGTGATATTCTTCAGCTACATAAAACTCGCCCAGTTTGGTAATTTCGGTAACAATGGGTTTGTCAAAGTCTTTTTGCACCATGGTTTTTACTTCTTCAGCGGCCTTTTTCTGTGCATCATCGACGTAAAAAATGGCTGATCGATAATTATCCCCCACGTCTGGCCCCTGGCGGTTCATCTGCGTAGGATCGTGCATGCGAAAAAACTGGCGCACCATGTCGCGATAACTAATTTTGCTCGGGTCAAATTCTATTTGAGTGGCTTCGGCGTGACCCGTGGTGTGCGTGCACACATCTTCATAGGTTGGGTTTGGCGTGTGGCCGCCGGTGTAGCCTACAGTTGTTGCAAGCACGCCGGGCACTTCATCGAAATACGCCTGCACTCCCCAGAAACAGCCAGCGGCAAAAATAGCAGTTTGGCTCATCGAGTCAGCCTTTCGAGCGCCAACGCAAATGCAGCGCGCTTGAGACTGATGTGTTTGATTTGGGCCTGCATAATCATAGAATTGGTCGCGCGCATGAGAATCATATCTAACATGTTATTCACTTCTTTTTCAGACCAGTGCTCACCGCGCAGGTTTTGCTGCCACTCAAAGCACGACACAATGACACCGCCAGCGTTGGCCACAATGTCGGGCAATACTGTCACGCCTTTTTTATCCAGATAGGCTTCAGCTTCTTGGGTAATGGGGCCGTTGGCCAGCTCGACAATCATGCGCGCCCGCACTTCATGCATATTTTGGTCTGTCACCGCATCTTCGAGTGCAGCCAGCACTAGCACGTCGGCCTGCACGCCAACTATATCGGTGCTGGGGAGTGGTTTTACGTCTTTTAGGTCGGCCAGATCTTCGGGGCGGGGCTCGCCTGAAGCAGCGTGTTTGCTTACATCAATACCGTCTGGTTTGTGCCAGGTGTGTTTGCTGTTGGCGACGGCTACGAGTTTGAGCTGTGGATACTCGCGAAGTGTGTTGGCAAAATGATACCCCACATTTCCAAAACCCTGCAGCGCAATAGTGAGTGGTTGGTCGGCCATTTTGTTGTGCTTGAGGAGCTGCAGCAGCGCAATCACACCGCCGCGACCGGTGGCTGCGTTGCGGCCCTCGCTACCGCCCTGCCCCACTGGCTTGCCGGTAAACGCCGCTGCGTCGCGCTGACCTTTCACTCGGGCCAGTTCGTCGGTCATCCAGTCCATAATCTGGGCGTTGGTGTTGACGTCGGGCGCAGGCACGTCTCGGTCGGAACCAATGTGTGGCGCCAACTGCCGCGCGTAATCACGTGATAATTCTTCGAGCTCGGCCTGGCTGAGTGTGGCTGGGTCTACGATAACCCCACCTTTGCCACCGCCCAGCGGCAAGCCCACGGCTGCGCATTTAAACGTCATAAGCGTGGCCAAGGCCCGCACTTCATCTAGGCTGACATTGCGGTGAAACCGGATACCACCTTTGTATGGCCCCAACGTGTTTTTGTGCTGCACACGGTAGGCGGGAAATTTTTTGCCACCGGCCGTGACTTCAAACATATGCTCGTAATCGGGCACTAATAATTCTTGCGCCTTGGCTTCACTAATGTCGGCGTCTTGGGCGGCTTGGCGGATGGCAGCCTGTGCAGTGGCGAGCATGCTATTCATATTTCCCTCGGTTTTAAGCTCTCATTATTATACTCCCAGCCGCGTTTTTGCGCCCGTCTTGCCCAGTATGATATACTGCCGGCGGTAGGTCACGCGCAAGTGACTTAAGCAAAACAATTTCACAACAACTCAATAGTTGGACAAGCCCCTAGCAGGAAGGAAGTGCACGATGCGACTCTTGCGTCGTGTGGGGTTGGTTGCCGCCAGCCTCACCCTGGTCTTTGGTGGCCAGGTAGCCATGGCCCCGCCGGCCCAAGCCGGTACCGGGCTGTACTACCACGTCATCGACGCGGATACCGACCCCTATTCGGGGATCTACCTCCGCAACGACCCCAATGACTTCAACAACGCCACGCGGATCACTTCGCGGTACGTGCTGTACGGCACGAGCGTCGAACTGGTCTGCGGCACGTGGGGCCAGGCCATCGGCCCGTACGCCAACCGGCGCTGGCACCAGATCTACGTCCCCAGCGGCTACGCCGCCGGTCAGACCGGATGGATGCCGGATCGGTACATGGATACGCCCAACGCGGCCAACCAGTACACGCCGGGTGAGCCGGAGTGTGTGGCGCCTACGTACAACGGATCCGTGTACTTCAGCTCTACGGATTACGAGGGCTCGCCGGCCACGGCGCACCGGGCCTACAACCTGTGGACATCGTCGACGCGCTGCGTTCCGGGTGCCGGCGCCAACGACTTCCCGTCGTGGGTGTCGTGGCAGAACAAGTACATCAAGACTGCGAGCGGATTCAGTATCGGCCGCCTCGGTCCGGTGTACATGCTGGAGCAAGCTCAGGGCAACCCCGGTGGGGGACGCTGGCAGGAGATCACCTACATCCTGCTGTTCGACCCGGGCAATTACGACGACCTCTTCGTGGACAGCTGCGACACCAGCAACAACCGTGGTCAGCTGTTCACCAAGTGGCTCAACGCCAACCCGAACGCTCACCTGGTGATCCTGGCCGGCGCTCGAACGGCCGAGGGTGGCCACAAGGGCATCCAGAAGCTGTACTTCGACTACCTGCGCAGCAATGGCGTACAGGGTGCGCGTGATCGTGTGCTGGTGTGCAACTACGACGGTATGGGGCACCGCGCCGTCTACGACAACTACAAGGACGCCATGAACAACCCGCCACCGGCCGGACCGCTCACCGCGGCCATCTGCCCCGGCACCGAAAGCTGGGCCTGGCACCCCTAACAGCCGCCCGTGACCTACCGAGCGCGACGCCGCAACCCTGTACATCGGGGTTGCGGCGTCCGCGCCGCACAAACTGAACTTATTTTGGCAGAGCGACTACCAGCCGCCGCCTCCCCCGCCTCCGCCACCACCACCGGCGCCGCCGCTGAAGCCGCTGCCCGATGAACTGCTGGGCGGGTTGAACGTAACTGAACTCGCACTCACGAAATGCCCCAAACCATATGGACCGTAATAATCCCCTACATACCAGTCCGGCGGTTGTTCATACAGATCGGCAAATTGTTTCATCCACTGCTTTTCTATGCCAAACAATATGGCGTACGGCAGCAATCGCTCATATAGTTTGATCAGCTGGCCTTTGTTGGCCACATCTATTTTTTCGGTCAATTCGCCATGCGGGCTCTGCAATAGCTTAATGCGATCCGCTTCGGCGAGTTTCATGTAATCCCTCATGCCCAGCAAGTAATTACGCAGCTCTACGCCTTTAGCTGTGCGCGCCGGCATAACCCACGCGCCGATAAACAATAGAGCGCCGGCAGCACTCACCCCCAAACTTATTGGCGGCGCAAAAAACCCAACGACAAACAAAATACCGCCAAAAATCTGCCATGGCTGCCGTGCTTTGTTGGGGTCAGCCGCAAAATATCCGGCTTTGGTCACACGCTTGCCCACCGCTTGGCCCAAACTTTCTGATTTGCTCCCCAGCGTTTGGCGCAGCGGCTCCATATCTACGATTGCACCCACCGGCCGCTCACCAAATAGCATCACCAGCACGGCGCGATCGTCGACATTGAGGCCTTTGGGTTCTTTGACAAGCTCTAGCCGATACGATTTTTTGTCTTCGTAAATTTTGATGTAATGTCGTACGGCCAGATCTACAATGGTGGCTGACACGGCTTTGGATTCAAACTTTTCAGCAAGCACTGCGTTGCTCGCCAGCACCGACACGCCCGCAGGTGGTAGATATTCCGGTACGATCGCGTGACGGGCGGGCGCGTCACGGCCTTTGCGTCGCCACCCAATCAGCACCACTACGCCCGCCAAAACCACCGGCGCAGCAACCGCCAACCCCATCAACACCCAATGCATTATTTGCCCAGCACTTGGCTGATACCCTGCAAACGTCCCCGGCGCAAAAGCTAACACCACGGTCAATGTCTGACTCGCGTTCAGGCTATGCGTCGTGACGGTCGTCACGGTGTCATGGCCGTCATCGGTGATAGTACAGCTGGATTGTACCGAGCCAAAAAAGCCGCTATAGCATGTCCGATGCCCATTGAGCTGTTGGAACAGATCGTTCGGCATATGTACACGGGCGGTTACTTGTTCAAAAGTCTGCGACCACTGATCACCGTTGATATCCCAATACAATTCGTCATGGTCACCCAGCGGCTGCACAACGCCGCGCAAAGTGTAGCCAATGTTGTATTGTTGCACACCATGCACATAGGTGTCGGCGTCGCCGATTTTGAGCACTAAATTATCGTTTTCGGTGTACGATTCGTAGTGCAATTTTTTGCCTACAGCGTCGGTGACAGCCAGCACCGTTACTTCGAGCGAATGGTTTTGATAGCTTTTGGGGATAGCGCGCAATATGCCGTGGTTTTGGTTAAAGTCTGGAAATTCAGCCACGATACGCTCGTCGACTTTCATTTCCGACACGCGGTTGGCGTCGCGCGATAGATAATAATCGGCATCAAAAGCATGGATGACAAAATCTTGCGTACTCGCCTGCGCTGGCCGCGCACCTACGAATAGTACCAGCAGCAATAGTGGGATGAGTTTGAACAGCCTCATCACGCCGCCTCAATATCTCGTCGTTGATACACTACCAGCCCAACCAAACCAAACACTACCGGCGCAGCCGCCAAAACTACAACATGCCACCAATCTACTCCGCCCACCACTGGTTGCGGATTGTTGAAATAATAGTACAGCGTAAATTTATAAACATCTTGCAACCAATCCACCGATGACGCAAACCACGCCAGGAAAATATTATACACAGCAAACAGCGACACCAGCCCCACGGTCAACGATTTGCGCCCCGTGGCAAAGCCCACCATAAACCCAAATGCCGCTACTCCAAACGACAATAACCACAACAGCGTTGTAGCGTACAGCAGATCGCCCGCATCGATGGTGCCTTTGTTGATTAGTGCCGCGCCAATCAACACGCCGGGTACCGCCGCAAACGTGACCAACCCAGTGATTAACCCCAGAGACAACCATTTAGCGATCACCACACTACGCCGCGCAATCGGCAGGCTTTGCAATGTCTTAAGCGTGCCAGATTCTTCTTCGCTCACGGTCAAGCCAACGGCCATCACCACTGCCAATACAATAGTGAGAAGCGGCAAGCGGATATCGTACAATTGCGCGCCTACGTAGTTGGGCAGTTTGCGAAATGTGTCGCTGTCGCCTAGTAAACCCTGAAACTGTTGGGGTAGGTTTTTGAAAATTTCGTCAAACGCTTTGGTCTCGCTAAACGTAGGGAAAAAACTGAGCGTAAATATACACAGCAGCCCCATGCCCAGCATCCAGCCTAGTATTACCCAGCGTTTGTCGCGAAGCGTTTTCTTGAGTAGCGGCAGCATTATTTTTCTCCCCCACCTTCGTAGTAGCGCATGAATATTTCTTCGAGCTCGGGCGGCGCCACGGTGATGTCTTGGATTTTTTGCAGCGGCATGGCCGCGAGCACATGGGCTGGATTACCGGTGACTTCGAAGTGCGCGTGATGATCATCAACGCGAAATCCCTGCACGCCTTTGATTTTGGCAATGGTTTGCAGCACCGTAGGTGCAGCCGACACCACGACGCGCTTGTTGATACGTCCCATCACCTCGCGCAAATTGCCTACAGCGATAATTTTGCCTTCTTTGATAAACGCTACGCGGTCGCACAGCGTCTGCACCTCGCTAAGCACGTGCGACGATATAAATACTGTGCCGCCAGCATTGCGATAGTCGATCATCAGTTCATTGAACTGCTTTTGGATCAAGGGGTCTAGACCACTGGTGGGCTCATCGAGTATCAACAATTTGGTTGGGCGTACCAGCGCCGCTACCAAGCCGATTTTTTGGCGGTTGCCACGCGAAAGAGTATGAATTTTGCGCCCCAGCGCCGCGTCGAGTCGCTCGGCTAGTTCGCGCGCTCGATCCATAGATACGCCGCCCGCAATATCGCCCACCAAGCGCAGGTATTGCCAGCCCGTCAGATTGCCATATAGCTCCATGTCGCCATACAGATAGCCAATGTTACGTCGCACTTCGGGCATGTCGCCGTGCAGCCGTTGACCGAGCACCCACACTTCCCCGTCAGTCGGCCAGATAATATTGAGGAGCATGTTGATAGTCGTCGTCTTGCCCGCGCCATCGGGGCCCAAAAATCCAAAAATCTCGCCATGGTTCACCACCAAGTCGACTTTGCTAATACCCCTACTCTGTCCGTAAAATTTGGTCAATTTCTTGAGCCGGATCGCCGCTTCTGCCACTTCATTGCTCCCTTTTGCTTCAGTATACGCATAAAAGGCTTGCGCTGGAAATAGCTTATGCTATATATTCATACTATTAACAAAAACAAAAAGGGGTGCTTACTATGAAAGAAATTTCAGAGCTATTGCCGCTGGTGGTGATCACGGCAATTTTGGCGTTTAGCGCCGTTGCTGGATGGCGTCTCAAATCGGGCGAAATCCACTGGAACGACTACCTACAATAGGTCAAAACAAACAAAGACACCCTCGCTACTCTTGCGGGGGTGTTTTGCGTTTTCCAAGGTGCTGCATAAATTCTGGACCATCCGACTGAGCTACAGCATGCTTGGCGATCAACTGTAGCGCACCCAACATTGCACCCACACCCAAGAACAAATAAAACACCGTAAACAGCCGGCCAATGTCGGTGTGCGGCATCAGGTCACCTGTGCCTACCGTGGTAAGCGTGAGTACGCAGTAATAAAACGCGCGTACAAAGTCCCAATGCTCAATTTCTATAAAAAATATCGTGCCACTAGCCAGAATAATCAGTACAAAAAATATCAGTGCTTTGGCGGCGGTATCGTTTTTGAGCGTGCGCCAAAACGCAGCAGTCACTCGAGCAATCACGATAAAAAATTCAATCATGGGTTTAGTATACCGCCTAGCCCTCTATCCGGAAATGCCGAAATATGAGTCCATCAAGCAACAAGTGGCTAAAATACCCCGCCACCGCCGCTCCATAGTACACAATACTCACCGGCAACATAGCCGGATTGTACAGATATGGCACTAGCAAAATCGGCAGTGGCACCAACACCATGGCGAGCTTGCTATGCGTCCAGCCCCTGTGCTTACCCACCACCGGCGTCATAGCCAGCAAACCCAGATACGCCGCCGCTTCGATGTGCCCCGTGGCAATAAGAACAATGTCTAATATAAATGCCGTGCCTAGGAAAATATTCTGCGCTTTACTATTAGTGTCGATATCCGGAAAAAGCCCAAACAACATCCCCAGTACAAACACTGCCGCAATCGCCTGCCAACCTTGTAATACGCCAGCCGATTCGGCAAACAACTGGATAGGCACAAACATCAGCACCGATGTATACACCGCTGCTAGCGCGAACCCGCCCACAATATGCCCTTTGTAATTTGCCATGGCTGACATAAGCATAAATAATAATGCCACAAAAATCTATCGCTGGCCGCCGCACGTGTGCGCATGCGGCGGCCAGAATGGGGCGGATCAGCTGAACACGGTGACGCAGGTCAGGACCACGCTCATCACGATGCCCAGGATGGCGCCGACCAGAACGAACAGCCGAGGGCTCTCGCCCGCCCGCTTCTCCGCCCGCGCTTCATCTTCGGCGGTGCCAGCGAGCATGAACGCGCCCAGGCCCGACAGAACGGCACCCAGTACGCCGAACGTTATGCAGAACTGGGTGAAGTTGGCCGTGCCGGGCACCATGTGCGCGCGGACCAGGCTGCCCACGATCACCAGCAGGTTGATACCCACGCCGACGTACCCAACCTTGCGGCTGCGTCGCCGGGTGCGCATGAGCCCCGAAATTCCTTCGGGCTGTTCCGAGGTGGGGTTACTCACGTTTCCGCCTCCTTCGAGGGGTGAATAGTGGTCAATACGGCACGCAGGCGGCGAGTGTCGCTCCCATCGCAACGACAAACGCAATCGCCGCACCACGACCACGCTGGTTCCACGCCCAAAACATGGCGCAGACATTGATCAGAATCGCCAGCACAGCGGCGGCGACCTGAAACCCTACGGGCCCAGGTTCATCGTCCATACGCGGTACAAACAACCACGCTTGAGCAGCGAGCAGTCCTACCGCGACGGCCAGAAGCAGCCGAGCACGCCAGAACGATGTCGTTTTTTGGTCCAACAGTCCTCCTACAGACGTCGGTAACCAAATTATACTATCTATTTACGATATGTACAGAGTCGGCAGTAAACGTATTGCTGTTGGTGGTGCCACGCACCATTACGCTATCGTTCACTGCCACCTTGTCTTTGCCGACGTATGATGTGTTGCTCGTGGCGGTAATGGTTTTGGTTGTGCCATTGCCAGCGATCGTAAATCCACTCGCGCTCACTTGCGTTACGACGCCAGTTAACACCGTGCGGCTGGTGCCGTCGGTGGGATTGTCGAATGTTTTCTCACCGCCATCAAAATGCCTCAGTCCCCCACCACCCATAGCGAACTGGCCATGCATCTCTACCTTGTTGGCCAGGCCAATTTCTGCCATCTGGCGCCAATGGTGCATGAACCAAAACCCGCCCATTATCCCGCTAAAAAGTAAGCAGACTATGATAATCACAAATATTGTCTTATTCCCCCATCGTTGCGTTGCCTGAGGTGATGTACCCTTTGATTCAGCTGGTTTATCCATATTTTCTCCTTATGGCCCCAGTATGCCAGGGCCCAGCTGAAAAATGGCTTATACTAAATATATGAGTGAACATCGTGAAGAATTCAAAGTCGACGGCGAGCAACTGCTGGCCAAAGTAAAAGAACTGATCAAAGAAGGCAACGTGCGCCGGATAATCATAAAAGACAAAGCCGGCAAAACGCTAGTCGAACTGCCGCTGACCATCGGCGTGGTGGGAGCTGTTTTGGCTCCCCCGCTGGCAGCGGTCGGGGCGATCGCGGCGTTGGTGACAGAATGCACGATTTTGGTGGTACGCGAAGACTCTTAATTTTTCTTATCTAGGCTAGGTACCGGAGCGAGTCTGTAATCCCCTGCCTCGTATCTACTTGTGCGATCGCCCAACCTGGACATCAAATAATCTACAAAGTTATCAAGCAACAACCGAGAGTCGCCAGTAAGTTCCTGGTATTTTGGACTTGCGTATAAATCCCCAAAGCCCCATGCCATTGGCGTTACACTGCGGTTCTGCTTTATAAACTGTGTTGTTATACCAATTTTTTCTTGAGCTTCAGGAATATGGCCCTTAATTAATTCGATAACAACCGAAAAATAATGCGCTTGCAGTTGTTCTTTGGCACTTATACACCGTTTTTTAAAATCAGGAGTTAGCGACTCGGCTTTGGCTAAATCTCCATCCAGGATACAGGTCTCAATATAATTAGCCGCCGGCCTAATGTCTTCAGGGTCTATTTCAACTATACGTTCATACTTTTGTATGGCGCGAGCGTACTCTTGAGATCGAAGCAAATCGTCTGCATCCTCAACAAGCTTGTCTTTTCTGCTCTCTAAAAGTTGTCTAAAGGCAAAATAACCAATATAAACCGCGAAGGTCAATCCTGAAAATTGATTGAGTATAGAAATTGCCGCTTCCAAATAACTAGGCCCGACCAACCACAGTACGACGGCATACAGTAGCACAAAAAAAGCCCCAAGTATTGAAATGATCTTCCAATACTCTTGAAGGACTTTTGTTTTTCTCCTGATCTTAGACCAGAGCAAGTATCTCGGCCTTTTTGTAACGGTCATCACTAAGGCACCGAGTATAAAACAAACAACCATGAGCAGAATAAGATTTTGCATAGAATACCTTTCTGCCCACCCAACCATTTATCTAGTTATTCGCGTCTGAGCTGGGGGAATACCACCCCTTCCCTTGCCGTCACCCCTTCAAGCATCCAGAAAAGCCGCTCGCTATAGCCCAACCCGCACGCTGGCGGCATGGCGTATTCCAGTGCTTCCACGTAGTCCATGTCTAGCATTTGGGCCTCACTGTCGCCGGCGTCGCGCATGTGTTGCTGTTCGGCAAATCTGTTTAGCTGGTCGATGGGATCGTTTAACTCAGAGTATGCTTTGCAGACTTCGGTGCCGCCCAAGATGAGGTTGAACTGCTCGGTGAGTTCTGGTTTGCCGGGCTGCGTTTTGGCTAGTGGCTGCAAAAACGTGGGGATGTCTACCAGAAACGCCGGGCCGGGCAAGGTAACGCGTACTTTTTTCCATAATTTGTCGATGCCGCGCGATATGTTGTCGTGCTTTTCGACTTCGATTTTATGCTGGGCCAGGGCAGCTTGCACTTCTTTGAGGTCGGTGGCAAATACGTCGATCCCGTAATGGTCTTTGATGATTTGCACAAAACTAATGCGCGGCCAGTCTTGGCCATCTGCGCCCAAATCAATTGTGTGCCCATTGAGTAATGTAAATTCTCGCCTGCCCCACGTTTGGTCGGCCACATGGCGCACATGGCGCTCGGTGAGTTTCATGCCCATATTCCAGTCGGCGTACGCCCAGTACCATTCCATAGCGATGTGTTCGGGCAGGTGCTCGTCGCTGTAGTTTTCGTTGCGAAAACGGGGGCCAATGTCGAACACTTTTTCGTAGCCGCCCACCAGCAAACGCTTCAGTGGTAGTTCGTGACTAATGCGCAGATAAAAATCTTGATCCAGCGCGTCCATGTGCGTCACAAACGGATTGGCATCGGCACCCCCAGTAGTGAGTTCAAGCACGGGGATATTGATTTCGATAAACCCTTCGATTTCCAAAAACTGACGCGTGGCTTGCCAAAATTTACTGCGACGAATAAAACGCTGATACACATCGGGGTTCACGTTGGTGTCGACGTAGCGACGGCGCAAGCGCTCTTCTTTGTTGCTAAACCCGTCGTGGGTGGTGGGCAGTGGGCGCAGGCTTTTGGTGAGCAGACGCAGGGCGTGCACTTCTACCGACATTTCGCCGGTTTGCGTTTTGACCACGGGGCCGCTGGCTTGCACAAAATCGCCACTGTCGAGGAGCGGTAGTTGTTCAAATCCCAATTGGCTATTGGCAGCATCTAGCCCGGCCACTTTGTCGGCGCCCAAAAATAATTGCAGTGAAGCCGTGGCGTCTTTGACCACCACAAAAGCGATCTTGCCAAATTTGCGAATGTTGGTAATGCGCCCCACCACGCTCACCTGCTGGCCCTGCAGCGTATCAAAATCATCGATAATATGGCCCAGCGTGTGAGTACGCTCGGTGTTGGCCGGATAAGCGTTGACGCCCAGCTTTTTTAGATCATCTAATTTGCGCAGGCGCTCATCGCGCAGTTCTTTGAGTGTTGCCATATGGGGTTATTGTACCATTGGCCAGATAGATAAGTAAAAATTTCGCCGAGCGGACGACTGCCGGGGTCGGCAGCCGTCCGCTCGCGGTGGGGTTGCGTGAAGGAAGTCATCTCCCAGCCGACAGCTCGCCGCGACGCAGGGCCAGCATGGCCCGAGCCTCCTCGGCGGCTTTCGCCAGGAACCGTTCGACATCTTCCACCATGTGTGTATACAGCCACTCCCGGGTCTCGTTGTCGACATCGTCCTCTCTGGGGATGACGACGCTGTACGTTGCCAGTAGCGGCGAAACGCGCAGGATCCCGCGGCACGCTTGGTTCGGGCACGTGCCCCGACCCAAAAGCGTCAGGGGGTAGCTGGTGGTCGTCGGCAGCTGCACCTCGAGCCGGCCCACAACGGACAGGTTGTTGATGTATCCCAGCTCGCCGAACGTGGGCGGCAGATGACCTTCGAACTCCGTACCGGCGCCGGCATGACTCAAGGGCCCTCTGCCGTAAGCCGGACATATGATGAGCCTCACAGCCCATCACCTCCTATGTTGTTGTCACTATATATAAAATACCATAATAAATTTATAAGTCAAAAGAACCCCATACGGAGTTCTTTTGAACTGTATACCCTAGCGTTAGCTAATGGCTACAACTTTGTACGTCACTTCACCATTTGGCGTCTTGATGGTGGCGCTGTCGCCGACTTTTTTGTTCATCAACGCTTTGCCGATTGGCGATTCGTTGCTGATTTTGCCCTCTAGCGGATCGGCTTCGACTGAACCCACAATGCGGTATTCAACTTTTTTGCCTTCACCGTTCTTTAGCTCGACAGCACTGCCCACAATGACTTTGTCGCTGGCTTTGATTTTGATCAGGCTGGCATTTTTCAGAATCTCTTCGATTTCGGCAATGCGGCTTTCAACCTGACTTTGTTCGTCGCGGGCGGCGCTATATTCGGCGTTTTCGCTGAGGTCGCCATAATCACGAGCGTCAGCAATTTTTTGAGCGATGTCACTGCGGCGGGATTTGAGCTCCAGTAGCTCTTCTTCTAAATCTAATTTTCCAGCCGCCGTCAATTGGTAGGCCTTTTTCATATGTCCTTAAACTCACTTTCTTACAAATAAAATTCACGAGTCAGCGGGAAAGTTAAGTCTGGCCATTTCCCGGAACTTTCGTTCCAACTCGTCTAAATTCTAGTATAGCAAACTATGCAAGGGCTGCAAGTTCTGTTAATAGGATTGAGCAAAAATCCAGATATCTTTCGCGGGTTTACCGGTATAAAAATCCACACCATCGCCGCTGCCAATACGACAACGACTCGTGGCTTTGGTCTCGGCTTTTACTTTGGCTTCGACTTCCGGATCGTCGTTCCAGTAGACTTCGATCAGCCCTTTGTCTTCGCGCGCCATGAGTTGCTTGAACTCGTCATAGTTAGCGGCTTTGCGGGTGTTGTCGTCGGTGTGTTTGCGGGACGCATCGAGCATAGTCTGCTGGATCTCATCGAGTTTGTTCTGCACATCGGCTACAAACGCATCACGCGGCACTGTCACTTTGGCGCCGTCCCAGCGGCGAGCCACAGTCACCTGCCCAGCTTCGACTTCGCGTTTGCCAATTTCTACGCGCAGCGGCACACCTTTGACTTCCCATTTGTTGATCTTGTAGCCCAATCGTTCGTCTTCTCGATCATCTACGAGCACACGGACACCTTTTTGCTTCAATTCGTCGGCTAGTTTGTGGGCGTATTCTACCAATTGTTGGTCGGCCACTACGGGCACGATCACTACTTGCGTGGGCGCGAGCTTAGGGGGCAGACGCAGCCCATTGTCGTCGCCATGCATCAATATCAAACCGCCCAAACTGCGAGCCGAAAACCCCCAGCTGGTTTGCCATACGTATGATTGGTTGCCTTCTTTGTCCTGGAATTTCGTTTCGAATGCTTTGGCAAAATTCTGCCCCAAATCGTGCGATGTGCAACTCTGCAACGCCTTGCCGCTGGGCATAAGGTGCTCCATGGTCAACGTGTCATCGGCGCCGGCAAAGCGTTCGTTGGTCGATTTGTTGCCACGTTTGCCATACAGCGCAAAAAAATTCTCATACACATCTTGGTAAACGTCCATCGCCCACTTTTGAGTGGCTTGGGCTTCCGGGTGAGTGGCGTGGATGGTATGGCCTTCTTGCCACAAGAATTCGCTAGTACGGATGAATGGCATGGTACGCTTTTCCCAGCGGACCACGCTGCACCACTGATTGATCTGCATAGGCAGATCGCGCCATGACTGCACCCAGTTACTAAACGAATTGTTGATGATAGTTTCACTCGTCGGGCGCACCACCAGCGGCTCTTCTAACTTTTCGCCGCCACCATGGGTGACAACTGCCAGTTCAGGCGCGAAGCCTTCGACATGGCTCTTTTCTTTTTCTATAAAAGACATGGGGATAAACAGCGGAAAATACGCATTTTGCACGCCGTGGGCTTTGAACCGTTCATCGAGCGCAGCCTGCGCTAACTCCCAAATCGCGTAGCCATACGGGCGGATGATCATGGTGCCTTTGCTGGGGCCATAATCCGCCAGCTCGGCTAGTTGAATGATGGTCGTGTACCAATCAGCCAAATCGCCTGTTTTTTTAGGCAAAAGTTTTTTTTCGTTCATACAAGTTCTCGTTAAGGTAAATAAATCTGAGGTATATCAAACTACGGCCGGGTGGCCGGGATGCGCGGGTAAGCTGTCGTCTGATAGTGCGTCATACTACTTAGGCCCAGTATAAACAAACAGGTACAAAAAGGCTATTCCGTTCTTGAGAGCGTGCAGCATGATGCCCGGCCACAGACTGTGCGTTTTTTCGCGCAAGAAGCAAAGCACCAGGCTGAGCGCAAACACGTCGAGCCCCACATTCACTTGCCCGTGCGCCAGCGCAAACAGCCCGCTTATTATAAGTGCGGTTGCCCAAAACGGCAGCTTGTTGCGCAGACCGGTAAACAAAAACCCACGGAATAATATTTCTTCGGCCAACGGCGGCAACACCACCAACCCCAAAAACACCCACACATATTCGATGGCTTGTGGCGCTTCAAATCCCAGTTCTTGTTTTTGGTCAAAATTAATATGCCAGATCCACCCCGCCACTACGCTAATAGCTATTGATAACGCAAAATACACCACTACGCCGGCCAGCGCCCGCCACACAAACCCCCAACGCCACTTACCCAACCCAATGTCCGTTAGTCGCTTGCCATAGGCTCGCACCAGCAACACTACACACAGCACGGTCAGTGCTTCGAGTAGCATGGCAAAGATAAAATTCAAAATGTTATCGCTATACGGCAACAACCGTGCCAACGGCGGCCAAAACCCAACCAGTATCAACTGCGGCGCTATAAATAGCAACGCGCTCAGGCCAATCGCGCTCAGCACGCCACCGATACGCGCGCCAATTGTCAGCGGTTTTTTAGTGCTGGAAAAGTCGTCCAACATCGGTGATAGTGATTAGTAAAACGAGTGACATAATCAACACAAAACCCACCGTTTGGATTTTTTCCTCGCGCGATTTGGTGAGCGGCCGGCGTAGCGCACGATACACAAGCGTCACAAATAATCGTCCGCCATCGAGCGCCGGGATAGGCAGCACGTTCATCACGGCCAGCGTCAGGGATATGATACCTATCAGGAACAGCACGAACGTAAAACCGGTATCGCTGCTTGTTTTGAGAATCCCAACCACGCCAACGGGCCCCGCAACATTCTGCCCTGCTTCCGAAAAATGTCCTTCGAACAATTTACCAATTGTCATCCACAAACCTTTGAATGTTTCATAGGTAAATTGTGCCGTGACGCCCACGCCCACAATCGGCGCCGACCACGTAGCTCGTTGCAACGTTTGCTCGCCCGGGCTAACACCCAAGTAACCTTGGCCGGCAACGCGCTCTGTGTTCAAAGTGGGTTGCAGGGTTTGACGTTGACCGTTGCGCTCGATAACTAAATCGACTTTTTGGCCAGCATGGGCGGCAGTTTGTTGGCTGAAGTCTTCGGCACTGGTAACCGGTTCACCAGCAATCGAAATAATATCGTCCCCAGGCTGCAAGCCAATTTTGCTTGCCGGTGTTCCACCGCTCACTGCTGCGACCGAAATATTATTGTGTATAACATACGTGTCGCCGGCCACAGAAAATTGATGAGATAGTACTTTGGGCATGCCAAATAGTGCCAAAATAGTGAATATCACCACTGCCGTCAGCCAGTTTACGACAACACCTGCAAGCAAAATTTTGGTCTTCACCCAGATACTCGCGCCACCATATGTGCCGGGGCCCTCAGCCGAATCATGCTCGCCATGCAGACGCACAAACCCACCGATCGGCAACCAGTTGAGGCTAAAAATCGTACCGTTTTTGAGTTTGCGTTTCCAGGCGCGCGGCGGGAAGCCTACACCAAATTCATCGACTCGCACCCCATTGCGGCGAGCCGCCAGCGCGTGACCAAATTCGTGCACCACTACTAGCGCAACAAACAGTATAATCCCAATAATAAAATAGAGTGTGCTCATCATCTGAGGCTATTATACCCCACGTTGTCTGAGAGTTTCGTACATTACAATCGCTGCCGATATAGCCACATTGAGCGAATCAGCAATGCCAGCCATAGGTATACGAATCAGCGCGTCGCTTTTACTCATCCAGAAATCGCTCAGCCCGTATTGCTCACTCCCCATCACCAGAGCCAAGGGACCTTTGAGGTCGGCGGCGGAATACAGCACATCGGTGTGTGGTGTGGTGGAGACAATCTTCACTTTTTTGGCGTGCAGCCAATCATATACCGACTGCGAATCGCTCACTACCACCGGCACATTGAACAGTACGCCGGTTGAAGCACGCACCACGTTGGGGTTGAATATATCGGTCACTTGGTCGCAAACAATTACCAAATCCACGCCAGCACCATCGGCGCATCGCAGCATAGTGCCCAGATTGCCCGGTTTTTCGATAGCTTCGAGCACCAACACAAACGGATCTTTGGGCAGCTTGATGTCGTCGAGCCCGCGCTTCCACTGCGGCGCCACAGCCAACAAACCGTCGGGCCGGTCACGATACGAACATCGCTCGAACACATCTTTGGTAAGTTCAAACAATTGCGCGCCCGCAGCTTCGGCCTGTTTGATCAGCGCTGGTTCGTTGCTGCCCAGAAACCAGTCGGGCGAATAGTAGAGTTCGCGAATAGCCACGCCTTTTTGCAAAGCGCGCTGTACTTCGCGGTAGCCTTCTATCAAAAACAGCCCGGCGTCGTCGCGATCGCGGCGCTTGCGCAGGTTTACCAATTGCTTCACGCGCGGGTTTTGGCGGCTGGTGATATGTTGGACCATGAACTACAGGGTCATTATTTCTTGTTCTTTGGCTTTGGCGGCAGCTTCAAGCTTGGCTTGCATATCGCGCATGGCGTCGTCCATGAATTTTTCGGCGCGTTTTACGTCGTCTTCGCTTAATTCTTTGGCGTCTTTTTTGGTTTTGGCATCTTTCAGCGCGTCATGGCGTACGTTGCGCATGGCGATGCGCGCTTCTTCTACTTTTTCGTTGAGTTGCTTCACGATCTGTTGACGGCGCTCGGTAGTGAGCGCTGGTACGGGTACGCGCACCACTCGTCCGTCGTCGCTGGGATTAAAGCCGAGGCCCTGGTCGTCGCGTATGGCGCTGGCGATCGCTGCAACGTTGGTGGGGTCAAATGGATTAATTTGCAGCAACTGCGGCTCCGGCACAGTGATCGTGGCCACCTGGATCAGCGGCATTTTCTGGCCATAAGCTTCGACCATTACGCCATCGAGCATGCCAGGATTGGCGCGCCCAGTACGCAGTTTTTTGACTTCGTCTTCAAAATGCAGCACAGCCAACTGCATACGTTCTTGGTAGGGTTTGGTATCAAACATATCTTAAGTGTAACGCGTGTTATACAAATGAACAAAAAAATTATATAATTGCTGGCGTCCCCGATGAAAGAGGTTACTGATGGCAACACCCAAACGTGCAGTGGTAGTAGTAACCACTGTCACGGGCGAGGTAGCCCTGGTACTCAATACCGAAGAAGGCCTGTACTACGAGCCCATCGTCTTCGACGACCTCCCCGATTACTCGGGTAATACTCATGACGAAGTGGCCGAAGCCATGCGCGTAGCGCTGGAAACGTTCCTTGCCGAAACCTTCGGCGAGAACTTGCGGTGGGAAACTGCCGTCACCGTCGCGGCCAATCAGACACTGATGGTCGTCACAACCAATCTGCCGTACGAATTGGAGCAACGCGTTCGTCGACTTGCCCGGGAGGGCAAGCCTCCGGCGCTGGCCTTCGTGATGCGAGCACAGCTCACGCGTCGCGGCGCCAAGGTGAACGGCCTCGGCTTCGGCCCGCAGACCAACCTTCTCACCGCCAAGACCAAGGATCTCTAGACGGGTGCGTGTGGGCGGTTCGGTTCGCGCCGGACCGCCACACAAAAATAACTTATCTCATACAAAAATCGCCCCGTGATTGAGGCGATTTTTGATTTCTGGCAAAAATTTATTCGCTTACGCCCAGTTCAAACCGCGCCATACGGCGCACCACAATATTTTCGCCTAGTTTGGCGATGTGGGTTTTGATGAGCTCACCCGCTGTCTGATTGGGGTCTTTGATGAACGGTTGGTCGTGCAGGCAGAGTTCGGCAAAATATTTTTTGAGCATGCCATCCACGATTTGCTGTACCATGGCGTCGGGCTTGCCTTCGGCTTTGGCTTTTTCGGCAAATTCGGCTGCTTTGGCGTCGCGCACGTCGGCCGGGATGTCGTCCATGCTGACATACTGCGGGTTGGTGGCGGCAATATGCATAGCTAGGTCATGCACCAAGTTTTTAAAATCGTCGGTGCGCGCCACGAAGTCAGTTTCGCAGTTAACTTCCACTAGCACGCCAATGCGATTGCCATGCACGTAGCTGTCTACCAGGCCCTGGCTGGCTTCGCGTTCGCCGCGCTTTTCGGCTTTGGTCAAGCCTTTTTTGCGCATTTCAGCCAGCGCTTTGTCGAAATCGCCACTGGCAGCTTCGAGTGCTTGTTTGGCATCGGTCAGGCCTACGCCAGTGAGGTCTTTCAATTTTTTAACATCATCGAGTGAAACGCCCATTTACTCCCCCTTTGCGTCGGCTGTTTTGCGGCTGCTCATGCCTTCGGCAACAGCTTGTTTGATGTAGTCTACAATGATTTGGATACTTTTGATTGCGTCGTCGTTGGCTGGAATGGCATAGTCGGCCAGAGTTGGGTCGGCGTTGGTGTCGGTAATAGCGACAACCGGGATGTTTAGGCGACGGGCTTCAGCTACAGCGTTTTTGTCGGCCAGCATGTCGACCACAAATACGATACCGGGTTGGCCGTTCATATCTTTGATACCGCTATATTTTAGGTTCAAACTGTCAATTTCTTCTTGGAAACGTTGCACTTCCAGTTTGCTGTAGCGATTGGCCAATTCACCGCTCGCCATGCGGGTTTCGAGCATTTTCAGATGCTTGATACGAGTGCTCGTCGTCAGTACGTTGGTAAGCATGCCACCAAGCCAGCGTTCGGTAACGTATGGCATTTTTGCATCGATGGCAGCAGCACGCACAATGTCTTTGGCTTGGCGCTTGGTGCCCACAAGTAGTATTTGTTTGCCATCAGCAACAGATTTAGTAATAAATGGCAACGCTTTGTCGAGCGCTTCCACTGTTTTGGTAAGGTCAATTACATGGCTACCAGCCCGTTTACTATGAATGTAAGGGGCCATTTTGGGGTGCCAACGGCTTGTTTTGTGGCCAAAATGCGCGCCTGCGGCGAGCAAAGCCTTGATATCTACGGCAACTGCCATAATCCTTCTTTCTTCCCCTGCGCATTTACCCGAGTGGGAGGATTGTACGCGCGTCAGGGTGTGTCGTTAAAAGTTATTGCTTGTTATTGTACCAGCCTTTCCAATATTTGTCGATAGTTGCACAGCCAATCAAACGGTTGTATAAATAAAAAGCCACAATTAGGCTAGTCGGATATGAAAGGCACCGTTCGTGTCTGGTACATCTCAGGAGGGCCCAGGCTCATTGAGCCTGACCCAGCAATTCGCACTGCAAAACCCCGGCGTAGCACGAGAAGCCGATGAAGTCTGGCGAGCGCTCACGCGGGTGGCTGCGCAAGAACTGGCAAGAGAAGTAGAAGCTGCAGCACAGCAACTACGCGTGTGTGTGGTTGATACTGCTCTGTTGCTGCAGATTCAGGAAGCTCCCGACATGATGAGCCTGTTCGCGAGCATCGCCCGCAGACTGGAGGCAACACTGCGCGAGCTGTTCACCTTTACCCAAAGCGAACCTGGCAGCCACACCAAGCGTGCGCAAGCCCATGACGATCGCCAGCAATTCGAACAGCAATACAAGTGGCTGCTGATCCTGCTGGATCTGCGGCAGTTGTACGAGGAGATCTTCGACATCATCGCTGATCCTGCTGGCTTCAACGCTTCGGAGTTGTACGAGCGAATCATTGTACGCTTCGGTATAATGCTACACCAGCTCGGTGTGCACGCCCCGAGCGATGAAGCCTGCGCCGCCTTAAAGCAAGGAATCGCGACTGCAGTCGCTACCCAAGCTCACCCGCCCCAAGGCTGACACCCATACACCCGCTACAAGCAAGCCCGCCCGGAGCCACACCGCTCTGATGGCACCGCTGCTTCTGGCGGGCTTGTTCTTTTGAGCAGTTATTTTTATAGTGCAGACAGACGCCGTCAAATACTCAGGAGGTGAAGATGGCGGGCAAGGTAGACATAGTGCAGATCGTACGCAACTACCTGCAACGGCTCAGTGCCGACGGCCACACGTTGTCGAGTACCGACCACGATCTGCTCATCCGGCGCGTCGTCCAGTTGCTAGGAGATAGAGACGACATCGAGCCACGCATTTGTCGCGCCATCGCGAGGGCGCTCGGCCCCAACGACCCCGACGTATGGCTGCGCACGGTCGAGCGTGATCTGCTTGTCAGACTGCGCACCACACTTGCGCGTGCCACGGCGTCATAAGCCGCCCGCAGAAGTGAATTTCCTCCCCACTTCTGCGGGCCCAACCCTTCTAAACTGTTTGACATCTGTAAAAAAAACAGATACAATACGCCCTAGTTATGAAAAAAGAGCTTCATCCAAACGAATACCGCCCCATGGTCATTCAGGACCCCAGCGCTGGTTTTGCGTTTTTGACCAAATCCACCGCCAAGACCGACAAAACCATCAAATGGGAAGATGGCCAAGAATATCCTCTGCTTGAGGTGTTTATTAGTAGCGCCTCTCACCCGTTCTACACCGGCAAAGAAACATTGGTAGACACCGAAGGTCGCGTGGACCGCTTCAAAGCGCGCGCCGAAGCTGCCAAAGCTCGCCAGGCTGCCCTCGCTAGCAAAGCCAAAAAAACTGTTGCTCGCGCCGCCAAAAAAACCGATAAAACAACCGATAAGTAACTACAGGCGGATACGCCTGCCGTGGGGGCCCAGTAAATGGCAAAGATTCAGCTGAATCTTGAGCAATTGCAATCTGAGCAGGTCGAACTGAACAGCTTTTTGTCGCGCCCCGATGCCTACGCCGACCCAGATTTTACCAAAAAAACAAAGCGCCTCAATGAACTAGAAACTATCATCGCCCTTGGCCAACGCCAAAGCGAAGTCCGCAAACAACTATCCGAAGCTGGCGACATGTCGCATGGCGACGACGAACTAGCCGAGCTCGCTCGCGCCGAAATCCCCGCGCTAGAACAAGAATACGCCGACATCGACGACAAACTGTTTGCCCTCCTCACCCCCCGTGACCCCAACGACGAAAAAGATGTCATTGTCGAAATTCGCGCGGGCGCTGGTGGCGACGAAGCCAGTTTATTTGGTGCCGAACTGTTCCGCATGTACAGCCGCTTTGCCGAACGGCACGGCCTCAAAACTGAACTTATAAGCGAGAGCCCATCAGAAGTAGGCGGGTTCAAAGAAATTATTTTTGCCGTCAAAGGTGACGACGTATTTAGCACGCTCAAATTCGAAAGCGGCGTGCACCGCGTGCAACGCGTGCCCGCTACCGAAAGCCAAGGCCGTATCCACACGAGCACCGTCACTGTGGCCGTGTTGCCAGAAGCCGAAGAAACTGATCTCGTGATCAACCCCAACGACTTGCGTATCGATGTATACCGCAGCGGTGGCAACGGCGGCCAGAGCGTCAACACTACCGACTCAGCGGTGCGTATCACTCACCTACCCACCGGCCTGGTAGTAACGTGCCAAGACGAAAAATCTCAGATCAAAAACAAAGACAAAGCCATGAAAGTACTCCGCTCGCGTCTACTCGCCCTAAAAATGGAAGAGGAGCAAGCCAAGCTCACCGCCGAGCGCCGAAGCTTGATTGGTTCGGGTGACCGCAGCGAAAAAATCCGCACCTACAACTTCCCGCAAGACCGTATCACCGACCACCGTATTGGCTTTAGCCGCAGCAACATCCCCGGCGCTATGAACGGCGAAATCGACGATTTGATAGAGAAGCTACAAGCCTACGAACGCGAGCTCAAAGCTCACGCTGCCAGCGATCAGTCATGACTATCGACCAATATATAGCCGAGTCTACCAGGCAGCTTACTGCCGCCGGTATCGCATCGGCGCGGCTGGATGTGTTGGTGCTGCTAAGCGATGCGCTCCAACACGACAAATCATGGGTTTTGGCACATGGCGACGACACCCTTGCGCCAGGGCCAATAGCTCAACTCCAGACGCAGATTCGTCAGCGCTGCAGGCGGGTGCCGCTGGCCTACATTCGTGGCCATCAAGAGTTTTATGGTCGCGAATTCACCGTCAATCCAGATGTGTTAATCCCCAGGCCGGAAACCGAAACGCTCATTGATCTAGCCAAAAATTATATCCGCAGCGGCCACATACTCGACGTAGGCACAGGCAGTGGCGCAATCGCCGTGACGCTGGCACTGGAACTTCCCAATGCAACAATCACTGCGTGCGATATTAGCCCGCTAGCACTCAAAGTTGCGCAACAAAACGCCCGTACACTACAAGCAAATGTGCGTTTTTTTGAATCCGACCTCTTGAGCAATGCTAGCGACAGGTACCATGCGATTATCGCCAATTTACCATATGTTAGTCGCGGCTGGGAGGTATCTCCAGAAACAGCCGCCGAACCAGCGATGGCACTATACGCCAATGATAACGGTCTAGAATTGATCAACAAACTGCTCGCCCAAGCGCCTCATCATTTACGTACAGGCGGTCATCTGTTGCTTGAAGCTGACCCGCGCCAACACGCGACTATCACACAATCCGCCCACAGGTTTACCCGCGTCAGCACACACGGTTTCTGCATAGTCCTACGATTATCCGATGTTGACAAGTAGATATATTTACAATACAATAGCTTTTATGCTTAACTGGCTACCCCTACAAACTGCTTTGCATCATGCCCGCTTTCTACCTCGGTGAAAGTGGTTTGCTGTGATTATCTAACAACGACATCAATCCCCTCTCAACCGAGAGGGGCTTTTTTACTCAAAAAGTCACGCACATTCCCAAACCAAGGAGCAGCGGCCACATGACAGCGAGATTTAGAACATTCCCGCTCGACAGATCACAAGTAGCGGCCTCAATCTGCAACGAATATGTACAAACCGGCGTCACAGGCTGGGAATATGTACCTCTTCGACACAGGTTTGCCGCCGACGGCATAAGCCTTGACGGGCCTACAGTACGGCAATTGCGCCAGTTTACGAACGCCTACGCCACATTTATGGGCGCGCCGGACGACTACTACCGATTGGATCTGTATATCACGCCAGATTCCCTGGCAGTACTCGAAGTCAACGCCGATTTTGTAGATGGCTGGGGCACGGCGCTCAATATCGCTCGTGCCGCAGGCATTGAGACTACGGTTGCAAGCAGGCACTTCCCGAGCTGTTTTGTGCTTGCGAACTATGCTTACCGGCCCGAACTAGAACTGTTGCTTGCCGAACTGGGCGGCACTCGCCACCACATCTGCGCTCAGCCCAAACCAACCTGCAGCGATCCGCTGTACTTGTACGGCCGCGCACTGCCGCCCCAACACGCTCACCGAAGCCGCTACGGTAGCAGCGCGTACGACGACAAACACAGGCTGGCTGAGTTCGCCACCAGTTGGTCGGGTGATCTAGTACGCATACCCCAGATCTACACATCCGCAAGCACCGCTTGGGGCGACATCCCCAACGACGCATTCCTGAAATTCGCGCAAAAATCTGGCCCCCAAAGTGAAGCCGCAAGATTTAGCGTGCGATACGGCAAGCCCTTGGGCAAGGCCAAATTTCTGCAAGCGTGTTGGCGAGACGGTAGCCTGATCGCCCAAGCAAACGTGGATGGGCTCGGCAGATATGGCCAGCCGGCCGTGGGCGTGCTCAACCCCTGCGCGCAGCTGGTAGTGCTTGCGCATCGTGGCCATCTGGCGGGCTACGTGCAGTACGATGTACGGCGCATTATTACCGACGATTCGGTACATGCCCCCCTGTATTTTGCGTAATAGCGCACCGGCGGGGTGGTCCAACCACCCCGCCGACAAATAAACCAAACTATAGGATTTTTATGAAGACACTCATTTTTGACATTGACGGCACGCTCACCGACATGAGCTCAATTGAACGGGCGGTATATCAAACAATCAACAAGCGCTACGCGGGTGCCGGTAGGCGTCGTGCCGATTACCGTGACGCTTTTGTCCGGCTAGCTAATGCCAATGCGCTACCTATACCCAATGCGTATAAAACTGTACAGTTTATACGACAATACGCCAGCAACTATATTTTTGTCTACGCTACGGGCGCGCAAGACGTCGAAGTGGCATACGTATTACAATCGTTGGGCATACGACAGTTTTTTGATGAGCAATACTCGACCACCATCACTAACTGTCGCTTTAGCAAAAAGACCGGCATCCCGTTGCGACGAATCGCCAAGCGTTATCCAGACTGCCTGCTCATAACCGACAGTTCGTCAGATGTAGCCGGTGCCCAAAAGGCCCATGTGCCCGCCGTACTACTGCAACCCAACGCTAAGCTAACTACCCGGGGCATAGAAAAAGCGGCGCGTCTATACCGTTAGGTAAGACGGCCGCGTATAGATGTGCTGCGCGTGCCTATGGGCAACACGGACACACCTGCGGTATGTGGGAGCTGGGGTGGCAGGCGGGTCTGTAGCCCGCCACCCCAGCTCGGGCCAGCAGTGCAGTTCTGGGAGTGCCCGGTGGGTATTCCCTGCTCCCAGCGCGCGCCTCGGCCTCGCGGCCGGTGGAGCGCATTGCACGATCCGGCCCCACAACAAGGTCTATATGTAGCATAGCAGATCCGCAGGCGGCCTTTCAAACGAACACTAGTTGTTGTAGGTGTCGAGCATGACGTCGACTTTCATTTCTTTGTCGTCGCGAATAAATGTAATAGTGATTTTGTTGCCCGGATCAAACTGCGCCAAACGGCCGGCCAGTCCGTGGCCAATATCGACTGGTGCGTCATTTATTTTGGTAATCACATCACCTTCGCGAATACCCGCCTTGGCCGCCGGGCTACCCGGTTCGACGCTGGGCTCACCATTGCCGCCCAGTACAAGCGCGCCCGACGTTTCTTTAACATGCAGATCATATGACACATCTGGGTCCAGGCTGACATAGTGCACACCCAAATATGGTTTGACAATCTTGCCAGTCTTCAGCATAGAATCAATCACTTTTTTGATATTGCTAATAGGAATCGCAAAGCCGATGGCCTGGCCCTCTTCGGATACCGCCGTATTGATCCCAATCACTTGGCCGGCCAGATTTACCAATGGCCCACCGGAATTGCCTGGATTGATAGCCGCGTCTGTTTGCAGCAGATCTTCCAATTGTTCCGCGCTACTGCCACCTTCATCTTGCGCCTGAATCGGTCGGCCCAGGCCAGATATTATGCCGGCGCTCACACTGTTGCGGAATATGCCGAGCGCGTTGCCAATAGCTACCACCTGCTGGCCAGGTTGCACTTGCGTGGAATCACCGATTTGCGCTGGCGTAAGGTTGGTCACGCCATCGATCTTCAAAAAAGCAATATCGTTCATGGGGTCACGGCCCACGATACGTACAGTGTCGTACTGCTTACCGTCAGCCATAACTACCGTTACACTTTTGGTCCCTTCCGGCACCACATGTTTGTTGGTCAATATATAACCATCTTTGGAAATCACGATACCACTGCCTGCCCCCTGGATTTGCTGTGTGCCCCTGAAACCGTAACTCACGGTACCGAGAGTGGTGATAGCCACCGTGCTGGGGTTCACTTTTTTAAACACATCCGCCACTATTTCACCCTGTTGCAGCACGATCTTTTCGCGGTTCTGCGTAATGGTCTGGCCAACATCCAAATGCACTATGCCCGTGGCCAATAGCGCCCACACGCCACCCGCACTGGCAAATACACATATCACGGCCGTGACGATGGCAAATATAATTCTATTCGACGTATTGCTGGCTGGCCTTTTAACCACCGGACTGACTGGCGTTGGTTCAGTTCGTTCGTTCATACCCACTCCTTGATCGCCAATTTAGATTGTTACATCCCAGGGCGAAAAGAGGAGAATCACCCCCAGTAAAATTGCCCCAAACAGTACTGTGCCGCGCAATGTTCCACGGTCTAGCTTGTCTGTTTTGGCCATGTGGTACATGCGGCCAGCGCAAAAACCAATTACCAGCATGATAAGTGCAATCTGCGGAATAAGAATCGGCAAACCTAAATTGTACGCCGTAGTCCAATGGATCAATAGCCACGCCAGTTCAGCCAGCAACATACCCCACATGGTAGCCCACAGTTCAACGTAACGCTCTTCGTAGTTGCTCACCACATGACGAGCACTCACGTAGCCTACAATGCCACTAGCCAAGATCACGAAGGGCTCGTTAAATACAGCCGACAGGCTAAACAACACTACCAGGCTCAAAAATTGCGCGATCCCAGCTTGCGCCATAATGCCATAATGCCCCGAACGCGGCTTGATGACCACTTGCCACACTCCGTACCCAAGCATGATCATAATCTGCACTATCAAATCGCCCGACGCCAAATACATAAGACCCACGACGCTCAGCCCCACCAACACGTCCACCAAATTGGCTTTTATATTAGTCCACCAAAACCGCGGACGCAGCGCAAAAATGCGCCATTTACTCAACAACACCAATGCAATAGCGAGGTATGGCGGATCAAACCCGCGCACCAATATCAACACCGCCACCGGTAGCAAGGCGTTGAACACGATGTAGAAAATTTCGCTCACGCGCGTACGCGCGGCCCGTGATCTGAGTAGATCCATCACAATACCCCAATTATATCCTATGTTACCGGTGAGCAACACTTTTTGTTAGTGTGACGATGTGTTGCTGGCTGGTGTCGTGCCTATGATGACGACAAAGTCTGAGTTGGAGCTGATGCCAGCTGGCAACGTGGTTTTGGCGGTCACGCCCAGCATGGATTGTAGCTTCTTCAATGTTTGTGGTTTTTTGCCGCCGCTGAGGTCGTAAAGTTGGATCGGAGCGGTATTGAGCGTGGTAGGTGCGTTGCTGATTTTGACCACTTTGAATCCGGCGTCTTCTAGACTGTCAGCCTGGGTCTGCGCTTTGCCCGCTTCGCCGCTGGCGTTAAGCACGTCGACAGGGGCTTTTTCGATGGCTACAAAATTACCCGTGGCATAGGCCTTCACCGTAGCCTGGATGTCTGTGTAAACCCCCACCCCAGCGACTGGTTTTACAATGCTCTGGCCGTTAATATTACCGGTGTTTACCAAAGGATGATCTGGGTCATTGAGCGGAAGTGACATAATGTCATTGCTGTTGACGTCTTGCCCTAATTTGACCAAAGTCTTAATCTCTTCTGCATCAAAATTAGTGCGCACATTGTTGCCCAGGGCGTCGAGCAAATTGTTCACGGCTACAGGGTTGGCCAACGTACCGGCGCTCACTGCTTTGTCTTTGAGCGCAATCAAGATGGCGCGCTGATATTTCTCGCGGTCGAAATTGGCCTGCGGGAACCCGTAGGTGCGCCCTAGCGGGTCATCACCGCGAGCGCGGGCCAGGTATAATGCGTGTTTGCCATCGAGCTGCACAGGCCCGTTGGGATATTTAACGTTGTAGCATGTTTGCGAACCTTTGGGGCAATCCCAGTCGAAGTTACGGTCGAGCACACCACGCGAATCTTTGCTGTCGATCACCACCGTGATACCTCCCACGGCATCCACTGCCTGACGCAGTGCGGTGTAATTCAGATGGGTGGCGTATTGCACGTCGAGGCCCAGCACTTGACCCACTTTTTTGCGTAGCGCTTCCTGAGCGGTCTCTTCCCCTTGAGATTTTACGCAGCTATACAGTGCATTTATCCTACCCTGCAGCCCAGCGGGGCACGTGCGACTATAGTCTACCCACAGATCACGAGGGATACTCACCAGGAATGCATCTTTTTTAGTCTGGTTCACACTGACCACCATAATGGAATCGGTCAAATCGCCACCGGGATGACCTGGATCGTCTTCGGAAGTTCCAAATAACAGGATGTTGGTGCGGCCATTGGCGTCTTGCTGCAACGGCTTGGCTTGGTTAAAGATGGCGCTTACTACGTTGCCTTTAAAGATTTTGCTGCCGGTGCTCAAAAATTTGAACACAAAATAACCGCCCAAACTCAGCCCAGCCAAGACAACCAGCACAATGGCAATGATAATGGCACGTTTCACCCATGGGCGCTTGCCGCTAATTTTGTCTTTTTTGTTACGCCGGTCACGCCGCCGGTCACCACGAGACTTCGGTGGTTCGTCGTCGAGACTCAGGTCGATCCCTAAATCTTTGTGCGACACGCTATGTCCTGGGTTTACCACCTGCGGCCTGGTTGTCCCAGTCAGCTGGCTGGCGTTGGCATGTTTGTGCGGGTCGGCTGGGTCCACCAGATACTTAGGCGGCAAGGATTCTTTGGATACATCCAAGCTAGGCTTGTCGCCACCAGGGGAAGCAACACGTCGCGGAATAACAAAACCATCGGTGTTTGATCGTCTATGTTTCATAAAACCGTTCTTAAAACTATAGCGTCTTTAACGAGTATCGTAAACCCAACGTGAGTACACGTTGGCGCAGTCAACCATGGAAATTTGATGCCCACCCAGCTATTATATATGGGTATGCAGACAGATCAACCACTCCATGATATTGATGACTCGGCTTTTTCTCCCATCACCAGCCCACCCGACCCCAACTCCACACCGGCCCGTCCGGCTCAAGCTGCAAGTCCATATAATTCCATGCCAGCTGCACAACCCGGCGCTCCCACCCCTTCACCAGTCCAACAAGCCGCGCCCACACCCACACCAGTCGTACCAGTGACATCTGTACCGCCTGCAGCGCCAGTAAGCGCCAGCTTGCCGGCAGCGCCCGCACCGCAGCCCGCGCCATCACGCCCACAAATGGCCGATGTTGTAGCGCCTGCTACCGCTATAAATGCCCCTCCCCGTCCACGCAGCGCATCGGCTACATCGTATAGCCCACCCTCGCAAACCGCGCTGCAGCACGTACCCGACGAAGTCATCAAAAAAATCAGCGAAGCGCCCGAGCGCACCGCGCGCGAAATCGAATCCGACATGCACCATAAACCTCACAACTGGCACCCCCGTCGCATACTGTCTATCGCAATGTTCGGCGTACTCATTTTTGCAGTAGCCTGGTTGATTAACCTGTTTGTGTTTCAGTCATACTTCGTGGAAGGGACGAGCATGACACCCACACTGCAAAACGGTGATCGTTTGATCATTAGCAAAGTTGAAAAATCCATCGCCGCAGCCCAAGGCAAGCCCTACATCCCCAACCGCGGCCAAATAGTAGTACTCGACAGCACCATCGTGGGTAGCAATGGCCAAGAAGAGCAACTGATCAAACGAGTAATTGGCTTGCCGGGCGATGCCATTCATATACAGGACGGCAAAGTACTCATCAGAAACAGCGAATTCCCCGACGGATTCGACGCCAATGTCACTCTGGGACTCAAACTTGAGTCTACCTACACTGATGGGCCACTTGATTTCACCGTGGGCGACCACCAAGTGTTTGTGATGGGCGACAACCGCGTGCAAAACGGTAGTTATGATTCACGCGCTTTTGGGCCGGTGGATGTCAAAAACCTAGAAGGCCGCTTGTGGGCGCGCATTTTACCAGTCGATCAAGCCAAAGTGTTTAGCAGCCTACAGCCCTGGATGTGGCAAAAATCTTTGCTGCGATAATCGCAAACCAGACCTTAGCTGCTCGGTCACTTCTGACTTCGACAAACGTGACGGTATGTGTAAAAAGGCAATCCGTTTCTGCGGATAGCTTTTCACCAATCCAGCAGCCAGCATATTGCACCAAGAATTTTTTATAGTAAGCGTTTTTCGAAAAAGCTCGCCATCTGCCAGGGATGTGTCTAGGAGATACTGGCCCGAGTCGTCTGCACAGACACCCTCAACGTGCACATACTGCGACTGCAGGCCACGATACACGCCGGCAGCTACAATGTAATCCGCGTCGCGCACCACGTCGGAGGCACAAAATTCATCAATGAGTCTCCGGCTGGAACCCACCTCGAAATACATATATTCGTCAGCCAAACGTCGCACAATATTTGCCGCAACTGTACCCCTAAAAGCAACTAATGCGACAGTCATTAATCAAGCAACGCGCCGGTGATGCGTTTGAATTCGGCATCACTTTTGAATTCGATAATCAGTCGCCCGCCTTTGGCCATATGCTTCACCACGACTGGTGTGTTCAGGCGCTGGCCGAGTGCTTTGGTTTCGCGCGTTTCGGTTTGCGTTTTGGCGGCGGCACGTTCGCGTTTTTTGCTCTTGGATCCTTCTTTGTAGCCAATCACAAACTGTTCGGCTTTGCGCACTGACCAGCCTTGGCTAATGATGAGGCTTAGCAGTTCGTCTTGTACATCGGCTTCTTGGATAGCCAAAATCTGGCGAGCATGGCCTTCACTAATCTGACCGTCGACCAGTGCTTGCTTGGCGTTTTTGGGCAAACTCAGTAGGCGCATGGTGTTGCTGATGGTACTCACCGCCCGGCCACCGCCCACTTGTTTGCCGATCTCTTCGTAAGTCATGTTGAACTGCTGATGCAATTTCAGATATGCCGTGGCGGTTTCGAGCGGATTGAGGTCCTCGCGCTGTAGGTTTTCGATGAGCGCTACTTCCAGTTTGTGCTGGTCGGTGTAGCTACGCACAATAGCCGGAATGTCAGTTTTGCCAGCCGCTTGCGACGCTCGCCAGCGACGCTCGCCAGCGACGATTTCGTAGCTGCCGTCGCGAGGCATCACCACAATCGGCTGCAACACGCCGTGTTGTTTAATAGATTCAGTCAACTCATCGAGCGCCGTTTGATCAAAATGGCGGCGCGGCTGCTCGGGATTGGCCACCACTTTGTCGACAGGGATATTGCGCAGCTCGCTCAACTGTTCATCTTGCGCCTGTGTGGGGTCAAATTCTTCGTCGAGTAGCTGGGTAGGTATGAGCGAATCAAAGCCCCGCCCTAGGCCTTTTTTAACGTTTGGCACGCTCTGTCACCTCCTTTGTCAGCGCTTTGTAAGCACGGGAACCTTTACTCCACCGGTCATACACGCCAATTGGCATGCCGTGGCTTGGTGCCTCGGCCAATCTGACGTTACGCGGAATAATTGTATTAAAAACTTTGCCGGGAAAATGTTTTTGCACTTCAGCCTGCACCTGAGAAGACAGTGTAGTGCGGCTATCTACCATAGTAAGCACCACACCCAACAGCTCAAGCTGTGGGTTGAGTTGTTTGCGCACCAGCTGCATGGTCTCAAGCAATTGGCCCAAGCCTTCGAGCGCGTAGAATTCGGCCTGCACCGGCAGCAGCACATGGTGGGCGGCGATCAGCGAATTCACAGTGAGCAAACTCAAACTAGGCGGGCAATCAATCACCACCACCTGATATGAATTGTTTTCGAGTGCGTGACGCAGGCGGGTAAACTTGCGCTCGGCTTTGGCCAGTTCTACTTCGGCATTGGCAAGCTGAGGCGTACTGGGCAAAACATGAAGATTCTTGAACTTGGTGGCCACCACACATTCGTTGAGTGGCTTCGCGCCCTCGAGCACATCGATAACCGTACGCTGGAGTTCTCTTTTTTCGATCCCCAAGCCACTCGTAGCATTACCTTGTGGGTCAAAATCCACTAGCAAGGTGCTAAGACCGCTTTTGGCCAAGAAATAGGCTACGTTAACAGCCGTCGTCGTCTTGCCCACTCCCCCTTTTTGATTGGTGACAGCAATAATTGTGCCGGCCATATCTGTTGGTTTTAACCCTCTCGTCAAATGCTACGCCTCATTGTAACAGGTTTTGCCCATGTGGTGAAAAACTGCATGAGCTGTATACTATAGACAATGACAATGTTTTTGATTGGATTGAGCGCTTTTCTAACAATTGCAAGCGCCATCCCCTACATGGTGGAAATCGTTCAAGGCAAAGCAAAACCACGCATTGTGTCGTGGTTTACATGGTCGCTCCTAACCGCAATCGCCTGCGCTGCATCTTTTGCTGATGGCCAGGTAGCTGGCGGCGTATTATTGTTGGCAGCAACAATTGAAACGTTTTTGGTTGTTGTTTTGGGTCTTAAATATGGCGACCGCAAATTCGAACGCTTTGACATTGTGTGTCAGATCGGAGCGCTCGTTGGCTTGGTGCTGTGGTTGGTATTTAATTCGCCAGCAATTGCTATTGTCGCCACTGTAACCATCGACTGCATTGGCATGCTTCCTACCATAAAACACTCCTGGCAAAAGCCGCACGAAGAAACATGGATAACGTTTTTTATGGCAGGTCTGGCCAGCATATTTACACTTGTGGCCGCCAACAACTGGAGCATCACCGCGGCAGCTTACCCCATGTACATTGTGGTAGCTAATCTGCTGCTTGTAGCGATTATCTTTGCCAGCCCTCATCGTCACAAAAAAACCGCGCCCAAAGAACTACGACACTTATAAAAACCCGCCTTCGTGGGCGGGTTTTGCTTAGGCGCTGATTTTGCTGATTTCGATTTGGGTGTATTTTTGGCGGTGGCCGGTGATTTTTTTGACGCGTTTTTTGGATTCAAACCGTACGACTTTCAATTTGTCGCCTTTAACTTCTGGTTCCAATACTTTGGCGCTGACTTTGGCGCCTTTGACCACAGGAGTACCTACGGTAACGGTGGCGTCGTCAAAGACCATCAGTGGTTCGAGGTCGAGGGTTTTGGTGGCGTCATCAAGCTTGTCAACCAAAAGCGTTTGCTTTTCGGCTACGATGTATTGCTTGCCGCCAACTGTAATAATTGCTTTCATCTAAATCTCGTTAAATGTTACGTATCTCGAACAATTTTAACAGAGTAAGGCCAGGTTGTAAAGCGTTACTTGCCAGCATCTTCGGGTTGCATAGCGCCAAGTTCTTCGACGGCGCGTTCCCAGAATCGATCAAGCTTGTCTGGGTCGATGGTATCGTGTAGATCCCAGTACTGTTCGTCTGCTGAACCGATGGGATCTTCGTCGATTGCTTTGATAAGCTCGTCCGAGGGGTCGTCAATCGGCACAGGTGCCAATTGCATACGACCGCGGGGACTAGGGATAGTAAGGGTGTTTTCTTTTGTTGCCATGTATTTGTTTTAATTTTGTTATATTCAAACATTAGCACAATGATGCGCAGATGTCAATTGTATGTCTATAGTTATGCTTTTTGCAACGAGATGGTCACCTGTACGCCATCTACTTTGGCAGCTTCGGTGTGCGCTTGCGGTTCGTCGGCCATACGAGTAGCGAGCGTTTCTTGGGCGATCACATCGGTAAAATCTGCCAACGCGCGTTGGATCAGCACATCAGCACTCCTAATATGCAAAGATATGCGGTCGTCCACGTTGAGCCCGGCTGTTTTGCGCAGATTTTGCACCAGGCGTACAATGTCGCGCATCACACCTTCGGCTTTGAGTTCGTCGGTGATTTCGGTGTCCAGTTTGACGCTTTTGCCACTCACCTTGGCCACTTTGACGTTTAGTTCGTCGGCCACGATATCCAAGTATCCCTCGGGTAATTCGGGGATGGTGACTTTGGCGAGCGGTTGGCGAACTTTTACTTTGGCCGCAGCACGTTGCGACAGGCCTTCGGTAATAAAATCGCGCGCCTGCTGCATGTCAGTGAGCGTTTTTTGATTCACTTTGCCAGTCGCTGGCCAGTCGCTTAGGTGGACCGATTTGGGCAGGTTTGTGCCAACAACCAGCGTTCGCCATGATTCATCACTCACAAATGGCGCCCAGGGTGCTAGCAACTGTGCTATGCGAACCAAGGTGTAGTGCAACGTTTCGTACGCGCTCTGCTTGTCGCCATCGTCTTCGCTTTTCCAAAAGCGGCGGCGACTGCGACGAACAAACCAGTTTGACGTGTCATCGAGCAAATCAGCCAGCAGCTTCATGGATTTTGGAATTTCGTATGCGTCAACACTGTGGGTGATGTCATTGATAGCGAGCTGCAGCCGCGCTAGCATCCATTTATCCAAAATATTTTTCGATACAGGTTCGGAAAATTCTGAATTAGGTCGCCATTTATCAACCTTGGCATACATACTAAAGAAACTACCGATATTTTTGAAACGCTGGATCACATTGCGCTGGGTTTCTGTAAGCGCTTTTTTGTCGAATGCCGATGATTCGCCACTCATAACTGCGGTGCCAAGCATGTAAACACGCAACGCATCGGCGCCGTATTCGTTAAATGCCAGGTTAACATCAGGGTAATTACGCAGCCGTTTGCTTAATTTGCGGCCGTCGTCGCCCAGCAAAATGCCATGGGCCATACAATTTTTGAATGCTTCGCGGCCAAACAAAGCCACCTGCATAACCAGCAGGGTGTAAAACCAGCCGCGGGTTTGGCCAATATATTCGGTAATAAAGTCAGCTGGAAAGCCTTCTTCGAACCGTTTTTTGTTTTCAAACGGATAGTGCATTTGGGCGAACGGCATGCTGCCGCTTTCGAACCAACAGTCCAAAACATCTTCAACACGATGTGCCAAACGACCATCTTTGGTTTTGAGCACAATTTTATCAATGAATGGACGATGCAGATCCGTGACAAGCGATGGATCAACCGCCAAATCACGCAGTTCTTTGATGCTACCGGGTACGATCAGTTCACCGTCGTCAGTCTTCCACACAGGAATCGGTGCACCCCAAAAACGCTTGCGGCTGATGTTCCATTCGCGCGCACCCTCTAGCCACTTGCCCATTGCCCCATTTTGGACATTGGCAGGAACCCAATTGATGTTTTGGTTGACGCGCAACAGGTCTTTTTTGATCTTGGGCACGTCAACAAACCAAGCGCTCATGGCTCGGTAGATGATTGGCACATCAGTTCGCCAACAGTGCGGATATTTGTGCGTATACAGCGCCGATTTAAACAGTTTTTTACTTTTTTCTAGATCGGCAACAATTTCGTTATTGGCGTCAAACACCAAGCGACCGGCATAATCGCTCACGTCGTTGGTAAAACAGCCGGCGTCGTCGACCGGACTAACAATAGGTACTTTTTCGCGTTTGCCCAGCCAAAAGTCATCTTCGCCATGACCCGGAGCAACATGCACTACGCCGGTGCCTTCGTCGGTGCTCACAAAATCGGCTGCCACCACGCGAAAAGCGGTTGGCGCATCTTTGAAGTAATCAAATGGTGGTTCGTAAGTCATACCCACCAATTTGTTGCCTTTTATGCGGCGAACTACTTCCCCATCATCGAGTTCCGGGTAGCGTTCGAGCGCGGCTTCGGCCAGAATATACCTCACACCATCGTCTTCGACTTCTACATAATCGATGTTACTGCCTACTGCCAACAACATATTGGCGGGCAACGTCCACGGCGTGGTTGTCCAGCCTAGCATGTAGCGACCGTCTGGCAACCTAAATTTAATGGTAGCGGTAATGTCTTCGCGGTCGCGATAGCTGTCGTCTTGCCGGGTTTCAAAGTTGCTTAGCGCGGTTTGCGCCCCATAACTATAGGGCACTACCCGTTCACCTTCGTAGATTAGACCTTTTTTGTAGAGCTCTTTAAACGCCCACATGACACTCTCCATGTAGGGTTGGTCCATAGTGCGATAGTCATCGTCGAAATCTACCCACCGGCCCAGTCGCTGGATATATTCGTGCCATTCGCCAGTGTAGCGCAGCACTGACTCGCGACAATAGGTATTAAATTTATCGATACCATAAGCCACAATCGCTTTTTTGCCGGAAACACCCAGTTCTTTTTCGGCTAACATTTCTGGTGGTAGGCCGTGACAGTCCCAGCCAAATCGACGCGGCGCCAAGTAGCCACGCATGGTTTTATAGCGTGGGATCGCGTCTTTGAGCACGCTGGTTGCCAGATGGCCGTAGTGCGGCAAGCCGTTGGCAAATGGCGGCCCGTCATAAAAACTAAATAGTTCTTTGCCTTTGCGGGCGGCGACGCTTTTTTCGAACGTCTTTTCTTTTTGCCACAACGCCAACATGGTCTCTTCACCGAGCGCCAATGCGGATTTTTTAACTTCAGATTTGTCCATGAATTACCTCTTTAAAATAACAAAAAGCCCTTCGAGATCACTGGAACCCATCTAGTAAAGGGGCGGTACCATCCAGTTTCCGAAAAGGCAGTCTTTTGCGGCGCTTATTTGTTGCTATGACGGGCTTACCCGGCGGGTTCTAGTAGGCCGGAGCCGTTCTTCCCGCTGCTTCGTGGTTGATAGCCACTCACCTCTTGCGAGGACGCAGTATGGTTAGAGTGTATAGGATTATGGCCGCTGTGGCAACTAACCAAAAATATCTGGGAATTTAACAAATACGATCACTATCAGCGCTACTACCCAGGCGGCCACAATAAATTTATCCCAGTCTTTGCGCACTATTTTGCTCATCTGTTCGTGTGTACGCGACGGCAGGTTAAAAGTATTCTCGCGCAAATTGTAGCGTGTGATTGCTTCAAAGATCATAGTGGTCGAAAACGTCACCATCAAACACCACGGGCACAACACTTGAATCACAAATACGCTTTGGAAAAACAACCAATACGCAAAGATCAATCCCAGCAACGCACCGATCTGTGCGCCCACCATAAACCACCGCTTGTACCGTGCACCGGCAAAGTACCCGACCGCCAGGGTAATGAGCACGGGGTAGGCCATCATACCAATGTACGAGTTGGGGAACCCAAACAATGTCGCCTGCCATGTCTTCATGACCGACGCACAGTTGAGCACTGCATTGAGGTTGCAACTGAGTGCGGCGTTGGGGTTTTGCAATAGCTCAATTTTCTCCACCGACAGCGTAAAGGACGCCAGTAACCCCACAGTGGCAAAAAATAAAATTACACCAAAAATCCAATTGTTCGATCGCTGCACGTCAGGGTGTGGTGAATGTTTTGTCGTCTTGGACATAGTAGCCAGCCTCGCTTATGGTTGGTAATTGGTCGCCGGTCCACATGTTTTGGACATGGCCTTCATTGTCGGCGACGAGCAATGTGGGATAATCCACTACATCGTACAACCCAGCCATGTCACTCCCCTCGGGCGAATCCGCATCCAGCAGGGGCAAATCTTTGCCTGTTTGCATTTTGATATCGCGCACGTAATCCAGCGCGCGACGTTCATGGTCGCTGTTGGGGCGATAGAGCATGACTGCTTTCATACCACCAGTCTACCATTAAACGAATTGACCAACACTTGAAGTGCGAGTATTATTCGCTCATCATCCCTTCGACTACAGGGGCGCACATGATGTTGTGGTATGACCGCTTCGACCGCGCCACAGTGCGGGCGGTCCAATGGTACCGATTCTGGCGACTTGTGGGGCGAATTTGGTCTTTCAGGTTGCTGGCGGAAGCGATCGGCGTGTCGACTTTTGGGTTACTCGCCGTGCTGTACGGCGCACTGGCAGCTGGCTGTGTCGCGCTGATAGCGTGGCAGCAGTTCGACGTACTGCGTGTGGTTGGCTGGGTGCTCGCCGCCTATATTGCAGGCCTGGTGCTATCTGGGCTAACGTACTGGCGTAGTGCGAGTCGTCTGCGGTGGAAGTTCACTATATCGGTGATGTTCGCCAATACTGACGAGTGGCGACGGTTGGACTCGGGGCTACGGCAGCAGCCAGGCCCCACCGATCTACTCACACTCATACAGGCCGGACGTGACTCCGAAATGGTCACATCCTATATTCGTATCTACCTACGCGCTCACCACGAGTTGGCAGGTTCGACTACGGCGTGCGGACAACTCACCCAAGGCACCCGACAACGAATGGTGAGTGCAGCCACCACGGCCGCGGAATCCATCAAGCAAACGCTGAATGGAGGCACTGGCACCAGTCGCTAGGGATAGGGGTCGCGAAAACGGCCCCAAATCCAGTCTTATATATAAACGAGCTCCATGTGGAGCTCGTTTAGTTGATGCACGCAGACTTTAGCTACAGCCAGTGGTGGCGCCGCAACTGGTACATACATAGCAGCTGCCGGCACGCTGCGTCATGTTGCCACAGGCGCTGCATAGGGGCGCAGCCGCGCTGCTGCTTGTCTTTTTCACTTCTTTGCTAGCTATTGGTTTGCTTTGTGGTGTGCTTTCGGTTTCGACTTCCGTATTGGATACCGTGGTCGTTTCTTCGGGCAGCAAGCTCGCCTGATTTTCGGACTGTTCTAGGTCGTCGAAGCTAGCCAGCCCCAACTCTAGGCGGTCATCAAAACTGAGGTAATCCATGGCCAGGCGACGCATGATATAGTCGATCAAACTACTCGCGGTTTTGATCTGCGGATCGTCGGTCATACCGGCGGGCGCAAAGCTCATGCTGCTGAGTGTTTTGACATAGCTTTTCAGTGGTACGCCGTACTGCAAACCGTGGCTCACGCTAATGGCAAAACTGTCCATGATGCCACTCAGGGTTGAGCCTTGTTTGGCTACGCGCACAAACAGTTCGCCAGGCTTACCGTCTTCGTACTCGCCCACTGTCACAAAACCTTTGAGGTCGGCCACGTGGAATTCATAGGTACGACCACGACGAGCGCGTGGCAATTCTCGTTTTACAGTGCCGGCAGCCACAACAACTTGTGGTACAGATTCTACTTTGTCTTTGCTCTCTTTTTCGTCCTGCTTCTTGCTACTCAATGGCTGCCAGGCTTTACAGTTATCGCGGTAGATGGCGATAGCTTTGATGCCCATTTTCCAGGCATCCATGTGCAGCTGTTCTACATCTTCTACAGTCACATTCTCGGGCATGTTCACCGTTTTGCTAATGGCACCAGAGATAAATGGCTGCACGGCGCTCATCATTTTGACATGGCCCAAGTAGTGGATAGCATTTTGACCCACGGCACAGGCAAAAACATCGAGATGTTCGGGCTTCAAGTGCGGGGCGCCTACCACTGAGCCGTTGTCTTGGATGTACTGCACTATGGCATCGCTCTGCTGTTTGTTGTAACCGAGCGTCTTGAGCGCACGCGGCACGGTTTGGTTGACGATGACCATGGAGCCACCCCCCACCAACGTTTTGTATTTGGTTAGAGCAAAATCAGGCTCAATACCAGTAGTGTCACAGTCCATCATGAAGGCGATGGTGCCCGTAGGCGCCAGCACTGTGGCCTGGCTGTTGCGTACGCCATATCTGGCACCCAGCTCTACGGCATCATCCCAGGCGCTAGCAGCAGCGCTGAGCAGCTCCTCGCTTACCGAACTAGCGTCGATGTCGCGCACGGCATCGCGATGCTGGCGCAAGACGCGATTCATACCCTCTTCGTCTTTGGTGTAGCCGGCGAATGGCCCCACGCGCTTGGCAATTTTGGCGCTGGTAGCGTAGCCATAGCCAGTCATCAGCGCAGTAATGGCTGCAGCTTGGGCTCGACCTTCGTCGCTGTCATATGGCAAGCCTTGGGCCATGAGCATGGCTCCCAGGTTGGCGTAGCCCATGCCCAATTCGCGGTAAGCACGGGCGTTTTTGTCGATAGATTCGGTGGGATATTCGCTAAATCCTACCAAAATTTCTTGGGCCAAAAATATAGTTTCGACAGTGTGTTTAAACGCCGGCACATCAAACGAACCGTCGGCTTTTAGGAATGTCAGCAAGTTTATGCTGGCCAAGTTGCAGGCTGAGTTGTCCAAATGCATATATTCAGAGCATGGGTTGCTACCGTTGATACGACCAGCTTTGGGTGTGGTGTGCCAGTGGTTGATGGTGGTATCAAACTGCATGCCAGGGTCGGCGCATTCCCAAGCGGCTTGAGCGATTTCGCGGAAGAGTGAGCGGGCTTTGAGTGTTTTATAGGTTTTATTGTCACGCACGCCTACCAGATTCCAGTCTTTGTCGGCTTCGACAGCTTTCATGAAATCATCGGTAACACGCACCGAGTTGTTGGCGTTTTGGTACTGAATGCTTATGCTGTCCTTGCCATCCAACCCCATGTCAAACCCGAGTTCCTGCAGTGCATGGGCTTTGCGCTCTTCACGCGCTTTACACTGGATGAACTCTTGGATGTCGGGGTGGTCGATGTTGAGGATCACCATTTTGGCTGCACGGCGGGTTTTGCCACCACTCTTAATCATACCCGCTACTGAGTCAGCACCACGCATGAAGCTGACCGGACCAGACGATTTGCCACCACTCCCACTCAAGCTCTCATAGCTTGAACGGAGCGCGCTCAAATTGATACCTGCGCCAGATCCGCCTTTGAAAATCATACCTTCTTCGCGGAACCAGTTAAGGATAGATGGCAGTGTGTCTTCGACCTTCAGGATGAAGCACGCGCTCGCTTGCTGCGCACGACCAGCTGCGCCAATATTGAACCATACCGGGCTATTAAACGCCGCTCGCTGTGTGGCCAAAATATATTTCAGCTCGTCGTTGTAGGCGTCGGCCTCAGCTTCGTCGACAAAATAGCCCTGATCATACCCATATTTGGTGATTGTGTCGGCCACGCGGTCAACAAGCTGGCGCAACGACTGTTCTCGCTCTTTGGTGCCCGGTGTACCCCAAAAATATTTTTGAGCCACTATGTTAACGGCGTTCATCGACCATGTGTCTGGAAATTCCACCTGCTTTTGGTCGAATACCGCTTTGCCCGTAGCTGGATTTACAATTAATGCGTCGCGACGAACCCATGTGAGCTCGTCATAAGGATCTACTCCTTCTTGTGTAAAATAGCGCTCAAGCGCTAAAGTGGCAGTTACGTCCGCCATAGCCTTACCCCTCCTCTTTTTATAATGTTTGGAACTGTTGTTTTTGTTTGCCGCTTAGCCAAAGGCACCTCTCCCCAGCCAGCACTTGCTACCCTTTGTTGTACACCAAGTCCTGGCACTATTGCAATGGTTTATCGCGTCAGACGATGTTTGATTCGCTCCAACTCGCGTTCAAAGCTCTCTATGTCGGTGAAATTACGATACACACTGGCAAACCGCACATACGCCACTTGATTGGCTTGTGCCAACGCATCCATCACAATCTGGCCAATTTGATGCGACGTAATGTCGCTATCAGCGGTATCATAGATGGTTTTTTCGATTTTGCCCGTGAGTTCTTCGAACTGCTCGCTGGTGATGGTGGTTTTTTCGCACGCCTTTTGGAGGCCCGCCACCAGTTTGACGCGATCGTAGAGCTGGCGCGACCCATCTTTTTTGATGATGTTTAGCGCTGGTCGTTCCAATCGCTCATATGTAGTGTAGCGATAGTGGCAATGCAAACACTCGCGGCGGCGCCGAATGCTTTCGCCCCCAGCCACATCGCGTGATTCTATCACCTTACTTTCGCTCTGCTGACAGTTCTGACACTTCATAGAATATCGTCTATCCTCTACATGCCGCTCACAGGAGCAGTGTAGCTACAACTTAGCATAACGCTATATATAGGCCCACGCCAAGCGTAATTGCTACAACATATAGCGTAGTTGTATTAATTTTGGTCGTCGTCTTTTTTCTTACGGCGGCGCATAAACGCCGGTAGATCATCTTCGTCGCCTGATCCGTAATGCCAGATACTGCGTTTGGGTTCGTCTTCTTTGGTGAAGTCTTCGTGATCTTCGTCGGGCTTATCCAAATCCATATCGATGCGCTTCATGTCTTCTTCTTTCACCGCTTCAGCCACGTCGGCGACTGGCTGTGGAGCGGGTGCGGGGCTCGTAGCAGGCGTGTCGTTGCCCTGCAATGCACCAGCTTTTTCTTGGAAGTAGGCGGAATCAAAACCGGTTGCAATCACTGTAATGATCAGCTCATCTTCTAGTTCAGGTTTGAGCGTAGCACCAAAGATTATGTTGGCATCGGGAGCCACGGCGTTGGTAATAACTTCGGCGGCTTCGTTGATTTCGTGCATGGACATGTCGTAACCACCAGAAATATTGAACAGTACACCACGAGCACCATCGATGGAAACTTCGAGGAGCGGTGATTCGATTGCTTGTTGCGCAGCTTGCACGGCGCGATTCTCGCCACTGGCGCGGCCAATACCCATCAGGGCTGACCCAGCATTTTGCATAATGGTTTTAACGTCGGCAAAGTCGAGGTTGATGAGCCCATGCTCGGTAATCAGCTCCGAGATACCTTGTACACCCTGGCGTAATACGTCGTCGGCGATCTTGAAGGTTTCGAGCAGTGGTGTGCGGCGATCAATAGTCTGCAGCAAGCGATCGTTGGGAATAGTGATGAGGGTGTCGACTTGCTGGCCGAGTTTGGTGATAGCCCATTCGGCGTTTTGACGGCGTTTTTCACCTTCAAAGCTAAATGGTTTGGTAACTACGCCAACAGTCAAAATACCTTCTTCACGCGCCACTTCAGCGACGACATGGCCCGCACCACTGCCAGTACCACCACCGGCGCCCAGGGTGATAAAGAGTAGGTCAGCACCCTGCAGTGCTTTACGGATCTCGTCGCGCGACTCTTCGGCGGCTTTTTGGCCCACAGACGGGTCAGCGCCGGCCCCCAGACCGCGTGTTGTGTCTTTGCCGATATGAATTTTGACGTCGGCTTTTGAATTGTGCAGCGCCTGTGCGTCGGTGTTGATGGCAATAAATTGTACGCCGCTCAGATCGGCTTCTGCCATGCGGTTTACGGCTGCGCCGCCGGCACCACCAACAGCAGCAACTTTGATGCTGGCAAATGTTTGTATATCAGCTGGTTTGATTTCTGGCATGCAAAGGTCCCTCGTTGTTCACATTTAGTATACATGGCCTTTTGGCGTTATACAAATGCGTGTTCACGATTTTTATGCCCGCATGGGGTTGAATAAAAATGTATTACGACTTGAACTTCTTAAATGCGTCGGTGGCTGATTTGAACAATTTGCCTAACGCCGGATTGCCGACGGCAGGTCCTTTGCCTCGTTTGGGCTGGCTACCATCACTAGATTCTAGGTCAGCCAACATCAAACCAAGCGCGGTCGCGAATTCTGGCGCTGCCACCGCATCACTCATGCCGCCAAATCCAGCAGGATGAGCCACGCGTACGGGCAAGCGTAATTTGTCTTTGGCGTACTCAGCGAGTTGTTTCAGGTTTGCCCCGCCGCCGGTCAAGATGACGCCGCCGGGTAATTTACCAGCGCGGTCAATACTGGCCAGTTCTTTATCGATGAGTTCAAAAATTTCATCCAATCGTGCGCCCACGATCATCTCTATGTCTTTGCTGCTAAATTCGAGCGACTCATTGCCGTGCTTATGAGTCACGGTCTGTTTGGCTTTTTCTTTGCCGGCTGGCATAGCGCTGGCATGATGGAGCTTAATCTCTTCCGCAATGTCTAGATCCGTCCGCAAACCAATCGCTAAATCATTGGTAATGTTCACGCTTCCCATCGGAATGACAGATGCGTGCTGCAAGTCACCTTCTTCAAATACCACCACACTAGTGGTGGCTGCACCCAAATCTACCACCGCCGCGCCATTTTCGATAAGTTGCGGCGAAGCCACAGCCCGAGCAGCAGCGAGACCCGCCACCATAATACGGTTACTCCCGGTATGAGTCATTTCTAGAGATTTGAGTACATTTTTGACATTAGGCGACAGTGCAGTGATGACATGTGCGTCTACTTCGAGTCGCACGCCACTCATACCCAATGGGTCTTTGATGTTTTCGTGACCATCTAACTGATAGCTACGAGGCGTTACTTGCAAAATCTCGCGGTTGGCCGGCAGCTGCACCACAGTGGCGGCTTCTTGTGCGCGAGCGATGTCGTCTTCGGTAATCTCATGGTTGGGCGAATTAACGGCAATTACCCCTTTGGAGCTCATAGCCATAATGTGCGAGCCGTTGATGCTCACGGTCGTCGCGTCAATCTGTTGGCCCGACATGCGTTCAGCTTCTTCCAGCGCACGATCGATTGCCTGGGCAGTATTGACGATATTTACCACTTCGCCTTTGCGCATGCCGTTGTTGTGCGACGAACCTACACCGACAATCGTTGCTTGATGATCAGTAGCGTCAATATGACCAACGACACAGCGAACATTGGTGGTCCCTATATCGAGCCCCACAGCATAACGTGTTGCTTCTTGCATGTCCCCTAGTATAACGGTTATGCCACAGAGCGCGCAACTAGAGTGTGGTCAGGATTTCGTAGCTGTCAGGGGTGATCAGAACGGTATGCTCAAAATGCGCAGCCAGAGATTTGTCGAGTGTACGCACAGTCCAGCCATCGGTGTCTAACATAATGTGATGATCACCGATAGTCGCCATGGGTTCGATAGCAACCGTCATGCCCGCTTTGAGCATAGCCCCAGTGCCGGCCATGCCGTAGTTAGCGATATTGGGGTCTTCATGTACATGATGTCCTACGCCGTGACCCACAAGCTCGCGCACAATCCCCAAGTTGGCACCATCTAGCACAGCCTGAACTGCCGCACCAATATCGCCCACGCGCACACCGTCTCTGAGCTGATCAATACCAGCATACATAGCGCGCTCCGTCATTTTGATCAGTCTGTCGACTTTGGGGCTGGGCGCTTGACCAATACATACCGTGCGGGCGCCATCAGTAATCATCCCCTGATATGTCACCCCAAAATCAAACCCCACGACATCACCTTCTTTAAATGGCGCATCGTTGGGTATGCCGTGCACCACAGCATCATTGACCGAAATACAGATAACATCGGGGAAACCCTGGTAACCCAAAAAACTCGCCGTTGCACCCTGTGCTCGCAGTTCGTCGCGCGCCAACTGCGATATATCTTTGCCGCTCATGCCCGGCTTCACAGCGTCTTGAATCTTCTGTAATACGCTTGCCAGTATCTGGCCGCTTCGCCGCATCGCCTCAATCTCGGCGCTCGTTTTTACACGAGTGAACACGCTTGCAGCTCCGCCTCTAGTCGTTCGTGCACGTCGTGTATACTCCCTATACCGTCGACATGCACCACTTTGATACCTTGCTCTTCGAAATAATCCAACGCTTCTTTAACTTCATGCTCATATATTTCAAGGCGCTCTTCAATCGCTTGAGGCGTATCATCTGACCGCGCCCGGAGTTTGAGACGCTTCACGATTTCTTCGTGGGGCACATCCAACACGAGTATCAGGCTGATTGAACGGCCATGCTGCGGCTGTGAATCAATGAGCCACTGCGCCTGTGGTTTGTGGCGCGGAAATCCATCGATAATGACATGGTCCACATCGTGCGACTTACTGAGCGCTTGGGCCACAATTGCATTTACTTTGTCGTCATCCACCAGATCGCCCGTGCTCATGGTTTTGAGCAAATCGTGGTCATGAGTGTCGCGGAGGAGCTGCCCCACCGATAGCCAGCGCCAGTGGTGGCGCGCCGCAAGGAGCTGCCCCTGCACACTTTTACCCGACCCAGCTGCCCCAAAAAAGATCACCATGCCCGTGGTCTACCCTGCTAGCTTTGCCTTTACTGCGGCAGCGATACGACCGCCATCGGCACTGGTGCCTACTTTGGCACGGACCGCACCGATAGCTTGGCCCATTTGGGCGCCAGGCATACTGGCCACAATGTCATCGACAATAGTTTGTAGCTCGGCATCGTCGAGCTGTTTGGGCAGATACGTGTCAATAATAGCTTTTTCTTGTAGTTCAGTTTGAGCGCGGTCGTCGGCGCCACCTTTGGCAAACTGATCGGCGCTTTCGGCCCGCTTTTTGGCTTCGCGAGCAAATACGGCTAGAATTTGGTCGTCGCTCAGGCCATCGTCGCGTACCTTTTGGGCAACTTCTTCATACTGAATAGCGCTTTTGAGCGAGCGCAACACTTCCACTTTGGCTTTTTCGCCAGCAAGCAGAGCAGATTTGATATCGCTATTGAGACGATCTTTGAGCATTAGCGCTCACCCAAACGAATTCGCTTGAGTTTGTCGGCTTTGCGGGCTTTGCGGATGATAGCGCGAGCGCGGCGATCGCGCTTGCTGATGGCTTTTTCAAAAAATTGCAGGCTCTTGGCACGAGAAAGAACGCCGGACTGTTGCACCTTGCGGTTAAAGCGGCGAATCAGGTTTTCGTTGGCCTCTTGTGGGTCTTTACGAGTGACTTGAATCATATCTTTGACTACTCTAGCAGAACAGAGACAGATGCGCAAGAGTTTAGGTTGGGTGGCGACTCGAGGGACAAGCTCAGAGTCGCCACCACATACTACACCCTAGTCGGTATCGACACGCACCTTGGACTTTGGTCGAGTGAAGACCGGGTCTTTGGCCTGTGCGACGCGGAAGAAATGCGGCTCCCCAAACTGTGCAAGGACACTGATAGTCCCGTCGACCTTACTCCAATCGGCAGTGACATACGCTCTCATGAGCAGGCGGTTTACGCTCGGCTCATTAGACACCACCACGGGAATAACGTTGGGCAGCAGTTTGACCTCGGACAGGAAATCTTCCAACAGGATCCGCTCAAAGCTCAGACTCTTTGCGCGTTCACCGAGTAGCGCGTAGAGCCGCCTCGCCGATTCAGCAATCATGCCGCTGCCAGCGCTCGACACTCCAAAGACACAGAACGTCGTTTGATGGCCGTAGTGAGCTTGGATGGCCGTAGCGGCCGCGACCAGTTGAGCCTCCCCGGCGGCCGACAGCCTGTCGCTCCCATCGTCACCGAATTCGCAGTCCGCCCGACGCAGCACCGTAAACGGATGCTCCGACGTATAGGGCGAACTTGTTTGCGTCATCACTTCCCTTATTCTGGATATCCATTGACGAACACCCACAGGGCACCACCTTCCTATACTCGTGGCACATATAGCTTACGAAAATATCATTATAAAATCAATGTTCACTGTCTGCAACCCTAACAATCTGGCCTTCTAGCTTAACAACTCCTCGCCACTCGTTTTCGAGCATGGTAAACCATACAGCTACTTTATCTCCCACATCTTGGGAATATTTGTGGGCCATACTAAAGCCGATCAATGACCATGGGCGACCAGCGTTGTCGGTGACTTCTAATTTAAGATGCGTCTTGTCTTTGCCCATTAGCTGTCGGCGCGTTACTGTGGCCGATTGCAAATGCAAAATCGGCTCGTGATTGCCATGCCCAAATGGTTCGAGCGTTTTTAAAAAAGCCATAAGGTCTTGATTGAGTTCGGCAATATCTCGCAGCACGGCATCAGCTTTGGGTTCAAAATGGCGCAGCTGATCTTTGAGTCCCAAATTTTTATAAAAATCATTCAGCGACTGCCGAAAATCAGCAATGTGTTTGGTCTGCAATGTCACCCCTGCTGCCAACTTGTGCCCGCCGCCTTTTATGAGCCACTGGTCGCTGGCGCGGATAGCATCCACTGCGCTAAAATCGCCAAAACTTCGCGCCGAGCCTTTGGACGTATCGTCCCCCATCTCTTGCAACACAAACGTTGGTTTGTGCATACGCTCCAAGACTTTGGCGGCCACAATGCCAACGATGCCATGCGACCAATCAGGGTGCGACAACACCAATACAGGATCGTCGGTGAATGTTTCAGCCTGGGCTAATGCGCCTTTGTAAATTTTGTCTTGGTTGGCCCGACGCTCTTGGTTCATTTCGCGCAATTTGTATGCGATCTCCGTAGCTTGCATGGGGTCGGTCGCGGTTAGTAAATCCAGGCTAAACTGCGCGGTTTCCAGTCGGCCCGAGGCATTGAGATGCGGACCAATCACAAACCCCAGCGAACGCGCATGCAGTTTGTCCATCTGTAGACCTGCTACCTGCGCCATGGCGCGGATGCCAGGCCGACGTGTTTTGGCCATAACTTGCAAACCCCAAAACACATTGGCGCGATTTTCGTCCGCCAGTTGCACTACGTCACACACTGTGCCGAGCGCCACCAAATCGAGGAGCCACTTCTCCTGTCCATTAGGTAGCCCGGGCAGTTTGGTCTGCAACGCCTGAACTAGTTTAAACGCCACGCCCACTCCAGCCAGGTCGATAAACGGATACTGATGATCCGGCCGCTTTGGGTTAATAGTTGCTACTGCAGCCGGCATGGTGGGCGCTACGCTGTGGTGATCGGTCACAATCACATCCATGCCCAGCTCGTTGGCCAGGTCTATCTCGGCATGGCTCAGGCTACCACAGTCCACAGTCACTACCAGCTGTGCGCCACGCTGCGCCAACTCGCGTATGGCTTTTTTACTAAGCCCATAGCCATCAACGAATCGATTTGGGATAAACGCCTCGCGCCGGATACCAAATTGAGCCAACGCGTCGAGTAGCAATGTGGTGGCGGTCAGCCCATCGATGTCATAGTCGCCATAAATATACACCAGCTCGTCATTTTGCTTCGCTTGCACCAAGCGATCTACAGCCGCAGCCATATCGGGCAATAAGAATGGGTCGTGCCGCATAGCGTCATATGACGGCGCACAAAACAGCGCTCGCGCTGCAGCATCTTGCAACCCGCGCGACGCCAAAATTTGATCAATTACCCCCGACAACATAGCCCTGTTATATCACACCTTGGGCTATTTGGTGTCGCGTTTGGCTTTTGTAGTGTGTTGTGATTTGAGAACGATGCCTTGGAGTTCTTTGAAGATAGCGAATTGCTTGTTGGTAAAGTAGATTTTGGTATTACCCTGGCGCTCGGCGTGCAAGAAACCGACTTTTTCGAGCCGCTTCAACTCACGCTGAATGTTGCCTGGATCTTCTTTAATAAGCTTGGCGAGGCCACGGACGTGGGTGCGAAAATCGGGGTATTTAGCATACACCACAATAATTTTTCGTCGCACTCTTGATGTGATAAAAACGTCCAACATGTATCTTGCTTCACCCCGCTATGCATTATCCGGTCGTTGATAATAATTCTACACAGTCGCGGGCCAAAAAACAACCCAAACCATGCCACATTTTAATGCCATTTCAAAATTATATTTTTGATTTTCTCGAGAGCCTGCTCGCGCGTGGGTGCGTCGTGCAAGTCATAATAATGGCTAGTGGCCAAGTAATTTTCGATCACGCCCAGACAGTGTAGCTCGTCGGCCATAATATGCATGCGATCCACGGCCGTTACCGAGGCTATGGGCACTGCTATGATAAGTCGCTTCATTTTCACCGGCTTTAGAAACTCAGCCGCAGCATCCAGTAGCGCTGTCGTTTTCAGCCCATCGGCCACGAGTATCACCACGTGCTCGCGTAGCATATCGGGTTGGATGGCACCGCCTTCTGCGAGTAAGTGGTTGATGCGCTCAAAGTGCTCGCGTTTTTGGTCGTCTATGTAGGCGTGGTATTCAGCGTAATAATCGTCTGATTCGGATTCTGAAAGTTCACTATTGGGGCTAAACTGGCCCCCTTGATCTACGCTCCCCATCACAATATCTTCACCTGGGATACTCACCTTTTCGCTCAAAAAAAGCGTCAGCGTACTGTGGAGCGCTGCGGCAATCGGCTCTCCCACTGCGACGCCGCCATGATTGAGCGCCACCACTACCGTGTTTTCGTAGCGGTAGGATGCCAGCTGCGTCGCCAGCTGCTCGCCGGCCTGTGCGCGTGATTGGAAGTACATATACCTATATGGTAACAAAGCACGTATAGTAGCACTATGTACTTCTACCTTATTGCTCCTGCAATTGTGGTTCGGTCAGATGAAACTGCGTTTACCTATCATTCCAAAACACCACTTGCTGTCGGTACTTTAGTCCGCGTAAGCGTCGGTAAACGTCTCGTAAATGGTGTGATCGTGAGTGTCGTCAAAGACAAGCCACAATTCGCCACCAAACCAATTGAAACCATCGTAACCGACACGCCACTTCCATTGCCTCTTTTGAAACTCGCCGAGTGGATGAGTGACTATTACGCTGCGCATTTAGGGCTTGTGTTGCAGACAATTCTGCCTACCGGGCTCCACAAACAACGCCGCGCTACACAGCCCGCCAGCCCTTATCCTATTCGAAAACGAACAAAAATTGTGCTCAAACCAGAACAACAAAAAGCACTCATGATCATTGGGAAGCAACAGTCCGGCACCATGCTGCTCCATGGTGTTACCGGGTCGGGCAAAACACAAGTCTACATTGAAATCGCCAAACAGCTAGCGCGTCAAGGCAAATCAAGCATCATATTAGTGCCCGAAATTGCGCTTACACCACAGCTGGTTGCCGAATTTGCCAATCACTTCCAAAACCTCATCGTCACCCACTCCGGCATGACCGAATCTGCCCGTCACAAAGCCTGGCTAGAAGCACTCGATGCCCAGGCGCCTACAGTTGTCATAGGCCCGCGTTCGGCACTATTCATGCCACTTAGCAACTTAGGACTTGTGGTAGTAGACGAATGCCACGAACCGAGTTACAAACAAGAGCAAACGCCGCGCTACTTAGCTCTGCGCGCCGCAACTATACTGGCATCGCTCCACGATCAAGCCAAAGCTATCCTGGGAAGCGCCACGCCAGCAGTGGCCGACTACTATCTTGCGCAGAGCACCAAACGGCCCATCATCAAACTCTCCCAACCTATTAGTACACAGGTACAGCCGCATATTGCCATTATCGATAATAAGCAGCGCGATAACTTCAAACGACACCGTTTCTTATCAGATGCACTACTTACCAGGATCGAAGAAACTATTGCACAAGGCCAGCAAGTGCTACTCTTCCACAACCGCCGTGGCACCTCCCCGACCACCATGTGCGAACAATGTGGCTGGATGGCCGAATGCCCCACTTGCTTCTTGCCGCTGACGCTTCACGCCGACACACACAAGCTACGTTGCCACCTATGCGGATTTGAACAACATGTGCCGCCCAGCTGCCCAGTGTGTCAGCAACCCACAATTACGTTCAAAGGTGTCGGCACCAAACTTATCGAAGCCGAAGTTACCAAGCTCTTCCCCAAAGCTCGCATTGCTCGCTTCGATGCCGATACAGCAGAGGCCGAGGCCGTACATCACCGCTACCAAGAATTGTACGACGGCCACATCGATATCATGATTGGCACCCAAATGTTAGCCAAGGGCCTCGACCTGCCAAACCTCACGCTCGTAGGCGTAGTACAGGCCGACAGCGGGCTGATTTTACCAGATTATTTAGCTGATGAACGCGTATTCCAATTGCTTTACCAAGTGATTGGCCGCGTCGGCCGCAACCATCACCAAGGCAATGTGGTGATACAGACATATCAGCCCGACCACCCCATTGTGAAAGCGGCTGTCGCGCGCGACTATCAAGCATTCTATCAAGCCGAGATCAAACATCGCGAAGCCGGGCACTTCCCGCCATTTCGCTATCTGCTCAAACTCGTATGCACATACAAAACCGAAAAAGGCGTCATCGAAGCAAGCAAAAAGCTAGCGCGTGAACTCCGCACCAACAAAGACTTAGAGGTATTGGGCCCCACTCCATCGTTCCACGAACGGCTAGGCGGCACTTATCGTTGGCAACTCATCGTCAAAGCCAAAAAACGCAGTGATTTGGCTGATATCGCCAGAAAAATGGGGGCGAATTGGCAGGCTGATATCGACCCACTTAGCTTGCTGTAATCTGTTGAGTGCGGTATAGTTCGAGCAATGATGACACGCGCCAATATAATCACCCTGCCCCATCCACATTTGCGACACAAATCCAAACGCGTCCACATTGTGACCGACGCAGTGCAACAATTAATCACTGATATGCAAGCCGCCACTCTAGACTGGGAAGACCATCGCCCACATGAGCTAGGCGTGGCTTTGGCTGCCGTGCAGGTCGACCATCTGGAACGAGTGGTGATTATCCGCAATGATTTTGAAAACAAAGAGGACCGTACCTTTGTGCCACTCATCAACCCCGAGATCGTAAAACTTGAAGGCGATATCGTCTACGACCACGAAGGCTGCCTAAGCGTGCCCGACATCTACGGACTCGTACCCCGCCACACCAAAGTGCGCGTCAAAGCCCTAAACGAAAAGGGGCAAGAGGTGCGTATCAAAGCCGAAGGCTTCCTTGCCCGCGTACTGCAACACGAAATCGACCACACCAACGGCATTGTGTTTATCGACCACATCAAAGACAACGATGTGTTCTTCCACCTCGACCCAGACGGCAAACTAATCAAGGTTGCACATGACAAAATCATCAAAAATCATCTTCTTTGGTAGTGGGCCAGTAGCCACCGCAACCCTTGTCGGCCTGCTTCCCTACTTTGATATAGAAGCAATTATCACTAAGCCCAAACCCGAAAATCATCGCGGCAGCGTGCCAGTATTAGAGTTTGCTCAGACGCACGAGATTCCTTTTTATACCCCCCGCACAAAAGATGAATTGACGGAGCTTTTTGGCAAAACACATTTTACAAGTCAGGCGGGGTTGGTTGTTGATTACGGGATTATTATTAGTTCCATTGTCATCCAATCATTCGCTAAAGGAATCGTTAATAGCCACTTTTCGCTCTTGCCCGAATGGCGCGGCGCCGATCCGATCACGTTTAGCATACTTGGTGGTCGACCTGAAACTGTCGGAGTAAGCTTGATGCTTATTAATGACAAGCTCGATGAAGGTCAGTTGCTTGCTCAAAAACCTTTCGCACTCAGTGCAACGATTACTACGCCAGAGCTTACTGACAAGCTTGTGCAGCTAAGCAATACTATGCTCACTGAAATACTGCCCAAATATCTTAAGGGCCAGATTAGCCCGTATGATCAACCAGCCGCCACCCCCACTTATTCACGTAAGCTAACCAAACAAGATAGCTTACTGGATACCACTAAACCGGCCTATCTGTTGGAACGCGAAATACGCGCGTTTGCCGGCTGGCCCAAAAGCCACGTCACTCTTTTTGGCAACGATGTCGTCGTTAAGAAAGCTCGCATTGCCCATAGTCTCACTGACGGAGATTTGGTGGTTGCCTGTGGCAATAATACTTTCCTTGAAATCCTGCAGCTCACAGGCCCTTCTGGCCGCACCATGAGCGGCGCTGATTATATGCGTGGCTACCAAAAGCCTTAGGCTACACCCAAGATAGTATCTTTGTTGGCTATAACTTCTTGCTTGAGTATTTCTAGCTCTTCGGCCACCACTTGCTTGTAGTCGGGCCGGTTTGTTTCCAACCATTTCAGCGCGCCAGTTTCATCGTTGGCTTCGACTAATTTTTCGAACTCATCGAGCACCTGTTCAGACAAGCCTTCCGACAAACGCGTACCCACACGGAGCTCCAGTTCTTCATATAGGTGATCCAAAAATGCTTGCTGCTGGTCATCGGGCATATCGCCCAATCCCATATCCTGCAAAAAGCTTTTATCCAACTTAAACATAATATTAGACTACCACAAGACACTACTGTTGGCGACTAGATCTAGCGAGCAGCAGCTTGGCTTTTTAAGCGCATACCATGAACTGTTTGTTCATAGGGAATCGCATACTGCAAAGAATCTCGATTGAGCTCGGCATATTTCAAATGATCGGCTTTAAATATTTCCCAATCAACTTTCCGGTGCTGTGTCTTATACACATTACCTTGTGAGTCATAGTTGGTTACTTTGATCGTTCGTGGCGCCAGCAGACGACGTGTATTGTCCGTATGGCGCAACGGGTCAAGCTCTACGTCAAAAAACGAACCGTCAGGATAGATCACGCTAAATCCTTCACCAGTGTTCATGCCTAGTGGACCATATAATTCTTCATATTCTTTGCTCGAAAGCGTGGCATCGATTTCTCTTGGGTTCTGTTCACCTTTGGCGCGTTGCAACTGATCAAGTAAGATCATGGCATCCTCGGTAGATAGTTCTGCATGTTGGCTGCGTTCTACTTGCCGAGTAGGATCACTATTGGTGTTGATACGCTCTTCTAAGACAATCACGCCACCGTTGGGGCTGCGACCAACGACTTGCTGGCTTTCTAAAATACCATTGCCCAAGTCGATAGTAATTTTGGAGCCCTTGTAGGCCACTTTAGCTTCGTGCCGTTCGTGGGCAGAACCTTCTTCGGACTCTACTGCGTGCTTAGCTTGATACCCCCCTACCAGAGAAGCAACGGCTTCGATCGGCGGCTGGTCTTGATGGATTTGATCATGGCTACCATTAGGCTGCACCGGCATACCATCAAATTGCCCCGACATTCGATCGGAGGCTTCTTGCGCAAACTGCCCGCCCACCGGTTCATATACGCCAAACTCAGATTGACCGGCAGATAACCCTGGCTCAGCTGATGCCTCTAGTGTTTGTCCGTTCATATATGTTTTCGATTTTTTATTTTTGATTGAATCCTAATATTATTCATAGCATAAGCGCTATAAAGAATCAAGATGCTTAAGTAGGTTTGTTTACAAACTGCGCTTTTTCAATTCGCGCGTAAACAACTCAAGTCTGTCGCCTTCTTGCAACAAAACTTTGCCTTTGGTTTTGAGTTGTAGACCACACATTTCACCTTCGAACACTTCGCGTGCGTCGGCGCGGTCGCGTTGCACTTTGGTAACTTCGGCCTCGGTGATCTGCTCGCCGTCGTGTTTGACACGCACTAGTTGTCCGGCTTCGATCTTGCCTTTGGTGACTTCGCCGCCACAGATCACTTCATCTTTGGATGTTCGGAAGACGCCGCGGATGATGAGTTTACCCACTTCAGTTTCGATGACTTCAGGAGCGAGCAGGTCTTCGAGCGACTGCTTAGCGTCGTCGATGAGTTCGTAGATGATACGGAATATACGCACCTGTACTTTGTCGCGCAGCGCCAAACGCTTCACGGCTGGCGGCAACTGTACGTTAAATCCATAGATGATAGCATCTGACCCGGCAGCCATGCGCACGTCGTTTTCGGATATATTGCCCACACCGGAGCTGATAATTCGCGGGGCTACTTCAGCGGTTTCGAGCAATTTCAAACTGTCGCTTACGGATGTCAGCGAGCCTTGCACGTCGGCTTTGATGATCATGTTTACCAATTGGCGCTCTTTGCGTCGGTTCATCATGTTCAGTAAATCAGTGCTAGATACAGCAGCAGCTTGAATATCTTGTTTACTCTCGCTGGCGAGCTTGGCGGCTAGATTGCGGGCTTCTTTTTCGTTGGCTACGATCTGGAAGCGATCACCGAATTCAGGCAGCGACTTAAAACCAGTCACTGTTACTGGCGTAGATGGACCAGCGTCTTTGATTGGCCTACCTGCGTAATCGAGCAGTGTCCGTACTTTGCCGTACGAACCGCCGGCTACAATGAAGCTACCAGTTCGCATGATGCCATGCTCTACCAGCAGATTCACGACTGCACCGCGCCCTTGCTCCATGTGCGATTCGATAACCAGGCCTTCGGATGGACCGTCTACTTCGGCACGCAGCTCTTCCAAATCTGTTACTAGCAACACAAGTTCTAGTAGTTTATCGAGGCCCTGTTTGGTTTTGGCTGATACTTCTACCATGACAGTATCACCGCCCCACTCTTCAGGGGTGAGTTTATGATCAGTAGCAAGTTGTTGTTTGACGCGGTTGGCGTCGGCGTCTGGCTTGTCGATTTTGTTGATCGCCACGACGATGCGGGCGTTGGCAGCCTGGGCGAATTTAATGGCTTCGACGGTTTGCGGCTTCACACCGTCGTCGGCAGCCACCACGATAATGACAACATCGGTCAACGCAGCACCGTGTTGACGCAACGCACTAAACGCTTCGTGACCAGGAGTATCAAGCAGAGTAATCTTGCGACCATTGTATTCGGTCTGATATGCAGCAATGTGCTGAGTAATGCCACCAGCTTCGCCACTCGCTACTTTGGTGTCGAGCACTGCGTCGAGCAGGCTGGTTTTGCCATGATCGACATGACCCATCACCGCCACAATAGGTGCGCGGCTCTGGGCTTTGTCGCTCAACGCACGTTGACTTTTTTCGACGGCAGCGGCTTGAGTTTGCTCTTTTTCTTGCAGTTCTATCTCGAGACCCAATTCATCTACGATAATCTGGGCGGTTTCCAGGTCAATGCGCTGGTTCACCGTAGCCATGATGCCGTTTTTGAACAACTCACCAATGAGTCGAGTCACAGGTAAGTCAATTTGGGCCGCCAATTCACCGACGGTGATCATGCCAGGTACTAGCAGTGTCTTTTTAGCCATGATAGCTCCTAACTTAGGCGGCCCGATTGGGCTTATTTATTCTTGAGACTCAGGGAAATCTTGCGACTGTCTTTGTCGATGTCCAAGATTTTGAACGTCTTTTTCTCGTTGAGCTTGAAGATCTTTTCAGGGTCGACGCCATCGCCTTCACCAAGTTCGGTGACATGCACCAGAGCTTCAACGGCAGGGCTCAGTTGGATGAAAGCGCCAAATGGCGTGATACGAGTTACCGTACCTTCAACTTCGTCACCTTTGCCGAATTTTTCGACTTCTTTGGCCCATGGGTCTTCTTGCAGTTGTTTCAGGCTAAGGCTCAAACGGTCTTTATCGATAGCGATGATCTTGGCCTCGACAGTATCTCCCACTTTCACGTAATCACCAGGGTTGTTGACACGCTCCCAGCTAATTTCGCTAATATGGATCAGACCTTCGATACCACTCACGTTTACGAATGCGCCAAAGTCTACCACGCCAGTGACCACGCCTTTGACGGTGTCACCGACTTTGAGTTTCTCAAACCGTTCAGCCAAACCTTCACGGATAGCTTCTTTTTCTGAGAATATCAATTTGTTAGCTTTACGATCAGCATCGAGGACACGCACACTGATAGGTTTGTTAACCAATGCGTTGAGTCGCTGCAAGATCTCATCTTTGTCCGCACCACTCACACGTGGGTAGTGTTCGGCGCTCAGTTGGCTCACGGGCATAAAGCCGCGGATACCTTCTAGTTCAATCAGCAGACCGCCGCGGTTGGCGTCATAGGCGCTGACTTCAATCACTTCACCAGCGTCAAAAATACGCTTGATTTCGTCCCAACCACGGTCTTTGGCGGCTTTGCGCAGGCTGAGCAGCGCGTGACCTTCTTCGATTTCTGGTTCGACAATGCTGGCAGTTACCGCGTCACCCTCTTTGAGCGTACGCATACCACCGATTTCGCGACGCGGCACGAGTCCAACGCCGTAGGGGCCCAAGTCTACCCACAGTTCGTGTTTGCGAACGGATAGAACTTTGCCCTCCACCACCTCACCTGGTGTTAGTTGTGGGACTTGCTCCTGTGCCAGGAGTTCGTCCATAGTAATAGTATTAGTGGCTTTCGAGGCCATAGTGTGTAATCACACTCCTTCCATGATGTATTTCTCGAAGTGCGCCAAAAACAGACACACCAAAAGATTACCTTTATTGTACCCTGGTCTACCCCTAAAAGTAAAGGGCTAGCGCAGGGCCGCTAGACGGCGTCGAGTCTGCACATAGGCGCCCAGGCTAAACGCGATACTCATAGCTCCGATAACCGTTATCGCAACATTGCTTGCGCCAGTTGCCGGTACTGTCGGTGGCGTCACTGCTGGCTGGGTAGCTGGATGCGTTTCGGTACTGGACGTAGCAGATGGCTGATTCTGAGCAGTATCTTGTTTGGGCCCAGATTGTTCAGTATCTTTGCTACTATCCTGCTGAGCAACAGTCGTTTTGTTGGAATTAGCCGCAGCAAAATGTTGTGAACGGTTTTTGGCCCACAAAATACCGCCGATCAACGCCAGCCCTAACACCAACACTATTCCCGTGTACACCATCACCTTCTGCATATCTTTCCCCTCTGTAATATTCCTACTATATAACCTGCGTCGACAAAAAACAAATGCTCACACGCATGATACACTACTAACATGATTACGACGGTAGATATCGGGGGAACAAAAACACTTATTGCTCAGTTCGGTGACAGTCTAGAGCCGCAAAACAGCCGGAGGTTCGAAACACCCAAGGACCCCCAACAATTTATGGCCAGACTCCTGCAAGAATTGGCCACATTACAAGAAATAGACTCACTCGTTATCGGCGCACCCGGGATCGTGAGTAACGACGGAGCTATTGTACGCTGCGGGAATCTACCATGGACCAACTTTCGACTTCGTGACCAGTTAGCCAACACCTATCCGTGCCCAATCTATGTCTTGAACGACGCCAAGCTAGCCGGGTTGGCCGAAATCAACAGCATTACACCCGTCCCAGCATTGGGGCTATACATCAGCGTCGGTACCGGCATTGGTACTGCAATAATTACCGATGGCAAACTTCTTGCCGCGCTCGCCAATAGTGAGGGTGGCCACAGCACTATCTGGGATGGATCACAATGGCAATCTTGGGAAGCGGTGGCCTCGGGGCGCGCGCTCTCAGCGCATTTCGGCAAATATCTGCAGGATTTGCAAGGAGAGGCCGAATGGCGCTGGGTGGCTGAGAAGATGGCGCTGGGGTTGTACAGTTTGATCCCTACGTTGCAACCACAGGTAGTAGTGTTTGGTGGTGGTGCTGGACAATATTTCGAACGGTTCCGTGAACAGTTGGTCCCTCTTGTCCAAGAACATATCTCGAGCTACATTCAGCTCCCTGAAATGCGTACCGCAGTCCACGCCGAACAAGCAGTTATTTATGGTGGCTACTACTATGCCAGGCATCAGCGAGCTATTTGAGCGTTTTAAACGCGATTTTCCATACCACTTCGCACTTGGAGACGATTTTCAATGGTCGGCGGCTAGCGGGACCATTACACACCCTCTTATCGAACGTGTTGAGCACTTATGGAGCCTACTACACGAAATCGCGCACGCCGAGCTCGCTCACGCGACATATGAGCTGGACATCCATCTGATCGGGCTAGAATCGACCGCTTGGGAATGGGCTGTTAAGCACCTCGCGCCTGCATACGACCTCAGCATCGATCCCGACTACATTCAAGATCATATGGACACGTATAGACTCTGGCTTCATAAGCGCAGCTTGTGCCCCCGCTGCAACCAAAACGGATTTCAGACCAACACAAAAACCTACAGCTGTGTAAACTGTAGGTTTTTGTGGCGGGCTAATGACGCCCGGATATGTGGCTTGCGTCGGACTAGGCTGCCAAGTCTAGATCAGACTTAGTAACCGTAGGTTCAACTGCCTTACGGCGGCGGCTGATAAGACCACCTTTACGGCCAGCAGCGCGGGCAAGTTCTCGGTTGGCAGCAAAGCCACCCGTGTGGCCTTTGCGGCCACCAATTGCACCAATGCGAGCGTAAAAGTCTTTACCGTGACGAGCCTTGTTAGTACCGGCAGCGCGTTTGCCACCAATAACAGTACCTGGCATATTTACTTCTCCATTACCTCACATATGATCTGTGATTGAATTAGATTATAGCAATGTTTATGCTTTATGTCAATATTTACACAAGCATTTACGGTGTTTAAATAAACTTTTCATAAAGAGAAAACCCCCGGCGTAAACCGAGGGCTTTCTATAAAACGGCACCGTGCTAGTTTCCCACCAAAAGGCAGTATAATCGCCGCTACTGGGCTTAACTTCTGTGTTCGGAATGAGAACAGGTGTTTCCCCAGTGCCATGGGCACCGAAACTGCGGGCCGACCTTAGTCAGCGCGCACTTTCGGCACCCATACGGACCGTGTTTGTGATGTCAAAGAATGATTTTGTGGTGATTCACACCAACTACTAGTCAAACCTACCTTATCTCCTTAACTTGTGCAAGCACAAGCGTCCAGAGAAAAGGACATAAAAAGTCAATGGCCCTATTAGTACGCTTAAGCTCCATGCATTACTGCACTTCCACCTTGCGCCTATCAACCAGATAGTCTTTCTGGGGG
>CAYURH010000005.1:0-58110 GCA_964447105.1 uncultured Candidatus Saccharibacteria bacterium
TGATCTCGCGGTCGGCGGCCTGGCGCAGGTGAGCCCAGGCAACCTGCAGCGCACGCCACCATTCGATTGCGGCCGGGTCGCCACCCTGTACGCGCTCGAGATCGAGCACGTGCGACCATGCTTCAACCAGTGTGCAGGTACCGCGATTGGCCCGAGCGCTCGCCATGATGTGCCCCATGCAGCGGCGGACGCGGACGTGAGGATCACTGACATCCAGATCTCCGCGCCACCAGTCGATCAGCCGGTCGAAGCCCGACTGGTAGGCGAACGCCGAGACGTCGTGCATCGGCGCCTCGGTGCTGCTGGGATCGGTGGTAGACGCGACACCATCGGTGTCGCTATCGTTGATCGCCATGAGTGTCTCCCTTCGTGTCCGCTGCGGGGTGCAACGGAACAAAGCGGAGGTATAATATCATAAAAAGTAGGTTTTCGCCACCAAAATGAATGCGCTGCAGTGTTATTTTCTCTGTTATAATAGCCCCAAGAGCTAACGCCCTACACTTACTTCTACTATGGTTAAACGCTTTATCGCCCGAGCCAATGGCCGCTGGAACATCTTTACTGCCGCTACCCTGTTGGCGAGTTCAACGTTGGCGGCTAGTTTGATTGGTCTGTATCGTGATCGTTTGTTGCTGGGCTACTATTACGACACCTATCCGCAGGCGCTTGACGCGTATCGCGTAGCATTTACCATCCCAGATTTCATGTTTTTCATATTGGTGTCTGGTGCGCTGAGTGTGACATTTATCCCGGTCTTTACGCAGCGCATGTCCAAAGGCAATTCTCAGTCGGCATGGGAACTGTCGTCGAGTTTACTCAATATGTTTGCAGTGGTCACATTTGTGGCTAGTTTGGCGATAATCATCTTTGCTGAGCCGCTGGTGCGAATCATAGCCTCGGGGCTCGACGAGAGCACGCAGGGTCTGGCGGTGTCGATGATGCGCGTGATTGCCATTAACCCGTTTCTGTTTTCGATATCCAGCGTATTGGCCAGTATTCAGCAGGCCATGGGGCGGTATTTCTTTTTTGCACTGGCACCACTCACCTATAACTTAGGGATTATTTTTGGCATCTTGGTGTTGACCAATGGTATAAACCTATTTGGCTGGCAGGTTTTTGGCGGCGGTATCATGGGCGTGGCCCTGGGTGTGGTGTTGGGGTCGATCGTGCAGCTGATCGTTAGTAGTATTGGTGTGACAGGGTTGAACTTTACGTATCAGTTCAAGATATTCTGGCGTAATTTGGCGTTTCGGCGAGTGCTCAAACTGTTGCCGCCGCGCGCAGTCGACCAAGGTATCGATTATTTCAATAACTTCGTGGAAATCAACTTGGCGTCTCGTTTGGGATTTGGCGCCATCGCCACCTATCAGATGGCGACCACGCTGTATTTTGTGCCTATTTCGTTGATTGGTGTGGCCATTTCCACGGCGGTGTTCCCGCACCTTACGCGCCAGGTGGCGGCTGGGCGACCCGACTTATTTAAGAAACAGATTCAGGATACGCTGCGAGTGATTATGTGGTTGGCGCTGCCGGTGTCGGCGTTTACTTTTTTGGCCCGTGGTTACATTGTGAGTTTTGTGAAATTTGGTGGTGCATCTGAAATCGCCAACGTGTTGGGTGTGTTGGCGGTGGCAATCCTATTTCGTTCGGTCTATCTGTTGATTTCTCGCAGTTTCTACGCTCAGCAAAATACACGCACGCCGCTGTACGTGTCACTGGTGGCAATTGCGTTGAATATCGTACTCGCTATCACCTTTGTGACGCAAACGAACCTGGGCGTGTTTGGCTTGGCGGCAGCGCATGCTATCACGACTATGGTAGAGGTCATCATACTCTTCACTATTATGACGCGCCACGGCTTGCGCATATTTGACGCGCGCTTGGCGGATGCCACGCTCAAAATGATTTCGGCTACCGGTTTGATGTTTGTCGTAACTTATATTATGCTAAAGATCTTCAGCCCTGTTGTTGGTAGTAATTTTGTGGCGCAGTTGCCGCCGTTTATTGTCATAGTGGCAGTGAGTGGCGTCACATATTTGGCGGCGAGTCGGTTGCTGCATATCCGTGAAGCCTACCCAGTGATAGAGCGGCTGAAAATGTTGGTATTTTTTAAACGACGTCCCCACGCCTAAATGCAAGATCACATCCGTAACTTTTGTATTATTGCCCATATCGATCACGGCAAGTCTACGCTCGCTGATCGTTTATTAGAATTGACCGGTACCGTAGATAAACGGGAGATGAAAGAGCAGCTGCTGGATCGCATGGATCTGGAGCGCGAGCGCGGCATCACTATCAAACTGCAGCCGGTTCGTATGAACTACCGGGGCCACGAACTCAATCTCATTGATACGCCGGGCCACGTAGATTTTAGCTACGAAGTGTCGCGTAGCCTCGAAGCCTGCGAAGGCGCCATATTGGTGGTGGACGCCACACAGGGCATGCAGGCGCAGACGCTGGCCAATGTGTATTTGGCGCTTGCTGCAGACCTCACTATCATCCCGGTGCTTAACAAAATCGATTTGCCAGCCAGCGACGTAGAGCGTGTGGGTGCCGAAATCGTCAGTCTGTTGGGCTGCACGTTTGAAGACATTTTGCAAATTTCTGCCAAGACTGGGCAAGGTGTCGACGCTGTACTGGAGCGTGTAGTGGCCGAGGTGCCGCCGCCTGTTGGTGTGGCCGACCAAACCACTCGGGCACTCATTTTTGATAGTTACTACGATGATTACCGCGGCGTTATATTGTATGTGCGCATTGTGGACGGTGAAATCCGCAAAGGCGCGCAGATTCGGATGCTCGCCACCCAAGCGCACGGCTTGGCGCTCGAAGTCGGTGCCCTTAAGCCCGACATGTCGCCCGAGGCGATGCTGAAAACGGGGGAGATTGGCTACATAGTGACCAACCTCAAGTCCACGCGTGAAGCCAAAGTGGGCGACACAATTACCCTAGCTGGCGCGCACGCCGCTAGCGATCCGCTACCCGGCTACAAAGATGTGAAACCGTTTGTGTATGCCGGGTTTTTCCCCGAAAGCAACGAACATTATCAGGAGCTAAAAGACGCCGTCGAAAAACTAAGTCTGAGTGATTCTGCTCTACAGTTTGAGCCTGAAAATTCGCCAGTGTTAGGGTTTGGTGTGCGCATTGGGTTCTTAGGTCTGCTGCACATGGATATCGTGCGTGAGCGCTTGGAGCGCGAGTATGACCTGAGCCTGATTATTACCAACCCATCTACCGACTATCAAGTGACTATGACTGACGGCCGTGAGCTCGATATCAAAAGCGCTGCCGATTTGCCCGACCCGGTGAAAATTCGCGAGATTCGCGAACCATGGATCCGTGGCGAAATCGTAACACCGCAGGCCTATGTGGGGCAGCTTATCCAATTGATCAACCAAAAACGTGGCACACAAAAAAACTTGAGCTATATCGACGAGCGTACGGTGATTCGGTTTGAGGCGCCGCTGGCCAACCTGTTGACCGATTTTTACGATCAGCTCAAAGGCATCACTAGTGGATATGGTTCGTTTAACTATGAATTGGATGATTATCGCACTCAAGATTTGGTGCGCGTGGACTTCTACGTGTCGGGCGAAAAAGTAGATGCGCTCAGTGTGATGGCGCACCGGAGTGAAGCCCCGAGTGTTGGTCGTGATATTGTGTCCAAATTGAAAGAAGTCATCCCCCGCCAGCAATTTGCCGTAAGCCTGCAAGCTGCGATTGGCGGTAAATTTATCGCCCGTGAAGATATTAGCGCGTTTCGTAAAGACGTGACCACTGGTTTGTACGGTGGCGACGTGTCGCGCAAGAAAAAGGTGCTAGCCAAACAGGCCAAAGGCAAAAAGCGCATGAAGCGTTTTGGCAAAGTTGACATCCCCAGCGAAGCGTTTACTGTTTTGCTGAAACGCTAGTGACTGACCGTGTAATTTTGTATTCTGCGGAACTCCCGTTGGTCGGCCCCTGACGGGGCAGGTCCTCGAATACAAAATTACACGGTCAGTCGGAGCTGTACCCTTGCCCTTTTTGCTTCCGAGGACTAGCCCAAGAAGGGCCGACCAACGGGAGTCCCGCAGAAAGCAAAAAGAGCAAGGGTACAGCTGTAAAGCCCGTGCGTTGTTATTTATGCTCACCCAACTTGCGCTTTATTGAAAAACAGTATACGCTTAAAGCATTAAAGGTTTGAGCCGGAGGGCTCGGGGAGAGTAGAAGTGCCATACGTAGCAGATATTTTTGGGATCGGTACACCCGAATTGTTAATCATTGCAGCAATCATTTTGTTGCTATTTGGTGGTAAAAAACTACCAGAACTGTTCCACAGCGCTGGCAAATCGGTACGCGAACTTCGCAAGGGCATAGAAGGCGATGACGAAAAAAGTGCCACAAAGACCAGCCGAGTTTCGAGCACAACAGAGTAATAGCGATTCTGCCAAGCAGCCCACGTTTATGGAGCATATCTCCGAACTGCGTGGGCGCTTGTTTTGGGTGGTAGGTGTATTTATAGTTGGTTCGTGCGCGGTGTACCCGCTGCACGACCAAATTATTAGTATGCTCACGGCGCCGTTGGGCGATCAGCAGCTCTACTACCTTACCCCGGTAGGTGGGCTTACGTTTATACTCAAAATTTGCACCTATGTCGGTATCTTGGCTGCGCTGCCGGTGCTCATATACCATGTATACCGATATCTAGAACCGCTTATGGGGAGGCATCGCAAGTCGGTGATGTTCTACACCTTACTCTCGGCGATGCTGGCGGCGGCTGGTGTTTGCATGGCGTATTACGTGTTTTTGCCCAGTGCACTGCATTTTCTGACTGGGTTTGACATAGGTAAAATCCAGGCAATGCTTACGGTGGATTCGTATTTATCTTTTGTGACGACGTATTTGTTGGGCGCGGCGATTTTGTTTCAGATTCCGCTGTTGATGATGATTATCAATACCATCCATCGCCTGCCACCTAAGCAGTTGCTCGGGCTGGAGCGATTTGTAATATTGGGAGCATTTATCATTGCAGCGGTGGTGTCGCCCACGCCGGACGTGATGAACCAGACGTTTTTTGCCCTGCCGATTATAGGTATGTACCAGCTCGGCGTGGGACTCGTGTGGTGGCAGCAGCGCCAAGCTGACAAGATGCCAGCGGCCCCCCCGCGCGTCGACGATATCCCGCAGGACGTGCTGCTTGATCTGACGAATCGTGATCTGTTTGCCGCCCAACCAGTGCCGCGACAAACGCACGTGGCAAGCGCGCAACACCGCGCAGCACCTATGGATATTGCTCCTGTGCGACGACGTCCACAGCCACGGCAGCAGACACCCGCGCCACGCACGGCAACTCGTACTATCGACGGTTTCTCGCCGCGTTCTACAGTAGAAGCACGTATGTAACGTTTGATTATCGGGCAGAGTTCGGTATCATGGAAGCACTTATGAACGGCCAGCACAGCACAATCAGAAGCGGGCGCATGCTATGAATCAACTCAAGCACGCCGATCAGTTTCGTGCGTTGCTTGCGCATTATCATATGTCGGCTGCGGCTCAAAAAGTGATTGCCGACACCCCCCTAGTGTTGCTGGCGGCACCCACATCGAGTGGTCGCAATACGGTTATCAAAGAGTTGGTGGCGCAAGGTCGGTATTATTACATCATTTCTGATACTACGAGAGAGCCGCGAGTCGACAACGGCCAATTGGAACAAAACGGCGTCATATATTGGTTTCGTACTGAGGATGAAGTATTGGCGGATCTGCAAAACGGTGAGTTTTTAGAGGCGGCAGTTATTCATAACCAGCAAGTATCGGGGATCAGCGTGCGCGAAATAAATAAAGCACATCAAGCAGACAAAATCGCCATTACTGATGTCACGGTGGTCGGTGCGGAGTCAATTTACCGGGTGAAACCCGATGCCAAATTGGTGTTTATGTCACCCCCCTCGTTTGAGATATGGATGGAGCGGTTTTATGGGCGTGGTGAACTACCCGCCGATGAGCGGCGTCGGCGGCTAGAAAGCGCCGACCATGAATTTGAGTTAGCACTGAGCAGCGACCACTACACTTTTGTCATAAACGATCGGTTTGAGCGTGCGGTGAACGATATCAACACCATTGCCCTCGGCCACGACTATAACCCCGGCAAACAGGCTGCAGCACGGCGAGTAGTTGAAAAACTGCATGCCGAAACACAACGGTATTTGCGAGACAAAGGGTAGGGGCAGACTCTGGCACTCTCAACTCGTAAGTGCTAGAATCTAAGTAATATGACAGATCGTCAAGCCCGCATTTTGGCGGCAATTATAGAGCAGTATGCAGAGGTAGCGGCGCCGGTGGGGTCGGTAATGCTGGCAAAGCTTTTTGGGGTGAGCCCAGCGACGATTCGTGCCGAGATGGCGCGGCTGGAAGACATGGATTTGATTGCCCAACCACACACCAGTGCCGGGCGAGTGCCGACAGACAAGGGGTACAGGCTGTATGTCAATCAGCTGACCGGCAGTGAAACATCTCTTGTTGAACGACCGGTTCGCGCGATGGATGCCCGTGTAGCCGATGCCGGGCGAGCTGACATTGCGATTCGTGCCGCGGTAGATATGCTGGTGGAGCTCACGCACAATGTGGGGCTAGCGACCATTGGCGACCAGCTGTATCTGAGTGGTTTTGCCAGGTTGTTCACCCAGCCCGAATTTAGCAACGGCGGGCCGGTGCACGAAGTAGCGGCGCTGCTGGACAATTTAGCGCCGTGGTTGCGCGAAGCCACACCCAACGAACCGCTCAATGTCTATATTGGTAGCGAAAACCCTATCGGCAAAAGCAGCGGTTGCAGCCTGATTATCAGTCGGTTCCGTTCGCCATATTCGGACTTTAGCTATATTGGCGTGCTGGGCCCCACGAGGCAAAGTTACGCACGAGTGATGGGTTTGGTGCGTCACGCCGGTGCAGCACTAGAAGGAGTATTATAAACAAATGAGCAAGAAACAGAACGCCCAAGAACAAGAACTTATCGCTGATTTGCAGCGCATTAGGGCTGATTTTGAGAATTACCGTAAACAGATAGAGATCGAGAAGGCGCGAGTGGTGGACATGACTCGGGCGGCAACAATTATGAAGCTGCTCCCCATTATCGATACTGTCGAACGCGCTACCGCCCATATGCCTGAGGCTCTGGCTGACGACCCGTGGGCCAAAGGTATCGCCGGCTTGGCCAAAAACCTGGACAAAAGCGTAGCCGAACTGGGCCTGGTGCGCATTGATGCTGCGCCCGGTACACCATTTGACCCTAATCTTCATGAAGCTGTGATGATGGACGACAGTGGCGACGGTCTGCAAGAAGTCATTGCCGAAGAACTACGCCCCGGCTACAAACTTGGCGACGCCGTGATCCGTCCTAGTATGGTAAAAGTTGCTCGGCAGTAAACATGTCTGAATTAATTGAATGGGGCGGTGGCCAGTTTCGCACCAATGGCAGCGATATTGTGCCAGTGGTAGAACATAACGCTGATATAACGCGCGAAGTGTGGACAGACACAGAAATTCGCGAATTAGCCGAAGAACTTCTGGATAAAGGTATTATCTTCGACACAGAAATCGAAGATTTTGTAGCCGCCGCCTGGGCTGTGGGCATGTTTGAGACCGAAGCTGATAGCCGCTTTGATCATGGCCTAGCGTTGCAGGAATTAGTGGACAGTTACATCGCTCCACAAGACCTGATACCTGGGTTGTAGATATTGTAATTATTTATCATAAGTGTTATAATATACTTATCCGTCTGCGAGAGGTGAGAGCCGATCGCAAGAGTAGGAGACGATAATGAAGAAAATGTGGCTGACCTTCGCGGTCTGCCTACTCCTTTCAATGGGGGCGACGTACGCGACGTACGTTGCTTTCCAGCAGGACGCAGCTGAGGCTGCATCCTGGAGCCATGTGTACTGCCCTGCGACGACCACATCCGTGCCGGTCGAAGACCCGCGCCACGTGGTTGTACGAGTGGACTGCCCCGACGGTTTCGTTGGGCAGGTCACAGTCGTGAAGGCCAAGTACTACGAGGACTACACCACGAGCGTGTGGTCCCGCGACGGTACTCACTGGATCGAAGGAGAGGTCAAGGGGGAGGGCTACGTCACGGGCCAGCCCTATCAGGGCAGCGGGCCGTTGTGCGCAGCGCTTCTCGCCATCCTGCTGGTCGTATCTGTCGGCATCGTGATCGACGGTTACCGTCGACGCAAGAAGTCGGAATCGAAATCGACCACCCATCTCAGCCCCGCGTAGCGGTGCGGAAACACTTCCGCCGCAAGGCGGGGTGTTTCTTTGTATTTAGCACTCTTGCATGCTGAGTGCTAATTATTTATACTGGTTGTAGCTTAGCAATCATTGCAACTGAGTGCTAAAATTGAACTGAACAATCGCAATCATTTGTAAAAAGGAGGTGAAACTCATATGGGTAAAATCATTGGTATCGACCTAGGTACTACAAACAGCGCCATGGCCTACATGGTGGCTGGCAAACCAGAAGTTATCGCGAACGCCGAAGGCAATCGTACTACACCGAGTGTGGTGGCGATTGGTAAAAACGGCGATCGTATAGTGGGTCAGGTGGCACAGCGTCAGCGCGTCACCAACGCCAAAAACACAATCTACGGCGTCAAACGCCTGATTGGCCGCAAATTCGACGACGTCGAAGTACAAAAAGACCTGGATCTTATGCCCTACGAAATCGTCCGTGCCAACGGCGGCGTAAAAGTAAAGATGGGCGACAAAGAATACAGCCCCGAAGAAGTTTCGGCCATGATCTTGGCTAAACTCAAAGCCGACGCCGAAGCATTCTTGGGCGACAAAGTCACCGAAGCGGTCATCACTGTACCGGCTTACTTCGACGACAGCCAGCGCCAGGCTACCAAAGATGCTGGCAAAATCGCTGGCCTGGAAGTAAAACGCATCATCAACGAACCCACTGCAGCCGCTTTGGCTTACGGTTTGGAAAAGAACAAAGAAGAAAAAATTGCAGTATTCGACTTGGGTGGTGGTACGTTTGACGTATCTATCCTGGAGCTCGGCGACGGTGTGTTCGAAGTCAAAAGTACCAACGGTGACACTCACTTGGGTGGCGAAGACTTTGACAACCGTCTGGTGAGTTACTTCATGGACGAATTCAAAAAAGAACATGGCGTGGATCTAAAAGGTGACAACGCGGCCATGCAGCGCCTCAAAGACGAAGCCGAAAAAGCCAAAAAAGAACTATCCAGCACTACCGAAGTCGACATCAACCTGCCGTTCCTGACTGCCGATGCCGATGGCCCTAAACATTTCGAAACCAAACTCAGCCGCGCCAAACTGGAAGAATTGGTGGCTGATCTCATCGAAAAAACCGCTGCTCCTTGCGAAAAAGCGCTCACCGACGCTGGCCTAAAAGCTAGTGACATCGATGAAATCGTACTGGTAGGTGGTATGACCCGTATGCCGGCTGTGGTAGAAAAAGTGAAACAAATTTTCGGCAAAGAACCGCTGAAAGGCGTCAACCCCGATGAAGTTGTGGCTGTGGGAGCCGCCATCCAAGGCGGTGTGCTAGCAGGCGACGTAAAAGATGTGCTGCTGCTTGATGTAACGCCGCTCAGCCTGGGTATTGAGACCATGGGTGGTGTTATGACCAAACTGATCGAGCGCAATACGACCATCCCTACGAGCAAATCCGAAACATTTAGCACCGCTGCCGACAACCAGCCGCAAGTAGAAATCCGCGTGTTGCAAGGCGACCGGCAGATGGCCAACGACAACAAAGAACTGGGTATCTTCCAGCTGACTGGTATTGCGCCAGCTCCTCGTGGTATCCCGCAGATCGAAGTTACCTTCAACCTCGACGCCAACGGTATCTTGCATGTGACCGCTAAAGACAAAGGCACGGGCAAGGAACAAAGCATCACCATTCAAAACAGCGGCAACCTTAGCAAAGATGACATCGAAAAAGCCCAAAAAGAAGCCGAAATTCATGCCGACGAAGACAAGAAAAAGCGCGATGCAGCCGAGGCCAAAAACACTTTGGCCCAAGCTATATACGCCGGCGAAAAACTGCTTGACGAGCACAAAGACAAAGTGAGTGATGATGACAAAAAAGTGGTACAAGATGCCATTGACGAAGCCAAAAAACACGAGCAAGCCACCGGCAAAGATGAACTAGAATCTGCGGTAAAGGCGCTGAACGACGCCATCATGCCTATTGGCGCCAAACTCTACGAAGCTGCCAGCAAAGAAGCCAAACCTGCCGAAGATGCCGCCGCCGGTGAACAAAAAGCCGACGGCCCAGTAGAAGGCGAAGTTGTCAACGATAAGAAATAGCTAAAAGAGTACAATAAACACAGGGAGTTTTCATGCGATTCGTATGATTCTGTCGCAACCGGCAGAATGACACTACCCCATACCTATGACAACCACAGAATTGCCCTCACATAGCCCAGCAGAAGCCGAAGTCCAGCGCGGCATTGCCCGTCCAGCTGAAGCGCCCATGCCCCCTGAGTTTAGCGAGGAAGCCAAACAGACTCACGGATTTTCGGAGGCGTTGCTGAAAGATTACGGCGTCACGCGGTTGGATACCGCCGACGATTCGCGGGTGTTATGTAGCCATGATTGGGTGACGCCCCAGGGGCGTACTATGCGCATCTCCCGGACTGGCGCGGTGAGAAATGGCGCTGTTAGTTGGTCGCGCTACACTACCGTTATGATAGCTGACGCGCGATTCGCGCTGACACCTGACAATTTCTACTTGCTGGGGCCGCATAAGCTGAGCGGTATCGACAGACACGCGCTTCTGGAAAGTGTGACTACTAGTATGGGCGAACACGCACACGAACAGCGTCGCCATGCGATATTGCACGGGCTGCAAGTGCTCCGCGACTTTGCGCCTGATGAAGATGAGCGTAGCACGCAGTACGGTATACCCAAAGCGATCAGCATGTCGTATTTTACGGCAACATATTTTGATACAGAGCTTGAATCCAGGGGGCGTCGTACTACGGTGCCCAGTTTCTATGTCATCAAAGGCAATGTGGGGCAGGGGTCGCAATACTCACTAGAATTCACCGTAGATGGCAATTGGCATGTGCTGGGTGGCAATGGTAGTTCCAAAGCGTTCACACCTGATAAATTTGCGGTCATCGAAACCCATCTTGTGCAGTCGGTGCAAGATAAACTGCTCGCTTTGGTGAGCAAGACGAACCTACCGCTTGCGAGTCGCATGAAATTTGCATCGGCACTTCTGCAATGCCGGCAGGGAAACCCTGTGCGTCGCCGAGAGTCTGGTGGATGGTACGACTGTCCTCTGCCTGTAGAGTCTGGCCCATGGAAGGTGACTATGGGGTTTGGGTCTGATGCGATCGGGCACAAGATCAAGGTGGCAATCGCTCATGACGATGGCGTGCGGCTCGATGGTGAAGTGAACGTATCTCGAGCGGGTACGGTATTTGACGTGCCAACAGTCCGTCCAAGTAACAAAATAGACAAATCAGTTATACATACTGTCGCTGAACACGCGCTTGGGAGTGCTGTGAGACAACTAGTGGGTGAATTGCCACAAGCTCGATCGGAAGGGCCGCTAACCGAACGTCGACCGGAGTTTGCGACAGCAGAACACGCTGCGCTTGTATTGGCCAATACCCTGACCAGCCGAGATAAGCCACGACGTATTGATCGACCGGGTGATCACGCTACGCACACGCGCGAAGTGACCGTGCACGATGCGGAGTTGTATTTGGACCACAGGGTGCAGCTATATGGGGCGACGCGACCCAACGGTCGATTCCTGCCCCATTACGCCGAAGTGATCATACCGTATCTTGGCGAGCATGGCCCCCAGACGTTCCGGTTGAATCTGGGCGAGTTTGTGCATGAAGGGCGTATGCCTAGTGGTTTGTTCACCAGCGATGATATATTCGAATCATTGTGCCGCGCCCTGCTGGCAGAAGATTCTCGGCGAAATCCATCACCAGATAAAGCGTAGGGTAGAATAGAGTGAGTATGTCCAAACGTGATTATTACGAAGTCCTGGGTGTCACCAAATCGGCGAGTGCCGACGAGATCAAAAAAGCCTTTCGTCGCCTCGCAGTGAAACATCACCCCGACAAAGAGGGCGGTGACGAAACTAAATTTAAAGAAATCAACGAAGCCTACGAAGTACTCAAAGATTCGTCCAAGCGCCAGCGCTACGATCAGTTTGGCCACGCCGGTGTGGGCGGCAATGGCGGCGGCGGAGCCGGCGGGTTTAATGGCTTTGGTGGGTTTGGTGGCGCGCAGGGGCAAAATATCAATTTTGATTTTGGCGATATTGGTTTGGGTGATATCTTTGGCAGTTTCTTTGGCGGCGGCCAGCAGCAGCGAGCTCGGCGCGGCCAAGATGTGGCGGTAGATATTACGCTGAGTTTCGAAGAAGCTGTGTTTGGTGTGGAATATTCGGTAGATGTGCAACTGGAAGACACGTGCGTCCACTGCAAAGGCAGTGGTGCTGAGCCGGGCCATTCGCTCAAAGAATGCCCGACGTGTCACGGATCTGGCCAGGTAAATCGTGTTATGAACACCCTGTTTGGGCCCATCCAACAAACCGTAGTTTGCGATACCTGTCGCGGTCAGGGCAAAGTGCCCGAAAAAAACTGTAGTGTATGTCACGGTCGTGGCGTGCAACGTCAGAAGCAAAGTATTAAGCTCAAGATTCCAGCTGGCATCGACGACGGCGCTACCATCCGCCTGGCTGGCCGCGGCGAAGCGGTGCAGGGCGGCGACAAAGGTGATCTGTATGTAAACGTAAAAGTTAAACCGCACAAACACTTCACCCGCGAAGGCAACCTGATATTGTCGCTAGAGACCATCGACATGCCCACTGCTGCCCTGGGCGGCGAAATCGAAATTCAAACCGTCGATGGCCCACTCACCATGAAAATCCCCGCCGGCACCCAAAGCGGCACTGATTTTAAACTAGCTGGCCACGGCGCGCCAAGTCTACGCAGCGCAGCTCGCGGTGCACATATCGTGACCGTGCAGGTAGAAACGCCAACCAAGCTGAGCCGGAAGCAAAAGGAATTGTTGGAAGAGTTTCGCGCATCGGGTGGAAGAAAGTTTTTCTAAGCTATGAGCGAAAATCTCGAAAGACAGATAGATGAAGCAAAAGGACGCGAGGCAATCGCTGCCTATGCCGGCCATGAGTTGGCGAATCTCGAGACGTATAAATATTTCAACCAACGCGGCGTCGAAGCTGAAGAGGCCAAGCGATCATTTATAGATGCAGCTTTAGATGGTGATACTCCCGCTAGTCCTGGGTTTGTATACCCAGGTATTGATTCTGAGCAATGGATACGTTGGCGCGATAGCATGACCGAGCTTGTGCAAAAGGCGGTTGAGCTGGACATGAACAACGAAGCCAACCGTATTGTGCGCGAAAACATCACGAATCGCCTGCATGAAGTTGGTGCTGTACTACTGGCTAAAATCCAGAGTGAACTTGGGCCCGATCATCCATTATACGAAGCGGCGTCAATGCAGTTAGCGCAAAACCTACGCGAAATATATGGCGTGCCAAATGCCAAGGAATGGCGCGGTATTTTAGGGCTACGTTTGCAAGAGTTGCGGGCTGTCGAGGACCTAGAAGATGTGCCGGACGATGTAATGGCGGCCTGGCAATTTATCAAGCAACATTTGCCACAAGATCTAAAACCAGGCGAAATCTATCAGCCTAAGCAAGAAACTGTTGACTGGTATGCTGCGCAACTCAATGAGCGTCTACGCCCAGCTCGTGGGGCTGTTGCTGAGGCTGTTGAACGAGGAGAAATAACGCTTGTAGACGGTAAGCTCGACGCCCATAACATCGTTAAGGCCACAAGGCTCGCACTTCAGGCGCGTGGCGCACAAGGTTGGGAAGTTGAGCTTACCGACGAATCGAACATCGACACCTCTCAGGCTGATAAGAAAATCTATGTCCCACGAACCCGATTTATGTCGATGGAACAGTTTGACGCGGTGATGTTGGGGCATGAAATTGATGAGCATGTAATCACTCGAGTCAATGGTGATAATAGTGGCGAATCAGTCCTCGGTGGTACAGGTGCGAATGGCTATCTGGCCTGGAACGAAGGCAATGGCAAGGCCAATGAAGGCTTGTTAAAAGCCAAAGCCGACTTACGAGCTAGCGCGTACGCATATTATTTATCGGGTGGCATAGCGCTCGGTTTGGAAGTCGAAGAAGGGGTAGGTCGTAATTTTGGGCAAACATTTGACCTAGTGTGGCGTATGAACTACGTCGATAAATGCCTCAAAGGGCAGGTGACCACCGAAAATGCCGAACAGGTAAAAAGAGACCTCATGGGCAAAGCCGTCGATCAGCTGTATCGACTATTCCGTGGCACTGACGGTAAAGTGCCTGGCGTTGTATTTACCAAAGATATAATGACGTATTATCCCGGTCAGGTGCAGGTGTGGCAAAAGTGGGATCGTGATATGGAGCTACCCGAAGAGGAGCGTCTCCAGGAACTTGCTCTGGAGCGTTCCGCCAAAATCGACCCATATCGCCCAGACCACGTGCGTGTTGCGCGGCGAGCTCTCGCTAAGCGCACACAGCCTGTGCTTTAATAGCTGACCGATAGTGTATATACTTTAAATAATGCATACGGTGGGTCTCCATGTCTGGCGCTCAAGTTCATAAGTGGCTTGGTTTGCCGTTGAGTCAGCGTCGGCGGTTTATTCGTGATTTTTATAAGCACAATCAGCCTGAGAGGGCGGAAGCTTTTTTGTCACTGGTGAAGGCGCCGCGCGGGTATGGGGTGTATGCCAGTATTGGGCCTAATTATCAGTTTGCGGTGTTTGGGCGTGATTCTATCGAACTGGCCGAAGATTTGCTCGAGACCAATCAGGCACTGGCCAAAGAAATTATCTTACTGCTAGCTCATCTGCAAGGCTACGAATTTAACCTAGCCAGCGAACAAGAAGCGTCAAAGATCCACCACGAATACCGCACGCTTCGTTTTAATGACCGCGAAGTACCTATTGCTGCGCGTAAAGTGCTGGCCAAAATGGGCCCGCAGTGGGGTGGCAGCGAAGAAGAAATGCTTTATTACGGGTCAGCCGATGCCACGCCGCTGTTTGTTCGCCTGGTGCATCGCTATTACCTGATGTATGAAGACGACATTTTAAACCACACCGTTACGTCGCGCAGTGGCCACAAGCGAGCGCTTAAGCACCACGTGCGTGATGCCACCGAATGGTTGGTGGCCAAGATCACGGCATCTCCGTGGCAACTACTCGAATACAAACGTATTAACCCGTTGGGATTGTATAACCAGTCGTGGCAGGATTCGAGTGTTTCGTATCTGCATGCCGATGGTGGCGCGGCCAATGCTGATGGAGGCCTGGCTGCTATCGAAATCCAAGGCTACGCCTATGACGCGCTGCGCGCCGCTGCCGACATGGTGGCATTCAACGAAGCCGAAGCCGATGCCTGGCGCCACTTGGCTAGCATTGTGCGCGACAACACCATCGACCACATGTGGATGCCGCAAACCAATTACTTTGCCATGGGGGTAGATCGTACTGGCACTGGCGCCACCCGGCAAATTAGCACATATAATTCCAACCCGGCGCTGCTGATCGAAAGCAACTTTTTTGAACTGATGCCGCATAACTTGTCGTGGCAATATATTGAACATACTGTGCGCACTCTGTTTAGTGATGATTTTTTGACGTTGGCAGGCCTGCGCATCCGCGCCAAACGTCATGCTGGGCTGGTAGATTTTGCCGATTATCATGGCAGCTTGGTAAGCTGGCCCAAGCAAACGTATGATGTGGCCAAAGGGTTACGCAAACTGGGGTTTTACCGCTTGGCGGCATTGCTAGAAGACTGCATTTTACACGCCGTTGGCCAAGCTGGTGAATTTTACGAATTCTTCTTTGTCGACACCAAAGGGGACGTTAAATACCACTATCGCCAGGAAAACCCCGACGAACCCAGCTTTCACGAATTTGGCGCCGCCAACCTGCCCGAACCCGGCCAGTCGTGGACGATTTCGGCTGTGCTGGCGATTGTGGCCAGCCGCCACAAACAGACTGCGCATATTCCGCAACTAGAAGAAATGGGCAAACTAGAAGATTATATTTTGTCACTCCCACACGTTGTAGCCATTGCCAAACAGCTTGATATCTAGCGACACTATCATTTAGCCAAATACTTTGTTATACTAAGTGTTAGACTTAAAAACGCGCTTACCGTGAGTGGCGCGAGAGGGAGTTCTATGGCTTCTCTACGTGTGGCGATGATTGCGCCGCCGTGGCTACCAATACCGCCCGTGGGGTATGGCGGCATTGAAAACGTTCTTTATGCACTGGTGCCCGAGTTAATAAAACTGGGTGTCGAAGTAGAATTATTTACAATAAAGGGTAGTGCTGTTAAGGCTACCAAAAAGCATTGGCTATACGCCGATGATCAATACGGCTATATCCACCGGCCAATGTACGATTCGTTGCCGGTACTGATTGCCCACCAAATGTTTGCGCTAGATATCATCCGTCGTGATGGTGGGTTTGACATAATCCACGACCATAACGGGTTTGTGGGGCCAATGGTTTTGGCAAACAGCGCGTCAGACATTCCGCCGGCGATCCACACTATTCATGGGCCGCCATTTACTACGGCCGATCGGTTAGAGCAGGGTATGCCCAGTAACTTGCCTATGTGGAAAGAATTCAAAAACAGCAAAAAGCTGTGGTTTGTGCCGATTTCTGAAACATTGGGCGGTAGCGCACCACGCGAACTAAAATCACGCATGTTGCCGGCCGTGTACAATTCGGTGGCTGTTGATCAGTTTCCGTTTGTGGCGCGCAAAAAAGAATATTTTATGACCTTGGCGCGGTTCCACCCCGACAAAGGCGAATCCGAAGCGGTGCAAGCTTGTTTGGCTTTGGGGGCACGGCTTAAAATGGCCGGCTGCGTGGCGGGTATTACTACGCCGCGCAAATTATTGCTGGAACTGGCTAACCCTCTAAGCACTTTTCGCGGTGTGGTAGATTTTCGCTATTTTAGTGACAAAATATTTCCGTATCTCGACGAAAGCATCGAATACATTGGCGATATTAGCGGCGAACACAAAATGCAGATTGTCAGCCAGGCCAAAGCGTTGCTGTTTCCGATACAGTGGGACGAACCGTTTGGTATGGCAGCTATCGAAGCGTTGGCTTGCGGCACACCAGTCATTGCCATGGCTCGCGGCGCCATGCCCGAAATCATCGAACATGGTGTAAACGGCTTTTTGGCCAGCAACATGACCGAATTTAAAAAATACATGACTGTCATCGACCAGATCGACCCACGTGCCTGCCGCGAATCGGTGGAACGCAGGTTTTCGGCCCAAGGTATTGCCAAAGGCTACTTAGAACGCTACAAAAGCGTTATCAAAATGCAACAGACTAGCCGCGTGGCCCCCAAATATACTAAGCTTAAGGTATGACAACCACCACCAAATGGCACGACCACGTCTGGACTGAACGCTATGGTCATGTCTGCCCGGCGAGCCCTGGCAAAATCATCACTATCCATGGCATTGGTGATCGCGATGCCTATAACCCAGCCCTGTATGAAAGCGGCACGACGCGCATCATGGCGTTTCGCTGCGAGGAGCGTAGGAGCCACGACCGGTTGGACCGCACCTATCACCCCATGATTTACTTTGCTCGGCCACAATCGGATAGTGTGTGGAAGGTCGATGACAAAATCAAACCCTTCGACATGCTTGAAGACCCATTTATTTTCTACGTCGAAGAAGAAGGCGCGCAAAAAGTAGTGCTGGGCGGCGTACGCTATCGCAATCAGCACGAAAAAGCAGTGCCACAGACCGAATATTACAAAGGCGACTCGCTCCGTACTCTCGACTACGTGTCGTTTGCCGTGGTGCATGGCATGAAAGATGTGCGTTTGGTGCAATTGCCCAACAATAAATTCCTGATCTGTCGCCGTCCGAAGGGCAAAAAATATCTGCGTGGGCGTATTACCCTGCATATGTTAGACTCGCTGGATCAACTGGTAGATATCGACAAACTCGATCTGCCCACGTTGGCCGTGCTAGATAGCGGCGCCGATGCCCTGGACTGGGTGGGCGTGAACGACATGCAGATACTCAAAGACCACAACGGACATGTATGGATTGGTCTGTTGGGACACGTGTCGCTGGAGAGTGACCACCAGCTGCACTACGCTGCCTGCACGTACAAGATTAAACTGGAAATGTTAAACAACGTCGACGAGCACAGCATCACCCCGCGTATCATCGCCACTCGGGCGTGTTTTGAAAACGGGCCGGTGAAGACCGATGAAATCAAAGATATCCTGTTCCCTGGCCGCCTGGAACACCTGCACGATTACCACTACCGCCTGTGGACGGGCCTATCCGATACTCGGATTGGCTATATAGATATTGAAGATCCATTTGGTTTACGCAAGCCTGAAGTGGTATAAATAGGCCATGACCGAGCAACTGATTGTCGGAGTTTTCCGCGAACACCGTGACACCGAAGTATTCGAATTCAAAGCGCCCCAATACAAGCAGGCGTATCATGAGCTGTTTGCGCAGCTGGCTGCGAAAGATGTGTATGTGGCGATACTCATGGGCCAATCGACTTACCAGGGTAATGGCACATTTAGTAAACACTGGGTGCAGATAGAGCGCGGCGGTGAGTTTGTGTTTGAAAAACGCGGTCCTATTACAGTAGACGTGGTGTATGACAAAGATCATTTCAAGGCCGACGACCACGCGCTGATTGTGAACGACAAGCGCCTGTACGATATTTGTTGGTCCAAAGAGAAGACATATGAAGTGTTGGGCGAATTTCATCCTCAAACTGAGGTGGCTCAAAATGCAGCCGAGCTCGATAAAGCGCTACAAGACATTCCGGGTGATCGCATTGCGGTAAAAGAACTTACTGGCAGCTCAGGTACCGGTGTGTTTGTGGGCCCCAAAGCCGAGGCGGCTCAGGCGGGGCTAGTGTTTCCGCTCCTGGTGCAGGAATTTATCGAAACCAGTGGCGGTGTGCCGGGTATCACCGACAAACGCCATGATGTACGCGTGGTACTGGCCAACGGTCAAGCTATCATTGCCACATTGCGTACCCCTCCCGCGGGTGGGCTTAAGTCCAACATCGGCTACGGTGGCGAAAACCGCCTGCTGAGCGTGAGTGAATTGCCGGCGGAATTACTGGACATGTGCGCCCAAATCGACAAACGCCTGGCCGAGTACGGTGAATTTAGGCTCTATTCGATTGATTGCGGCCTCACGCCACACGGCTGGCGATTGTTTGAAGCCAATGCCATGCCGGGCGTTATCAACCGGGCGCGTGGCGAGCAAGCTGTGCACTATCAAGACGCTGTCACGACATTCCTCAAACAAGCCGCTCAAGCTGGGCGAGACAGGAGACAATCATGAGCCAACTTGTTATGGGCCGCGCCGAACGCGTGGATTTACCCGCCTATCACCTGAACGATCTGCCGGCCAAAGTCGATACCGGCGCTTACAGTTCTTCTATCGACTGCGAAAAAGCCGAAGTGATCGTGAAAGACAACCAAAAAGTGGTGCAATTCGTATTGCTGCGCCCGGGTCGCCCTGGCTACACCGGCCATGTGTTGACCACCCAAGATTTTGCGCATACACAGGTGACCAATTCCAACGGTCAGCAAGACCGAATCGTCATATTTACCGATATGATCATCAACGGCCAGACGCATGGCGGTCGATTTACCTTGACAGATCGCTCCAAACTACGGTACCCTGTGCTGATTGGTCGAAAGTTTATACGCGAGGCAGGTTATATGGTGGATGTGACCCAGGGTCATGGCTTGCCTGGCGACGAGGAGGAACGAAACCTATGAAAATTGCAGTATTATCACGTGGCGGCAACTACACGTCTGAACGTCTTGTTGAAGAGGCCATAAAGCGCGGGCATGAAGCAAGCTTGGTGAGCTACACCGAATGCTACGGCACTATTGAGCAGAGTAAACCAATTGTACGTTACGAAGGGCGCGACCTCGAAAAGTTTGACGCTATTATTCCGCGTATCGCCCAGAGTTATACCAAGTACGGTACTGCGGTGGTGCGCCAGTTTGAATTGCAGGGCGTGTACACCACAGCTAGTTCCATTGCAGTTGCGCGTTCGCGTGACAAATTACGTTCTATGCAGTTGTTGGCCAAAGCCGGCGTGGGTGTGCCCAAGACGCTGTTTGCGCGCGAAACATCGGCGTTTGAAGACGTGATTCAGCAAGCTGGTGGCGCACCGCTGATTATCAAGGTGACTCGTGGCACGCAGGGCAACGGCGTGGTGTTGGCCGAAACCAACAAAGCCGCCAAAGCAGTAATGCAAGCTTTCTACGTAGAAGGCGTGAGTTTTTTGGTGCAAGAATTTGTCAAAGAATCGGCTGGTACTGACATTCGAGCCGTGGTAGTGGGTAACACAGTGGTAGCGAGCTACATGCGCCAGAGTTTGGACGAGGATTTTCGGTCAAATATCCATCAGGGTGGCGTGGGTAAACCCATCAAACTCGATGACGCTGAACGCCGCACGGCCATCAAAGCGGCCAAAGCCATGGGGCTCGCTATTTGCGGTGTAGATATGATGCGCAGCGAACGTGGACCGCTGGTGCTAGAAGTGAATTCGTCGCCGGGCCTGGGTGGAATCGAAAAGACCACTGGGCGAAATGTGGCGGAGAAGTTGATTGAATATATTGAGCTGAATGCGAAGCGGCGCAACAAAAGAGACCGAGTAGGGGCGTAGCCGAACGTCACCCCGTATTTTTCCGCTGTCGCGGAGGAAATGATAAAGGTAGTGCTATTATTAAGCTATGCTATCGCTTGCGATATTACTTGGTTTAGCACTGGCGCTGTTTAGCCTGGCGTTTTTTACCAAGCGTCGTTTTGGCGTGTTGGGGCTCAGTTTGGCGGCGGGGGCGCTGCTGTCGACCAACTGGACAGGCACGCTGACGCCGTTTATCGAACAGCAGGGCGTGTCGCTGGTGGTGCCACCACTTTCGACGGTGGTGGCAGCGGCTTTGATTTTGGCGCCGCCATTGCTGTTGCTGTTGGGTGGGCCGACGTATGGCGCGTTATGGCCACGCCTGCTAGGGTCACTGGCATTTGCGCTGCTGGCCATGGCGTTTTTGCGCGTTGTATTGGGTGAGGCGCTCAATTTAGACGGGCCAGGCGAACAGGCCTATACGCTGTTGAAGAATTATCAGAGCACTATCATAGTAGTCGGGCTTGTAGGGGCGATCGTGGATATTATGTTTACTCGCAACAAACACGGCAAAGACAAAAAGAAATAGCGCGTTGACAAAATAGATTTACAGAGGTAGAATAACACCTGTAATTTGTGCCTAAGCCCGCACCTACGTGGGCCCGTAGCTCAGCCGGTTAGAGCACCTGCCTTTTAAGCAGGGTGTCGAGAGTTCGAGTCTCTCCGGGCCCTCCATGAAAAAAGATCCACCTCGCGTGGATCTTTTTTCATGGAGTGTGCTTTCGGTCGACCCTCGACGTGAATTTGTCTTCACAGTTCTGATTTGGTAATCAAGCTCGTCAGCAACTTGCCTGGAAGGTAAGTTCATAGGTGTCGCACAAGGACTAACTGAACAAAACAAGTTAATTAGATTATTTACAAGATACTGTATCTTGTAATATAATCTAAACACGAAGACCTTCGGCCCGTAGTTTCTAGGCTACAACGCGGAAGGCCTTTTTGTTTGGCGTTTTGGGAAAACCGACATAAAATCTTTACGATTCGTGCGTTTATTTTCTTTGACCTGTACGAAAAACGGCATGCCATCCCTTGTCTGACCTTCAAAACGATGCAAAAGTATGTTTAGGTCGCTTGCGTCTGTAGTTGTAACGGGGGTAGCTAAAGAGTTGCGAAGTAGATCTAGCGCGCAGCTATATAATTTGAGTCGACGCACCCTGACACCTCGATGCTTCTGGACAAGATGCTCCCAGAAGAGTGATAAGAATATTTTATTTTTTGTGAAGTAAGCAGAACGAATGTATGGTTGGCGTTTTGTTAACTTTTTAACACGCTGGTACTCCTTGCGTGCCAAAGGAGCAACTTCATCGTATGAGCTGCCTGGGAGCTGTTCGAATTTAGATTTATAAATATTCATTCGATCAGTGTAGCTGCAAATGGCAAAAGAAGACAGAGGTCACATGACTGTACGGACCCTGTGACCCCTGCTATAGTTAACCCATGAAACTTATCATTGCTTCCGACGAGAAGACCGATCTAACCGACGAGATCATTGCATATCTGCATGCCAAAGGTCACGATCTAACGCTGACGGGCCATTTAAAAGACCAATCACAAAAATGGCAGTGGGCCGATATTGGCCGGAAGGCGGCGCAGCTTGTCGCCAGTGGTATGGCCGACCAAGGCGTATTTTTTTGCTGGAGCGGCACCGGCATTTGCATTGCTGCCAATAAAGTCAAAGGTGCTCGGGCGGCACTGTGTTGGAATCCCGAAATCGCCCAACTGGCCCGCAAGTGGGACAATGCTAATATCATTTGCATGAGTTTAAAGCAAACCGACGCCGGTAATGCCAAGGCCATGTTGGATGCATGGTTCGCGACGGCGTTTGACGAAGAAGATTTGGACCAGGTGCGTAAAATAGATGTATAGCGTGCTTGCGAAGTAGCTATCCAACAGAGGTAACTCATGTTACAATCACCCTATGCGTCTCCTCAACGGCCTTGAGCTTGCCGGTTATATTCAAGAACGCCAAGCCCGCCAAGTGCGGGCGCTTCGCCAGGCGCACAAAGTCTTCCCAAAATTGGCCATCGTGCGCACGTCGGAAGACCCCCGCATTGCGGCCTATGTGCGGCTCAAGAAAGCGTACGGGACCGACATCTTGATAGACGTGGAGGAGCATTTTGTGCCGCAGGCGCAGGCGCTTGACCTGGTGCATCGTCTCAATGCTGATGCGTCTGTGCATGGTATTATCGTTCAATTGCCGCTGGCCGACACGTCGCAAACTGATGAACTGGTAAACGCGGTGGCGCCGGCCAAAGATATAGACGGGCTGGGTCAAAATGCCGCGCTCGAACCAGCTACAGCGCTGGCGATTATATGGTTGCTACACGGTTACAACGTAGAACTCAAAGGTAAGAAAATTGCGGTAGTTGGGCAAGGCCGCTTGGTAGGTGCGCCACTGACTAAAATGTTGCAGCGTGACGGCTACGATGTGGTGCCTATCAATAAATCTACCGATAATTTAGAAGTATTAATTCGCGAAGCCGACGTCGTGATCACGGGCGCGGGTGTGCCAGGGCTCATCAAAAGCGGCATGCTTAAGCCCGGCGCGGTGGTAGTAGACGCCGGTGTGGCCAGCGAAGCCGGCAAGCTGGTGGGTGACGTAGCAGATGATGTGCGGGAGCGCAGTGACCTCACTATTACGCCGCCAAAAGGCGGAGTGGGCCCGCTAACAGTGTGCGCGCTGTTTGATAATCTGATCCGCGCAGCGTCTAATTCGTAGCTTCTGCTAGTACTTGCTTTACCCGATCTGTGACCTGTCGTGGTGTCAGTTCGGCTTTCACTATGTATGAGTGTACATTCAGTGTCTTCAAGCTATCTGGCGCTTCTTCTTCGCCCACGTTGGTCAAAATAATGACAGGAGTGTTTTTGCCCCACGCTGTACCGCGAATGTGTTTGAGAGCATGTTCGCCGTCCATTTCGGGCATGCGGAGGTCGAGCAATATAACATCGGGATGCATTTTTTCGCACAGCTCAACACCCAATCTCCCGTTTTCGGCTGTCTCAACCTCGAATCCTTCGGTTGTGAACTTCATCCGATACATTTGGGAAATCACCATGTCGTCTTCGATGATGGCAATTTTGGCTGGCCGGGTCATATCGTTCTCCTTGAATTATAACGCATAAATGGCATCCATAATCGCTTTGGGGTTAGATTTGTCGAGATTCTGCGGAGCCATTGCCACGGTGAGAGTGAGGTGACGGCGCCAACCGGTCTTGCGCCACTCGATATGGGCCAAGATTAATTGCGAGTCAGGATACGAGCTCAAAATGCGTGCTATGCCCGGCTTAGGGTTGCTATCTGCGCGCAGCGTTCGCGTGCCTTCGGGGAACATACAGATATTGTAGCCACAGTGCAGCAGCTTAATACTCCCTTCAATCCCATATGTATGGTGATTGCGATCACGAATATGAGCCGGGAAACAACCCAACAGGTAAGCAAACGGCTTCACCCATGGACGGTGATAAATTTTGGGGATGGTCATAAATTTGAGTGGCAGCAGGTGCAGACGATGATTAAACTTCATCAGCGCAAAAATGGCAAACGGGTCCATCATGCTCTGGTGATTAGCTGCAATCACGTAGCGCTGGTTGTGCCCCAGCTGGCGCGGCAACCGTAACTGTACTTTGTAACCACCCCACAGCGTCAACCAAATACGGCAGACAATCGCGGCGATTTCTTGGCTGATCGATATAATAAAGCCACTCGGCAAGAGGCGTGCGTTGGGGGTATGGGTCATGATATTGCTCGACTACTGCTAGTGTACCATGAGCATAATGGTCATTGCTATAGGAATAAAAGTATGATATACTAAATATTAGTTCAGTAAAATACCAAACCTATGCAACATACTGACAGACTATTGTAATATAAATTTTTCGGCGCTTTAATGGCGTCGTTTTTTGTTAAGGAGACCTTATGGGCAAAGTCTTATCATTTAAGAAGTACCGTGCACTCTGCGATGCAGCGTCAGAAGGGTCATATCGTAAGCTCGGGATTATTGATTTGCCCAGTTATAAGGCGGCCATACAGGACAGCCGTACGATTTTTGCTGCGGTCTTGGATGAAGAGATGGTGCCAGTGCTGGCCGCAGTGAGCCATGTCGGAGGATATGACGGTAAGCGGGCAGCGCTTCTTGCTGGCTCTGACAATATGCTCCTTTTGTGCGTGCCTTTGGCTCTGGCTGTAAGGGTGCTTACGGCAGACATCGTGGGTCGGGCCAAAGGAGCATGCGTTCTGATTGAAACCCCCATTGAGCTAACCGAAGCGGCACAAAAGGCGCTGCCCGCGCTATTTACGATCGACCCATATCGACCGTGGCAGGTGCACCAGTTTGAAGATCCAAGGTGTCCACAGGACAGGCAAAATGCGAATATTTCTATGTATGAAGCGACATTTGCGGCGCTCGATAGCCACAATAAACTTATTCCTGACAGCGGCGACAGTCTCATCAAAACCGCAAGACAGATGCAACTTGAAGAAGGCGTGCGCATGATAAGCGCTCGTGACTTGCACGAAGATCCACATTTGCTTGCTGAGCTGTGGGACTTGTGCGCACATAAGTTTGATATGCTTGGCCAGTTCCATCCGGTGTCCATGGAAGAAACACAGAGCTTTTTCGAAAAAATGCTGGGTGGTCAACATACGTATTCGTTGGTGCGATTTGCCCCCGACGAAAAGGGAACGCCCAAACCGGTCGCCCATGGTTTTTTCATGAGCGATTTATCCGGTGCAGTGTGGGTCAACGATGTCTATATTGATCGAACTGAGGCTGCAGCCGCAAAAAAACACGAAAAGATAATATTCTTTCACGGCATCGTAAGTCGTAGTACTCCCGAAGTTACCATGCACTATTCGGCGAGCATTATGCGCTCCATGGCGCATGTCGCTAAGCAGGCTGGTGGAAGGTATCGCCTGCTATTTGAATCGACTAACTTATCGAGTACTTATGTTCCACGATTGGTACAGCAATACACAACAAACGACCCCGACGGCGCAACACTTACGCAGCCAATTCGAAGAGTCACAGGGGTTGACTACTGGTACATCAAGACTGATTAGTCTTGCGTATGATATATCGGTATACATGACCACTGGGGCGCATCTGTTGTTTGTGAAAGCGTAACCCCTCAATACCCAAATCTTGCTCGAAATTCAGTCGCCATATGCTTTCATCGGCCAGATGTCGCAATACTGCATAGAACGTGTAATCAAATATGAATTTATAATTGCGATCGGCTTTTAGGTGGTTGAGGATTGCCCAACCGTGCTGCGGAGGAAGGTGGAAAAAGCTAAAACTTACCAAGTTGTTGTCGATAAAAACACCCAAACATTGCGTACGTGCATCGGTGAGGGTGAAATAACGGTCAATGGCCTTAAACTCGGTTTGGTTGGGGTCGTTGCGGTCAAATTCTTTGTGGATTGACCATTTTTGGAGTGAAGCCAAGATGAGACCTTTTGTCGCAGCCTCGGTAAGATCAAGAAACTGCACGCTTATGCGATTTGTGTATGTGCGTTCGACCGCGCTCAATTCGTTACGCAACCGAGCGTAGCCGCTCCCCTGCATATTCAGAAAATCACGTATGTCGTAGACGTAGTCCATCGAAGCGGGGTCGATATTTGCCGTAAGATCCGACGGCAAAATATCGGCGAAGTTTTTGGCCACGGCAGAATCGGGCAGTATAGTGAGCGGTGACGCCACATCGGTACTCTCCATAAATGCCAACACAACTCGTGCCGTCGACACGCAGTCGTCGACTCCTAAAATTGTGTAGCTTTCGCGATTGTCGTCAAATATATTCGAAAAGCGCAAAATAATATTGTGGCCGTGTTGGCTAATACAAAGGTCGTCATTAAAATCAAGCCACGTCAATAGGTTATTAAAACTGAAGTCAGAATATGGATCGCATCGCTCATAGAACGGTTCGTATAGATAACGGTCGCTTTGACCTACTCTGCGAAAATCGGGAAATGTAGGAAAATGCATAGCTTTTGATACAACATCATTATAATAAAACATAAGCACATATGGAGATGTTGTGTCACTACTAATATTATATACTATTTTTTATCTAATCGCAAGCATTGGCATTTTTATAATCGCTGCCTTGGTGTTTTTACGGGGGCGTACAAGAACGTATAGACTTTTTGCTTGGTTTTCGGTGCTACTTGGTGGATGGTTGCTATTGCAGTTTCTGGCGCAGTTATTTGGGGCGATGAGCGCGAGTATCTCGCAAATGCTCCTAGAACTGGCGATTGCCTCGTCTGCATTTTTTACGGTGTTGTTTTATTCTTTCACCCAGGCGTATAGAGACCACACGGTGCACGTGGTGTGGCATATAGTTGCGCCGACGCTTTTTGGGGTGCTGGTGTTGGTTATGCCCGATCTGGTAATGACTAATGTAACCATTAACGAACAGGGGATTGGACTTACGCCCACCCCGGTATACTACGGGCAGTTAGTGTTCATCGCGGCCTACGCGCTTTTGGCCATAAGAAATCTATTTACTGGCGCGCGTTCAAGCAATAAAGACACGCGATATCGTAGTCGATTGCTGCTTTTTGCGGTCTTCCAGGCGTTGGTCATTATACTTTTTGCCACAGTGCTCCTGGCCGACCAGCCTGCAAGCCAGCTCGCTCTGCCCGTAGCCTGCCTCGCGATGATGGTGCTGTTCGCCTATGCAATTATTAAGCATCGATTATTTGACATACGGTTGATAGTTGTGCGCGCACTAGGGTATGTATTTTCGGTTGCCACGCTGGCAGCGGTATATTCGATCGTAGCATTTGGCATTGTTGTGCGGATATTCTCGTTCAGTGATATTGCCTTAGTTGAACAGGCGGTGTTTGTGGGCTTGGCCTTGGTCTTGGCGCTGACATTCGCGCCGCTCAAGGGGTTTTTCGACAAGCTAACGCGCTTGATATTTTATCGCGAGGCGTACGTCCCCCAAGAAATTATCGACAAACTTAGCACACTCATAGTGCATACGGTCGATCTGCAAAGATTAGCTCGCACTGCGTCACACATTCTAAAAGATGCAATTCGTGCAGAATATGTGGGCATTATTTTGGCGGCCGATGGTGAGCGCAAACGAGAAATCGTTGCCGGCAAAAGATCCGGGGGTATGGTCGAGCTGGGCGAAGTGATGCTCAAGCAACAAGCCTCGTCGCTTCTGCAAGATGAACTTGACCCCAAGACAGATCTCCACGGCGTCATGCAGTCGGCCGATTGCGCTGCGGCGGTGCGGTTGCAGACACACAATCAGTTCATTGGTTATATTGTACTGGGGTTTAAAAGCAACGGTACACCATACACACTGCAAGATATTGACCTCATTAGGATTGTCGCCGAAGAATTGGCAATTGCCGTCCAAAACGCCCTCCGCTTCGAAGAAATCTCGCGTTTCAACCAAACCTTGCGCCAGGAAATCACCGATGCCACGGCTCAGTTGCGCGATAGTAACCGAAAGCTCAAGAAGCTCGATGAAGCCAAAGATGAATTCATTAGCATGGCGTCACATCAGTTACGTACGCCGCTTACGAGTGTAAAGGGCTACATATCTATGGCGCTTGAGGGCGACGCCGGACCAGTGTCTCCAGCGCAGCGTAAGTTGCTAGAAGAGGCATTTATGAGTTCGCAGCGTATGGTGTACTTGATTGGCGACTTCCTAAACGTGTCGCGCCTGCAGACTGGTAAATTTGTACTGGAACCCAAACCGGTGAACCTGGCGGCGCTTACCAAAGACGAGATTAATCAACTTCTTACCACTGCTCAACGGCGCAATATTACGTTGGAATATCATCAGCCGACACATTTTCCGGTGCTGCAGCTCGATGACAATAAAATGCGCCAGGTGATTATGAACTTCATAGACAATGCAATATTTTATTCCAAACCCGACAGTAAGGTGTTGATAGCGCTGGTAGCCACCAACAAAGATGTGCGCCTTACGGTGCACGACACCGGTATTGGCGTGCCAGAACGCGAGCGGCATCACCTGTTTACTAAATTTTACCGCGCCGAAAACGCGCGCCGGGCTCGGCCTGACGGCACCGGTATTGGGCTGTTTATGGCCAAAAAAGTTATTACTGCCCATGGCGGTAGTATAATTTTTGAATCGCGCGAAAACAGGGGCAGTACATTTGGCTTTAGTTTGCCGCTGAGTTTAGAAAAGCAGGTCGACCAGCTCGAACAAGACAAAAACCACAATTAGGGCGATGCCGGCGATTATGGCGACCATACGCACCTGCTTGCGGTGATCCTGCCACCATTCCCCGAGAGGTGAGCGCACAACAGCTCGGTAGCGGTGCACCACCGGCTGCGAGTTGATAGTGTCGGCGTTCGTGTATTGCTTGGTTCGTTTCTTGTGTTTGCGACTCATATAATAATTATACTAAAAGATGTATTGGTTGGCCGAGAGCGAACTGGGTTAAGTCCAGCTCTCGGCCAACTGCACTACGGTCACCCTTGCGTCTTACCGTTGTGCTGCGGCGCACGCCGCTACCGATAGCGGGCAGTATTGAATTCTGCGCCTCCCAGGTGTCCATATGTAATGGAGCTTTCGCTTTCCGCGTAACTCACCGACCGCGTGGGTGCTGACAGCTAGATCTTGTTTGATTTTGCTCAGACCAACCAGGGGTAGGTGGGTGGATTGTCGATCCCGTATCCAGTCTTCGGGTTCGATCCACTCGGGTAGAAGTTTGCGCAGGAGTTCGATGACGCTAGCGCGGGTGTACGTTGACGATCTTCTGCGTGGGACCTTCGGCGCAGAGGTCAGTACGCCTTGTAGGCAGAGTCCTCGTAGTTCGGGGACGGATACACCGAGGATGTGCGACGCAACGTGCGCCTCTATACCATCGCTCAACTTCACTCGGCAAAGCGCTAAGCTTTGCTGGCTGTAACGCCAGGTTGTGTTTAGGAATACGGCCGCAATCATGCCTGACGACACGTATTGTCTTAGGGTTCCGTATGGCGAAGTGCGAAGCTGAAGCTCGGCGATCGCCTGCGAGGGATTGAGAAGTGTTAACGACCCCGACCATAAGTCATAGGCCGTGGGGGGCTGCGAAAAATTAAATGTGCGTGCACTGAGGGTGGCATCGATCGAGACGCCGCTATATTGGAGTACACCTCCAGCCCTACCGAGCGGTATTAGGAATCTGCTTTCCCCCCATCGATACAGAGTGGCTTCGTCTATGTTGAGCAGCCGGCAAACCGTTGCAAATGTATACACCCGTGCGCTATTGGGGACTCTGGTCATGACCTCTCCTAGGTACTCGATCAGTAGCTACAGTATATAATATAAACAAAACCGCCCGTTACAGATGGGCGGTTTTGCGAGCGGTCAGTTTACTCTAATGGGATAGTTTAGCGACGATTGAGCGCTTTGGCAATCCAGTTGCGGCGGCTAGCGCGGTAGTACATACCCAGGCCAGCAACGCTGCTCAAACCCAGGGTGCTGCCCACGATTTCGGCCGGGCCGGTGTCGGGGATTTTGTTGCACTCGGGAGCTTTGGGGTTTACCACGCATGGAGGCTGACATTCAGGTTTGGTCGGTGTGTCGGCGCAGGTTTGTGGGGTGATGGTGATGCTCACTGTACATTGCAGGGTAACAGGCGTTGTGCCTTTGTCGTAGGTGAATGTACCGGTGATTTTGTAGGTACCGTCTTTGGCGTATTCGTGATCTGCCGTGGCTTCATCTTTGCCGTTGACTGATTTGGCGTTGACGGTAGCGGTTTGGTTGTCACCAAAGTTGAAAGTGGCGGTCTTGACGGCAGCTTGGTTGCTGCTACCGCGTAGCGTAAATGTGTATTTGTTGCGGGTGCCATTGATGAGCACTCTAGTCAGGCTGTCGCATGTGAAGACTGGTTTTTGCTCTTCCTGGACGGTGATGTCGGTTTGGCAGTGTGTCTGCACAGTTTCGGTTTGGTCGTGACCATTCACGTTGTAGGTCACAGTGACGGTGACGTGGTAGTTGCCTGGTTTGGCGTAGTGATGGGGTACATGTGCGGTAGCACTTGAGCTATTGGCGTTGGTGTTGTCGCCAAAGTCGTAGTGTACGTTTTTGATGCTGGCGCCGCCTTTGGCTGTAGCGTCGGTCCAGAATTCGTAGTCGGTGTTGCTTTTCTTGCTTTTTTGCAACATATCACATTGGAAGGTGGGTTTGTTGCCGCTGATGGGGTTGCCGCAAGAAGTCAATACGGCGAATTGCATGTATTTGTTCTGCGTGTCCATGAGCACCAAGGCGCGGATGGAGTTGGAAGCAAACGAATATTTAGTGAAGCTCCAGTAGTAGACGTGACCACCCAATGTAATTGCTTGGCGCTGGTCGTTGAACTTTTCGCGACCTAGGCTCCAGGCGTTGGTAGCTACCACGCGGCCGTCGTCGAGCACAATGCGACCGTCTTTGTAGGCAGTAGCCCACACGGCGCTGCTCATGAAGCGGCTCATGTCACTGGCTTTGAAGTTAAAGTTGCCGTCGGCATACAACGAATGCAGGTCGCCCTGTTTGTTGGCGTCGTAGGCAGCTTTGAACTCGTTTTTATTCTGGAAACCACAACTAATGATTGAGTTGTGGAAGGTTGCTGTGTCACAGTCTTGAGGCAACTGTGCATGTGCAGCTGTAGCGGTGGCTAGGTTAAAGCCGAGCAGGCCCAAAGTCAAAACACCGCAGAGCGCGGCGACAATTTTGGGGCTAAAAATATAGCGTAATGTGTTCACCTTCACAAATCTCCCTAAACAAGTGTTAACTGGTTTTTATATTATCATAAATATTATATAAAGTCAACTATGCTTATGCTGCACGTATTCGTTTTTCCACAGAAATACCTCTGTTTATGGCATACTGTAAGTAGCATGAAAAAGAACTTGACAGCCCCGGCTCAGCTTATGACCACTCCTGTAAAAGCTGGGTTTCCCAATCCGGCCGAAGATGCTCGTGGTATTGCGCTCGACCTGAATGAATTGATTATTCGTCACCCAGTGAGCACCTATTATTTGCGAGTAGAAGGCGATTCTATGACCGGTGCAGGCATTGTGCACGGCGATATTGTGGTAGTAGATAAATCACTCGACCCCAAAAGTGGCGATATTGTGGTGGCGGCTGTGGATGGTGATTTTACGCTCAAGCACCTCAAACGTGACGGCGCCAAAGCCTGGCTGGTGGCCGCTCATCCTGATTATCCCCCGATTGCCCTTCATGAGGCCGCCGACGCGTCTCTTTGGGGCGTGGTGACATACGTGATCCACCCTACTCGGGTATAATGGTGATATGAATCAAAACGTCGAACAAAGAATTCGTGAAGTTATACAAACCGTGCGCGTCATGCAGCTGGCTACTGCGCAGGATAATCGCCCCTGGTGCTGCAACTTGCTGTTTGCTACTGACGAAAATTTGCATCTGTACTGGGTAAGTATGGCCGACTCCCGCCATAGCCAAGAGCTCACCACCAATCCACACGTAGCCGCAGCTATCAAGATACAGGAACCGCCCAAATTGCGCGTAGGATTACAGATAGAAGGCGACGCTGCCGTGGTGACAGACGCAACTGAAGTGCAGCGTATAGTGCGCTTGTACGCCGATCGTTTTGAGTTGGGTGATGAGTGGTACAACGATTTTGTAGCCGGCAAAAATCCGCACAACATCTACTGCCTGACACCGAGCCGCATTGCGCTATTCGATAAAGAAGCGTTTCCGGAATCTCGCCAAGACTGGCAGCCATAAATAATATTGATAAGTACGAAATGCGACAAGCAGACCTGAGACGCACCGCTGCGCTCAAGTCTGCTTGATCGCATTTGTCGGTGTACTGGCTATAGTTCGGTTAGCGGAATGGCGATCATGCCATCGCTGTAGGGGTATGAGCCCTTGAAGTGTTTCGCCAGCAGTTCGGCGGCCTCGCGGGAACCGTGTGTCGCTTCGGGCTGGTCGATGGGGTGGGTTCGGCATGCTGCCCACAGGAGTGGGTCGCCCTCCCCGCTCTGAACATAGATCCGGTCGACCACCAGAGTTTGAGGTGCGCCCTCTCGCTGGTAGTTAACCTGCAGGCTCAGGCGCATGTCCTGAGCTTCAGCTCTATCTGGCTCCTTGACTCGATGTAACTTGGCGGCGAGCTGGAATAGTTTCAGGATGCCGCTTGTGCGTATGACTGCCGGTAGGTCATCGAGCCCCGGGGGTGTGTCCGGCCGAGCACTGGGGTCCATGGTGCCTCGCTGTGTCTGCTTGTCGTGGTGCTACAACCACGACAGGTGGATGTGCTAACTATATTATATAATATTTAACATTGTTACGTCAATCTTTATAGAGCACCGTCAAGCGGCTACATCCACGGCAATGCATGGATTGATTTTGTATTCGATAATATATTTAAATTTACAATTGACATTTTGTGAATAATTTCTTGGAATGCGACAAGCAGACTGGGCGCCGACGATGCGCGCAAGCCTGCTTGTCGCACCTCTAAGCCTTGGGGAGGGGCACGACGAAGTGCCACGTGCTCGGGAGCTTCGGGTCTTCCACCGGGTACCCGGCGTATCTCGCCCCGAGCCGTTGGACGATGCTCCTTGCGGCTTCGGAAACCGGTGAGTCGGTTTCCGGATCGGTCACGACGACCTGTACCCGTAGGTACTCGGCCGCCATGCTTTCGTCGTTGAAGACGCTGGCCTTTACTTCCGCTATGAGCGGCGTTCCGTCGTGCTCGCACGCGAACACCACAGTGCCAGCGAAGTTCGTGGCTCGCGCCGCATCGCCGACGACGTCGGATCTGACGTATACGCTGATGGTCATGTCGACCGCTGCGCCGGCCAGTAAGAACACGCCGTCGTGGCCAGCCTTCGGGAAGGTTTCCATGGGTCGTCTCCCTGTGTCTGCTTGTCGGGTACTACTCACGGCAAACGTGAGTAAACTGAACAATATAATATACTATTTTTGTTTATGAGTCAAGTATCATAACGCACCATCAAACGGCCACCACACTTTGGGTGTAATATCGAGCGGCCACACCCATGGGGGATTTACAAATAGAAATACTAGCGCCACGCCGCACACAACCATGGTCCATGTCGCCATCAACATGCCTTCACTGAGGTTGTATAGCTTTTTCGTTGTTGCTCGCCATATGCGCTGTGCGTATTCGGGCATAAGGAGGGCAATGACAAATAGCGATGCGCAATTTACCATGATAGGCAAAATCGTGGCGTACACCCTGTCGACATCGAGCGCCGAAAACGCCGCTACGATAACTGCTGCCACGCTGGCTGTCACGCATGCGCTCAGAAAAGCCAGCCCACCAGCCAGGTAACTTGCTAGCAATCCAAACGCCGTAGTAACTGCCCCCACAAACACCGCCCATGTGACGGTAAATGGATATACGATTGCCGTTGCCGCACCAATTCGTCCGTGGCGGCGGATAGCATGTGCAATGTTTTTGCCGGTTGTCGTGAGTAGCTGAAGGATAAGTTCGATCAGTGCTATGAATATCAGCACCACCATAGGCGCCTTTATCGCAAGAGTGATCAGCAATATATAGGGCAGGCTACGTGCCAGCCCGGTGGCTTCGGGGGACCAACTGGGGCGTGTCATGGGCGTATATGCTCCTGACGCTCACTGTGCGCCTGTATGCCTGCAAAGTCAACGTTTGTATACTGGGGTTATGGCAGTATTTGCGTTGGTGGATTGTAACAACTTTTTTGTGAGCTGCGAGCGTGTGTTTCGGCCTGATTTGTGGAATAAACCAGTGGCCGTGCTTAGCAACAACGACGGCTGTATTGTGGCGCGCAGCAACGAAGTCAAAGCGTTGGGCGTACCCATGGCGGTGCCGTATTTTGAAGTAAAAGATACGCTCAAGCGCCATGATGTCACATTGTTTTCGGGCAACTTCAGTTTGTATGGGGATTTTTCGCAGCGCGTGGTGCAGATTTTGCAAGATGCCTGTCCGGATATCGAAGTGTATTCGGTGGACGAATCGTTTCTAGAATTGTCGCATATGGCAATTCATGATTATGAGGCGTGGGGTCGGGCGCTCCGTGCCAAGATTATGCAGTGGACTGGTATCCCCGTGTCGGTGGGGATTGCATCTACCAAAACGTTAGCTAAAGCGGCGGCAGATTTTGCCAAAAAGAACGATGATACCCAGGGGTGTTGGTCGATTGTAGATGATGATCAAAAACGTGTTGATCTGCTGAGCTGGTTACCGCTTGGTGATGTGTGGGGTGTTGGTCGCGGCACCGCGCCCAAGCTGCGGGCGCGCGGTATCAAAAACGCGTATGATCTGAGCTGCGTCAGTGCTGTTTGGGCGCAAACCAACCTAAGCATCCGCGGTGTCAAAATGCTGCGTGAACTCAACGGCGAAAGCTGCTATCCATTGGAGTCGGGGGGTGAACCGCAGCAGTCGATTGCGCGCACGCGGAGTTTTGGGCATAACATTCGTAATTACTATGAGCTAGAGGGCGCGGTGGCAACATTTGCAGCTCAAGCGGCGGTGAAGTTGCGTGCGCAGGGTCAGGTGGCGGGTGCGGTGATGACATTTTTGCGTACGTCACGTCACGCAGATGTGCAGGGCGGCGGGTCGCAGGTGACGACGCTAATGCCGCCAAGTGCGGAAACAGGGCAGATTATTACAGCGGCGCTAAGAGGGTTGGAGCAGATTTATGACCCTGATTTTGGATATAAAAAAGGTGGAGTAGTGTTACTGGATTTGCGCGGAGTCCGTCAGCTGGCGTTTGATAGCGTGCCGGATGATCTGGATCGTCGGGCGCGGTTGATGAAGGCGGTGGATGGATTGAATGATTTGTACCATACGCGATTGGTGCGGCATGCGAGTGAACACCTGGAGGACGCCCGGTGGCGGAGCAAGCGCGAGTTGCGGAGTCCGGCGTATACGACGAACTGGCGTGAGCTGCGCAGAGTCAAATAACGTGCCGGGCGTGCCTAGTTTTTCGCTTTGTCGCGTGACACAAATTCTTTGTGGCGGAGCGAACGAGCAATGCGGTCAATTTCGTTTGTAAGCAAAGAAGCAATCTGAAACGCTGTCGGCGTTTGGGTGAAATATTGTTGGCGACCAGTGCCGTAGGCAATCAGTAGTAATTCTTTGTCGTGTAGCCAGATGTCATAAAACGCATTATCTACAAGCGCACTCATAACATCTGGCGTAAGGAGCATGTAAATATCGAGCTGCTCGTCTTTTTCGCCAATGACATCGTAGTGGGAAGGGAAATCACCTTCGAGGTGATAATACATAGGCCGGGCAAATCGCGAAGCGGGTAGTTTTTGCCCCTGGTGGTAGCCATGTTTTGCTTCGATGTAGAGCCGAGGCACTTCTTCGGGCAATGTAAGGCGAAAAACACTCATACCTACGGGCAGGCCGGTGCCGTTTTGGTTGGCACTGGCTAATTTGAGTTTGACGGTGGCGCAGACATATTCAAATGGTAAGTCACGCAGTTTTCCGGTGAGCCGATCCAGCACTCGGCTGATGGTGACGACTTCGTACGGCAGTTGAAGCGTAGCGCCTGATGTTAGGCTGGATGCCGAACCGCTACCCGGCCCTACGCCCACATAGCCAAAATGATTATCGCGGGCAAATGCAGCCAGAGCTGACTGCCGCTGCTTTTGATGCACCATCAGCACCGGGATTCTCGCAACAAACCACACAATCGCCACAATCCAAAATGGTGGGAAAAAATGTAGCCACGTCGGTAACCTGTGGGCAGGTAGGTCAGCTCTAAAACGCGGCGATTGAGTAAGGCGGGAGAAATCGATGTGCATTAGTTAAAGCATATGTTACTTTGCCTGCACTGCCTAGATTTTGCGTCAGTACATGGAGTATGCCATGCTAAAGGTGCTCACGGCGAACGTTTGGTTGAAGGGGACTTCATGAAAGTTCATCTCGTGGATGTGCTGATGTACGGGCCAAAAGCGCGTGGCGCTGGGCCTGAAGTATTGGTGACGTACGACAAGCGGCTGAGGGTATGGTGCGCGAGCTTCGATGGCTTGAACAAGGCGCAAAGGGCCATGCTCGCCGAAGCGACGTCAGACAAGGTTGAGCTGCTCGGCAATGACAGGGTTAGCTTGGGTACGTCGGACATCGGCTCGGCAATAGCACGTTTGCTCAGAGACTACTCGGTATTGGTGGGCAAGCAGCCGATCTATCGGTTCCAGCGGTACGATCGCAAAAAGGTGTGTGTCAGGGACGAGGGAACTCACCATGTCGTTCTGGATGCCACTCACCCGAATAGGCTGACGCGAGGCAGGTACGGCGCACGTTGGTTGCTACGCCTTATGGCCAGTGAAGAATGCGCCATGGCAACCAGACCAGCGAGTGGCGGCATGCAGGTACAGCTGGCCACATCGCCCACCGATCCGGGTGAGCGTATCGCCATCTTCCGGACACTCCTGGGTCTGTACGCGCCACCGCGCAACAAGTGAAAGGCGGCTCGCCGTGAGCACGCCTTCCCCAGTATTTATTTAGCTATATCGTAGAGCGAGACGGGTATGTGTTGTTCCTGAGCACCGGCAATGAAATCTTTGAATGTGGCTTTGGACTCATCATCTTGGAAATATGACCAGTCTGTGGCTTCGGGTGTGTTGCTTTTGTCTTCGCTAAATAGGTTGATAGACACACGATAGGCGTTTTGCTGGTAGTCGCGGATACTGGTGGCGACCTGCAAAATACCATCAAGCAGCGCCTTGCGTTCATTGATAGACAGGTGGACGGTGAGCGACGGATCATTGGTGTATTTGCTGGCAAATGTGCCGGAGTTGATCCAGATATCGCGGGTGCGCAGTTCTTGTGCAGCAGAGATAGCGAGGTCGGGCTGCAAGAACTCGGCGGCTTTGAACACGGTGCGTTTGGGCAATTTGGCGTTGGTAACCCATGGGAAACCCTGTATGCCAAAACTGGTAACCAAGTTGCGATCAAGCCCCACCACGTATTGCGACAGACTGATGTAGTCGCCGTTGTCCCATTCCGCATCAGTCGGTTCGTAGGTGACGGCGCTCAGGAGCACGCTGCCTTTGGCGCCAGGAAAATATTGTTTGAGTTTGGTTAGATATTTGTTGACGCATAGTACAAAATCGTGCGGTTCCGTGTCTTTGTTGTTCCAGCTTGGTGTGTTGGATTCGGGGAAAGGCACCCACATGCCCATCATGTCGTCGGTGATGCCACTGGCTTTGAGCGCTTTGAAGTAGGTGTCTATAGCGGTGTCATATGCCCCCGACAAATAACTTTTGTACGACATAGCTTGCTGGCTAATGTATGGCTCCACGATAATGATGGGGCTGACGCCAGCTTGTTTGAAATTGCGCAGTGTCACGGCCATGGCGCTGGCGTTGGCCTGGGCTACAGCTGGCGTTTCGGAAAAGCCGGTAAACACCATCAGACTGTTGGTTACGAAGGATGAGCAAACGGTTTGATATTCGCCCAGGCGTTTGAGGTATGAATCATTCATAGTGAGAGTGAGTGGTTTGGTGCTGGTGCATCCATTAGTTTGTTGGGTGTGCGCCGCTTCGACTTGCGGTGCTTGGTTGGTGATGGGGTTGACCGACAGAGTGTAGGTAAGCCAGCTAAAACCACATACTAAACCCAAGAGGGATAGGTTGGCTAGTATCATTTCGCGTCTTTTCACTACGCGTTCTCCTTGGCTTGTTGCTGGTGGATGCCCTGGCGGTTCCAGCGCTGCCACTCTACTTCTTGGCCCTGGCGAATCATGCGCAGACTTTTGTAGAGTGATACAAATTCAATCCAGTCCAGGAAGTAGAAGAGCGGCCAGAATGGGAAGTACAACAGATAGTGTGACCGCGGCCGCGTGTGGAATGTGGGCACAGTGAGGAATGTAATAAATATGTAGCACATAGCCAGCGCCAACGATAAATATTCACTGCTGATGATCACGTACGCTACCATGATTGCCACAGCAATAGGCTCAAACAGCAGTGAAATTTCGGTCAGCATAGAAAACGGCAGGACGAAAAACGACAAGAAAACATTGTGGTGATCTTCGGTAGAAAAGAACATAGAACGATATTTTTTGAATGTGTCGAGCCGACCTTTTTTCCAGCGAATGCGCTGTGACACCAAGCTGGAAACATCAGACGCGCCCTCGGTGTAGCAGATGACATCTTCGGCATACGTGGATTTCATGCCGTGGAATTTGGTGCGCATGGACATTTCGATATCTTCGGTTTTGTTTTTGGTGTCAAACAAACCGATTTTGCGGAATACGTCTTTGCGGAATGATGCGCAGGCGCCGCCAAATATATACTCGGCACCCATCAGCGCGTGCGTGCGCTTGTTGTAAAAGCCAAAGAAATATTCCAAGTGCTGCGCCAGCCCTACGAGCGTGCTGGTATTTACGACTTCTACATTGCCTACCACGGCCATAATGTCTTTATCTAAATAATATTTGACCAGTCTTTCGACGGCACCTTGCTGCAGCGCAGAATCCGCGTCGATAGTCACAATAATTTCGCCACTCGATGCGCGGATGCCGGTGTTGAGCGCTTTGCCCTTGCCGCCGTTGTCTTGCGAGATGTAGCAGAGGTGGCCTACGGATTCTTTCTTTTTCTTGAGTTGGCGCATGTAGTCTTTCACTAAATCATCGGTGTTGTCGGTGGAGCCGTCGTTGACTACCACTACTTCAATGTTGTCGTAGCCGTTGTGGAGTGCAGAACTGAGCGTTTTGATGATACCCACTCCTTCGTTCCAGGCGGGGATGATGACCGACACTTTGGGGTGGTATGGCGGTAAATCTTTTTTGAGGCGCTGGTTATAATGTCGGATGTAGCGAATTTTTTCGCGCAGCGGGTAGAGTGGCGACACGATGAGGAAGAAATAATTTTTGGCCAGTGTCAGCGTAACAAAAACGGTGATTACCGCTCGCACACAATCAAACACAATTGTCTCAAGTCCCATACGCTATCCTTTTTGTACCAATGAAAAACCGTAATATGTGCCCGCGCCCGGGTCTTCTACAAGCAGCACAATTTGCCGTGTGTCTGATTTGCTCGCCACAAAATTGGTGCCGAGTGGCAGCACTTTTTTCTCAGCCACTTTGTAGTTAGCTTGCTGGCCGTTGTCGTGGAACACATCTACATCCATGCCGATATCGATCTGGTTAGGGCTGGGCAGTGTGCGCCAGCTGCTTATAGCGTAGATGAGATAGTCGATGGTAATGTTGTGATCGTCTTTGTCCAGGCCTACGTAGTGGCCGAGGTTGGGGCGAGCATACCATTGGCCATCGATGACGCGTTTTTCTTCAAGGTTGAGTGTGGATTTGATGGCTGGTAATTGAATGTATTGCAGATGTGCATATTCGGCATTGCGCTCACCCTGGCTTTGATCGGGCAATATGTCGAACTGCTTAACAATAGCGGCGATGGGCGCTTGCGCGGCCATTTTTTGCACTGAATCGGCGATGGGGATGTCTTTGTTGAATACGACTTCATAGGTATTCATAAAAACAAAAACTGTGAAGCCCAATGATACGGAGAGTAGCAGCAGTTTGGCTAGGCGATGATTCATTTAATCTTTTTTACCCTCATATATAGACTAAGACTCATGCTGATGAGCCAGGCCAGGATATTCACCGCCACAATAGTAATACATGCGATCAAGAGGACGCGGACAGGAAGGCTAGTCTGGAAAATGTTTTCGAACATGGCAGAACCTGCGGGTTAGTTTACTTGCGGGCAGTACTTGGTCAGTTGCTACCCTTGCGAACTGTCCAAGACTGTAGTGAAAAATCACTAATTCATGGTGCATTGTACAGGAATAGAGACTGCTATGTAAAGAAACTGATCTGTAAGTGTAGTGAAAAATAATTATGTGAGATAACGATTGTCGGTTATTAGAGCAGTGGGTGTGGCGCGACAACCGAAGATGCGCATGTATAATGGGAGTATAAATAAGGACATACATGCAAAGTAAACTCAACCCCTACATTAGTTTCAAAGACAACGCCCGCGAAGCTATGGAATTTTATAAAACGGTTTTTGGTGGCAAACTCGAGGTCAATACCTTTGCAGAGTTTCACGCTTCCGATGATCCAGCCGAAGGCGATAAAGTGATGCACGCCATGCTCACAGCCGAAAATGGCATCGCATTTATGGGCGCTGATACGCCAAACGCTATGCAATATAACCCTGGTGCACGCATTAGTATGTCTCTGAGCGGCGACAACGAAGATGAATTGCGCGGCTACTACGACAAACTGTCGCAAGGCGGTCAACCTGGAATGCCGCTCGAAAAAGCACCGTGGGGCGACACTTTTGGCATGGTGACTGACAAGTTTGGCGTGACCTGGATGGTCAATATCTTTGGCAAGCACGACCATTAGTTGACGGACGTAGCAGTCTGCGACAGCTACTGTCTACACGGGCAGCATGTCTTTATAACGCTGCCAAATGGTTTGCATCGCAGGAGTACATGTATCAAAGCGTTCGGTAAGATCGCTGGCGTTTAGTGCGTCGCAATTTTTATGCGTAACCCCAAGCGGTGCAACACCGTAAAAAGCACTCATATAATAATGGTGCCGTTCAGACATAACGGCGCCATCTCCCAGGTGATGCAAAGTGATTGCAGCGCTGGTGATCGTTGGTAATGCGCGCATTGCAGCTACGTCGGCCGTTTCGCTCTGGCGGCATAGAGTCATGGCCGTGGCGCTCAGGCGGCCACTACGGAGGTGGCTGACAATCACCTGGTGTTGGGGTGTAACAAGTACAATAAACACCGCGTGATACATGTCGCCCGGGGTAATGTCGCGAGGCAACTTGCTGCCAATAACTTGCCCCCCTTCGCCTACAAGCGCAACTGCCTCGTCAGATACGGCCATGCCACAGCCTGGACATTAAGAATTTACGCAACGCGAGTATTTCGAACCACCAAAATGTGCCGACGCCCAGAGTCGCACTTATATATACGGGCCACGCGACCCATGGGCTGGTGTTAGACAATACTTCTTGTAGGAATTGTAGCGTTACGACGGATGGTAGCTCGCGCACAACAGCCAGTAATTGCACGCGAGTAATATTACCGTCGGCGTCGGTAATAGTGATGAGCGGGTAGTATGTGCCCGCTTTGGTATAAATGTGCGACACGGTAAATGTACTCGGTTCAGCCACAGTGAAGCGTTCGATTGTTCCATCTCCCCAGTCGATCACAACCTGGTAGGGGCCTTTGCCGCCGGTCAACATGACCGACCACTCCCAGAGTTCACCGGGTTTATGCACGGTGTAGGTGTAGGGCACCGAGACGCTTGGCGGCGGGCCGGGTGTTGCAGGTTCTTCGGCGGGAGTGGTGGGCTCCGGTTCGACGGGTGGGTCGTAGTAGACGGTGATGGGGGTAGATGCTGGACCTTCGTCGTCGGTAATATTAAAGACTTTAGCGCTCACAATGTTGGCGCCAGGCTGCAGGGTGGCTGGCACGGAGAATGTGTTGCTGGTGCAATTGCTTACGCCTGCCATTTGATCGCCTACAAATACTTCGATATATGAATTGTCGGGGCAAGTACCGTTCACAGTGATGTCGGCCGTGTCGAAGTGATCACCGTCGGCGGGCGATGTGATGACTGCTGGGTCGGGCGGGATGGGCGCCGCTACCTTGGCGCTCACATGCAAATCGGCGGTAGTGTCGCCAGCAACCTGGAATGGCAGTGGCAAAAATCCGCCGCCCATCAATAGCAATATACTCGACGCATGCAAAGCAATCCGTTTGTGGACGGGGTGGAAGCGGCGCTTGCGAGGTTTGGTTGTATGCGAATGAATTTGCATATTTTTTGTATTCGATTTATTGGCATAGTAGCATTTTCAGGGGTGGATAACAATGTGCTAATGCTTAACAATGTTGTTGCTGTGCTACGCTAAGGTTGTTATGCTTAGTAACGATTATGAATAAAAATACACTTCAAATCAGTTGGCGCAGCCGTTTAGCGGCTCACTGGCGACACATTATTGCAATTGTAGGGTTACTACTGGCGCCTATGGCCACGGTATTGCCAGCTCATGCCGGCAACATGACGCAAACCATGGTGCGATTTGATCGCATGCAGATCAGCACGGCCACAACCGGCACGGTATGTGCCAAGCCGGCAACTGCTTCGACCGAAGCGGATGTACAGGTGACATTCCCAACTGGATATACATTGGGCGCTGCCGGTACGTTTACGGTGAGTACCACTAACTTAGCTTGGCCCACAGGTGGTACTGCGTGGCTAGGTATAGGCACCGCTACCAACGTAACAAGCCAAGTGGTAACATTCCCTAGCACTGACCTAGTAGTCGGCACTTTGTATTGCTTCAACTGGACAAACACGGCCGCTGTAAGTGTCAAATCGAGCGCGACCAGCTCGAATGCGGGTACTGTCATCACTCGTACGAGCGTCCCCGCCAACATCGACACTGGTAACTTCAGTACAGCCAGCGTAAGTGGTGATCAGATCTCAGTGACGGCTAGCGTGCCTTCTACGTTTTCGTTTGCCTTGAGTGGCACAACAGACGCTTTGGGTACACTGAGCACTGGTAGCGTGACGGTAAGTGGTACGCCTCGAACGGTAACTGTCAACACCAACGCCAGTGGCTGGCAAGTGTGGGCCAAAGACGCCAACACCGGGCTCACATCAACCACTGCTTCAGCAACTATTGCGTCCACAACTCCGGGTAGCAACAGCACATTATCTGCTGGTACCGCGGGGTACAACACCGGGGTAACATCTTCGCAGGTAGGTGGTAGTGGTAGCATTACGGTAGCTACTCCATTTGTTGGCGGATCTACCGGCAGGGGCGGCGGCTTGGATACAACGCTTCGCTCGCTCGCTACTTCAAACGGCACCGCTGATACTGCAGTTTTGACACTCACAAACAACGTGGCAATTGCTGCTACTACTGCCGCCGCGAGCGACTACGCCGATACTATTACTGTAGTTGGTGCTGGGCTGTTCTAAGGTATACTTGCCGCATGAGACGTGTACGATGGTTGGTGGCAACCGCCCTGGTTGTCGGCGTAGCTTTTGGGCTGGCGAGTACTCGACCGGCTGCAGCTGCGGCCGAAGGTGAGTTCTATATACAGGTGTATCCATCACCGCTGGTGACCACGGTCAAACCGGGCACGAGTACAAGCCTAGATTTAACTATTCGCAACAGTGGCGCCGAAGCTGAAGACCTAAAAATAGTTCCGCGCGCTTTCAAAATCGACCCCAAAACACAGCAGCTGCAACTATCCGACAATCAGCTGCCAGATATTGCGAGCTGGGTCAGTTTTAGCGACCCTATATTTGCCGTGCAACCAGGGCAGGCGATGGTGGAGCATATCCAACTCAGTGTGCCAAAGGATACTGGTTTTAGTTATGCTTTTGCTTTGGTGATTTCGCGCGCGCATGCACCGGTGCAGACCAATAGCGGACGAAATATCAAAGCGTCAGTGGCGGTATTTTTGCTTATCAATGTCGATCGGCCTGGTGCCACGCGTTCACTGGAAGTTACACGATTTGAAGCCAAAAAAAGTGTGTATGAATATCTGCCGGTTGAATTCGACATTGATTTCAAAAACACTGGCAATACTATAGTGCAGCCGGGCGGTACTATTTATATCCAGCGCGGGCCCAACGACACTACGCCTGTTGATACACTTCAAGTCAATCAAGCTGGCAGCTACGTGTTGCCCGGTCTCACGCGAACACTCACTGCCAAATGGGACAAAGGGTTTCAGGTATTGCAAACCACTGCCCAGCCAGATGGCTCATCCAAAGAAGAATTGAAATGGGATTGGGCGCAGTTTTCTAATCTGCGAATTGGTCGTTACACAGCAAAACTCATTGCCATATATGACGACGGTCACCGCGATGTCGATTTACAAAATGATACGACATTTTGGGTTATTCCATGGCGTATGTTGCTGATAGTCGTTGGCGTAGTGGTGCTCATGGCGGTGGGTGTGTGGTCGCTGACTCGTGGTGCGTTTCGCGCATCGCGCACGCTCGGCCGCAAAAAAATGCGCTTATAACACTCGACCCCTAGTTTACCTAGTTGTTTAAAACACAAGCACTTATTGTTATACTCAATGGCAAAGGTGGTTTGGTATGAGAGGGATGCAATGAAGGCGTTACTCGAAAGAGAAATGAGCCGTAAAGAATTCCTGCAATTTTTAGGCAGCTCTCTTGTCGTATTGTTTGGTTTGTCAAATTTTGTGAATTTATTGCAACGGACCGCCCACCCCACACATATCCAAAACAGTGGTGAAGCCCGTGGCGGCTTTGGCTCTAGAAAGTTCGGCTCGTAAGGCATGGCCGAACAGCGACTCCCAATCGTAAACAGTGACGATGGGGTCTGGGGAGATATTCTTCGCCAGTACCTCATGAAAGAGCACTTCAACGACGACACCGATAATGCCGTCAACGGAGGTCACAAAAACGTCACCATCCGTGCCGGCACTGCCAGCGCCGGCACTGCGCCGCTCAAATTTACCTCTGGCACCATTCTGAGCACGCCCGAAGCGGGCGCTGTTGAATTTAACACTGACGCGCTGTATTTCACCATCACTACCGGTACAGTGCGCAAAAAAATAGCATTATACGATGACACGTCCGGTGCGACCGGCGATATTTACTACCGCGATTCCGGCGGTAACTTTGTGCGTTTAGCTATTGGAGCTGATGGTAAAACTCTGCGCGCCTCTGGTGGCATACCGGCGTGGAGTGATGCGACCCTAAACACTGCCACCAAAACTTCCAACTACACTATTACTGGCACCGATGTCGTAATCTTCGCCGACGCCAGCGGCGCGAACGTTACTATCACCTTACCAACCGCAAGTGCCAATGCTGGCTACAGGTTCTATATCAAACGAATTGATAGCTCGGGCAATACGTGTAGCATTGCACGTTCGGGTAGTGATACGATTGATGGGCAAACAAGCGTTAGCATTGCCCTCCAATACGATAGCTACACCGTCGTCTCGAATGGGAGTCAATGGTATATTATTTAGATAGACATTAAACTATGACATATTTACCTGGCGGGCGTATAAACGCGACAATTGGGGGCAACACTGCAGGTGTTGGCGCACTCCTTTCTACTGGCACAATAACATTGGCCGGAGGTAATAATGTTACCCTGAGCCAAAACGGCAATGCCATCACTATCAGTGGCGCTGCGGGGGGCGCGGCAGGCACCAACACACTCGGTATAAGCAACCTGGGAAACTCGGTGGGCACGAGTGGTGTTATCAGCGGCACTGGTTTGCAATTGGCGTTGGCGGGTGGCAATAATGTCACGCTCAGTCAGAGTATTAATGGTTCGTCGGCGACTATCACAGTATCGGCGTTTAACCAGTCTAACCAAACAGTCGGATTGTATGCACTTGGCAATACCACACAGAACTCCAGCACTGCACTCGATGCTCGCACACTCAGTTTCAACGGTTTGGGCGGGGCGAGTGTAGGCTATAGCAACGGCTCGATACAAATCTCCGCCCCCCAAACCGTCGCTCAAACCAACCAAACAGTTGGTCTATATGCGCTGGGTAATACGACGCAAAACAGTTCGAGCACGCGCGATGCCCGTTCACTCAGTTTTAACGGTCTAGGCGGAATAACCGTCGGCTATAGCAACGGTTCCATCCAGCTTTCCGGTCCGCAAACGGCGGCTCAAACCAACCAAACGATTGGCCTATATGCCCTGGGTAACACTACTCAAAACTCCAGTACTAGCCTGGACGCTCGTACACTTAGCTTCAACGGCCTTGGTGCGGCTACAATGGGGTATTCCAACGGTTCAATCCAGGTGTCGGTACCCGTGCAAACGGCGCAAACCCAATCCAACATCCAGGCGGTATATGACGGAGCCAACAGTATCTCTACTGGCACTATTCGGTTCTCTAACTCCAACGGTGTTAGTTTTGGCGTAAACGGCCAGACTATCACGGCGTCGCACAACGGCATCACATCACAATCGGTGCAAACGCAAAACGTACACAACGTGACATTCAGTGGCAACACTGCGGGCGTCATGGCGCACATTAGTTCAGGCACCATGACATTGGCCGGCGGCAACAACATCACTGTCAGTCAAAACGGCAATGCCGTGTCGATTATTGGTGGCGCTGGCGCCGCAGCAGGCACAAACACGCTGGGTATGAGCAATTTGGGTAATACCAGTGGCACAACTGGTGTTATCAGCGGCACGGGCCTGCAATTGGCCTTTGCGGGCGGCAACAACATCACCCTGAGCCAGAGCATCAACGCTTCGTCGGCTACTATTACCATTTCGGCTGGCAATGGCGGCGCTGGTGGCGGTATTGCCATGGCTAACTCAGAGACGACATTTAGTACGGGCACGGTGAACATGTTGGAAGGTGGTGGGGCAATTACGATTGCTAGTAGTGCTGGCGGGCAATCGTTCAAGCTGTCGGTGCCACAGACATCTAGTTTGTCTGCAACGGGGCTGGTAAGCATTTCTACCAATGGCTCAACAATTAACATCGGTGTGCCATACGATACCATGGACTTCTATCAAAACATGGACCGAGGTACGTCTGCGTCTATAGCTACCGCCAATGGTACTCTCATGTTGCAGCGGCTCAACCAAGAAAACAACAAATTTGCAGCCAACATTACCGCAAACACTCTCTTGCTGAACATGACAGCCAACATGACAGCCACTTCATTATCGAGCTCACACAGTATGAGCGCATATGTGGCGGTTTATTCAGACAATGCAACGGTGCTAACTCTAATAAACTCAGCCTCAACATCATGGGCCATCGGTGCGGCGACGGGCAACACGGCGAGCTATCACGGCCCACGATGGCTTAGTTTCGTATCGTCGCAATGGTCCTCCGCTCCAGTCTTTACACAGGGTGGGGATTACGTATTTGGCGTTTTCTTTCGTTCAAGTAACTACAACCCGCCTATGTCGTACATGGGTCAAAACTATATGGCATCGGCTCAACGAAGCGGTACTATGGGCACTTCTGTCGGTACAAACACCAGCCTAGCGCAAGGTAACTATTGGAACGCGATGTATAGTGCGTCCACGACTGCCTTCCCAACTGCTATTTCTGCGAGTCAAGTCAACCGCAACAACGCGACCGCTATCTTTATACCGCATGTGATTCTTAATAATCGATATTCAGGCACGTTCTAGTCTATGGCAGTTACATTTGATGCTGTTGGGCCGAATTCATCCGGCACCTCAGTCACAATAAACACCAGCCTCACGTGGAGCCACAGCTGCAGTGGCAGTAATGGCTTGCTCGTTGTAGGTGTTAGCGTGGGTGCTGGTCAAAACGGCACATCAACCACGGCAACGTATAATGGCGTTTCCATGACGTCCGCTGGACGAGTATTTTCCAACAACCAGCAGGATGGCTACGTTGAAATGTTTTATCTCGTTGCTCCTTCGACAGGGTCAAACACTGTTGCCATAACGTGTAGCCAATCACTCACCATGATTGGTGGCTCAGTCAGTTTTAATGGTGTCGATCAGAGCACGCCAGTTTCGAACATAACGAGCGCTTTTGGCAGCGCTTCACCAGTGTCGCTTAGTGTCACAAGCGCCGCAGGCAACATGGTTGTCGATGCTGTCTGTACCGGCACCGGAGTGACAAGTTCCGACCAAACACAGCGCTGGCTTCGCAACGACAACGGCACCACTGCCGCCGGCAACGCCGCTCAGTCCACAGCCGATGGCGCGGCAAGCGTAAATATGGGCTATACGATCACCAGTGACTGGTGGGGCATGATGGGCATGAGTGTCAACGCTAGTTCTGGTGGCGGGGGTGGTGGCAACACCAGCGCTTGGCTTACTGCGTGATATAATGCCAAGGATATGACTAAACCGCAAATTCTTGTTCCTGATAACGTGGGTATCCATAACGCCAGCGACTACGCGGCGCGCCTGGAAAAAGAAAAAACCTATCGTGATCTCAGTACGATTATCGTGTGCCCCACGCGAGGCATGATCCCGGCACGTATCGTCCAAAGCTGGCAGGGCCTGATCCGCCCCATGAACCAAAAAGTCTTTGGACCTATGTTTATGGAAGGCATGGAAGTGGGTGAAGCGTACAACCAAGTCATCAAGATGATTTTGGAAAACCCCGAGCTGAGCAAATTCAAATTTTTGCTAACCATCGAAGAAGACAACGCGCCTCCGGCCGACGGCCTGATGAAATTATACGAATCCATCGACGATTACGACGTGGTGGGCGGCCTGTATTGGACCAAAGGCGAAGCCGGCCAGCCCATGTGTTACGGCGATCCGCAGTCCATGCCTATGAATTTTATTCCGCAAATTCCTACGCCCGGCCAGGTGGTGGCCTGCAACGGCTTAGGCATGGGCTTTACGCTGTTTCGCATCGAAATGCTCAAAGACAAACGGTTTGAATACGGCGAGTGGTTCAAAACCAGGCAAGAATTAGTACCCGAGGGCGGTGCGCGTATCATGACGCAAGATTTGTGGTTTTTCCAGCACGCCCGCGAAATGGGATACAAAGTGGCCTGTGATGCGCGGGTGCGCGTAGGACATTATGACGCGGCTAATCAGATAATGTGGTAAAGGGGATACATGGCTGTCAAAAAATCATCCAGTAAAAAAGACGAACCGCTAAAGCTTTCGTTGGCCTGCGGCGATCGCGTGCCCGAAGGCTTCAAAGGTGTCGATGTGATCAAAACAAAGGGCGTGGATTATGTGCAGGATCTACTCAAATTTCCTTGGACTCAATTTGCCGATAATTCAGTCGACGAAATTGAATGCACCTGTTTCGTGGAGCACATTCCGCACGGCGACAGTCGTAATGATCCGTTTTTTGATTTTTTTGACGAAATATACCGCATTTTAAAACCTGCTCAATTCGACCCCAATAATCCAAACATACCGCTTTCTGGCTTTGCGCGTATTAGCTGTCCTTATTATTCCAGCAGCCGAGCCTGGTGGGATCCAACGCATCAGCGAGCTATTTCGGAGCAGAGCTTTTTGTATTTAAACAAGCAGTGGCGTATAGACAACAAGCTAGACCATTACCCGGTAACGTGCGATTTTGATTTTACCTACGGCTACATTTTATCGCCCGAATGGCAGAATCGCAGCCAAGAAACGCAGATGTTTGCCATACAGCACTATTTAAATGTAGTGTCAGACATTCAGGTGCAATTGGTAAAGCGCCCGCCACAAAAAGGCTAAAACTGTGCGCCGCCTTGGCCTGTTGTGCGCGGTGGTTGTGGCGCTGATACTAGCGCCAACTGCGAGCGCTACCGATGAACCAGAATCAAAAGGATTGTTTGTAGCGCCGGCCCGTGATTACATAAGCGTGACATCGCCAGGCCAGCAGCAAAAACAGCTCACCGTCGCCAACTACACCGGCAAACCAGCGGTTATTTCGCTATCGGTTCAAAAGTTCTCAGTGGCTGATTATTCGTATGATTTTACGTTTACGCCCACCGACGACGACTGGATTTATGTAGATCAGCCGCACATTGAACTCGAGCCGGGTAAAAGTCAAAATATTACCTATACACTACAGGTGCCAGCGGGTGCTAAACCAGGTGGGCATTATTTTACGATTCTAGTGAGCACCACCATACAGACGGGCGCCGTACAAAGCAAACTGCAAGCTGCGGCGCTGGTATATGTAACGGTTCAGGGCAAAGTGTATAAGACAAGTCAGATTGTGGGCCAGTCGGTGCCCGCAGTGTCTTTTGGTGGCGATATACCTTTTACGCTCAACATAAAAAACACAGGCAATACGCATTTTTTCGTCTACGTTGCCGGGCAGATGCAGGGCGCGGCCGCTGGCGCTCCTTCGACCCATCTACTCATGCCACAAACGACGCGCACTATGGGCGGATCTATGCCAGCTCCATTGTTGCCCGGTATCTATACGGCTGATTTTGGGTACAAAACCGATGGCGGTGAAACAGTGGAGCGCACCACCACTGTTGTATATCTGCCGGTATGGTCGCTGGTGTTGATAGTTGGTGGCGTGTGGTTGGTTATTGTGATTGTGCGTCGATTGTTGCGGCGCCGCAGGTCTAGGGGTTTACGGCTACCACCGTATACGTCATAGCAATGCTGTAGCTACCCGATGGTTGCGTGGGCCCGGCTACCACGCCGTAAGTCACGGTTGTAGCATCACCGCTTTTGAACGGGCCGGTGCCGTGTTTAATTAGCGCGCCGCCAGTGGGCAACCCTAAAAAATTGCTAGCAGAACCAGTAATGTTATACCCCCACGTACCCACTGCGAGCGTGGTGGCCGTGCCATTGGCGCTGGCTGCAATGGTGGCTGCGCCGTTAGACATATTGGTGGTAGTGGTGCCGTGAGCGTACAGGTCGTAGCCCACCACATCGGTGGACGTCACCGTAACGACATGCGATCCATTGCCGGTAAAGTTGGTGCCGTCAAACGTGAGTGGGATTGATACATCACTGCCCACCGAAATGGAGATGCTTGTCGCCGATCCGTATGGTACATCTGCGCCAAATACGCCCTGGCCAAACGGCGACGCAAACACTGTGCGCGGCAACAGCGCCGCAACTATCACTGCCAGACCTACCACTCCCAAAAGTTTGGCTTTCATTGCCCTTAGTATAGCAGCTCTGTTTTAATGGAATTATGTGTAGAAGTATCAAACCATTGTACAATCTGCAGCCGCCAGTCAGCGATGACGAAGTTCGTGCTGCCGCCCGCCAGTTTGTGCGCAAAATCTCTGGCTATCGCGAGCCTTCGCAGGCCAACCGAGAAGCGTTCGAGCGGGGGATCGACGAAGTGGCGCATGCCGCTCAACACCTGCTTGCATCACTTACCACCAAAGCGCCACCGCGCCCGCGCGAACAAGCCGTGGCAACACAATTGTAAGTAAGCATAGGTTTTTTGTTGACAATGTCGGCTCGCAAAGTCATATTAGTAGTTAATATGTCCAAAAAATTAACATCGCTTTTCAAAAAACGCCCCAATGCTATTATTGCGGCGATGGTTGCCGTGCTTGTCATCGCTGTTGGTACTGTAGTGATTAGTATCAGTGCTGCAGGGTTCTTTGCCGCCAACGAGCCCGAGGATGGCGCACTTACCAGCAACGCTAAACTCGTGGCCGACGCCAGCGCCTCGGGTGGTAAAGCTATCCAATTCACCGCGCCTGTCGCACCACCTCCGCCACCACCATCGAGTAGCGCATGGCCAGACGCCACCAACACCGGCTACGAACCCACCGGCGTAGCACTCACCAACTATACTGGTCCGTGTACCATTACGGCGGCCAACACCACGATCGACGCCAAAACTATCAACTGCGATCTGACCGTCCGTGCGAATAACGTACACATTACTCGCAGTTTGATCAAAGGCGCCATCAACTCTGGTAGCTACAGTGAGCAGTCTGGATTAGTTATCAGCGATACCACGATTCAGTGCGGCTGTCTCTCGGTAGGCGCAACCGATACACCGAGCGCCATCCAAGAATCTAACTACACACTCCTTCGCGTCAACCTGTCTGGTTCTGGTCATGGCGCAGCTATCCGCAACAATGTGGTGATTCAGGACTCATGGATCCATGGCCTTGGGGGCAATACCGACGCACACAAAGATGGTGTGTTTAGCGGTGGCGGTACTAACGTAACCATTAGGCACAATAATATTGAATGCAATGACGGCTCACATGCAGGTTGCACGTCCGCCATCGGTCTGCTTACCGATTTCGAAGTCACGACATACCACACTATTGATAACAACTTGCTCAACACCAACGGTGCCTCTTGTTTCTATGCCTGGGGCGGGCCGCAAAAAGCATACAAAAGCAATCACATCACCTTTACCAACAACCACTTTGGCCGCAAAATCAACGGCAAATGTGGGAGTGAAGGCCCAGTGGCCTACTGGGATAAAACCCAACCTGGCATGGTCTGGAGTGGTAATGTGTGGGACGATACTGGCGCAGTCGTACCCGAACCAACTTCGTGGTAGTGACACACCACTCTTAATTATCTAGATTTATAAATAATAATATTTTATAATATCTCAAGCCGAACCAAGGGAGGCTGTAATGAAAGTGGGGGTTCCTGCGCCGCATCGCGCGTGGGCTCTGCTGCAGGATATTCGTACAAATCGAGCCGATATTGATCCAAAGAAGGACCAAGCAAAGTTCAACGTTGGTTGGGCTGGACCGGCGAAATTAAACCCCGATAGTCCAGAATTCAGGCACGGACAACAACCGCATCAGAAAGCCATGGCCGAGGCCCTGGAGTTCGAGTATCAGGCTCGTTCCAAAGCGCTGGAGGCTGTGCGCAGTGAACGCGAGGGCTACCTGAACACGCTGGTGCTGGTGACTGCGGCCGTTAGCCTGTGGGGTGGCCTGAAAGGAATATCGGGATCACCCTCGCCGTGGGCGCTGCTGCTGCTCGTGCCCATGATCGCGCTGTGGATGCTGCTGGGGTCTCACGCGTCGCGTCCCAAGACCCACCTGGGCAACTACGAAGGTCCGGGTGCCCGCGCCGCAGAAATTCAGTGTCGGTACGACATGGAAAATCGCAAGCGCACAGCCATCATCCGCCGCAACGCCGAGTTGCAGCGGGCAAAGCGCAACCTGGCGACTGTCTGTCTACTATTCCAGGCGGGAATCCTGGCTGGAGCGACGTGGCTGATCGTCGCCGTAGTGTTTGGCTAAACAAGGCCGCCCACCCGGGCGGCCTTTAGCTATGGCGGGCTTGGCGCGTATACTATAGATATGAGCAACCAACAAGAAATCATTGTCGTTACCACCAACGACCTACCTGGCTACGAAGTCCAAGAAACCTACGGTGAAGTATTTGGGCTGATTGTGCGAAGCCGCAATTTGTTTAGCAACATCGGCGCTGGTTTTCGCACTATTTTTGGCGGAGAGGTGCGCGGGTACACCACGCTGCTATCGGATAGCCGCGAACACGCCCTGGCTCGTTTGCGTGCAGCAGCTGCCGCTAAAGGTGCCAATGCCGTGTTGGCTATGCGGTTTGATTCTGGCGACATTGGTGGAGTTATGAACGAAGTTGCGGCCTACGGCACGGCCGTAACTGTTAAACAGAAGAATTAATACGAATCGCACCCCGTGCCGTCGTTGTCGGCGTCCAAATTATAGTGGTCCACACCAATGACGGTCACGCGCATACCAATATCTTTGCAGTCTAAATCGTATAGGGAGCGCATGGCGAATAAAAGAGCCGTGTTCATGTCCAATACCATATAATACGTAGTATGGACGTCGAAAACGAAAACGCCAATCCCAATCGGCTTGCAGAGAAACCTACGGTGGATATGCCAGACCTTATAGCCGCTTTAGAAACAGGGCCCGCTACGCCTTTTGCAGAAGAAACTGTCCCTGTAGCTGGTCAGGATGTAGTGATAGGTGTGGGTCCGATACTTCACGAGACCGGGTGGACAGGTGAGCGACGGGTACTTTTTGGCGTAACTGCGACTGCTCGTGGCGAATCTGCAATAGTGCGAAGTCTCGATTTGCCTGCCGCATTTGTCGCCCATGACACTGGCGCAACAGAAGAGTGGGGCAGAGAACGCGCCTTGCTGCAGCGGCTTGCGGACACGTCGGCTGATGTGTCGACAGATAGCACCGATGGGTTGGTGTGCCCACTACCGGCAGCTGAAACTTCGGGCGATGTATTGTATGAACAAGGAGCGCCAGGTAGAAATATGCGCGATATTTTCAAAGCGCTCTACATAGCTAGTGAGAGGTACCCCCATGGGAGAGGGTGGTTGAGTGATGAATTTATTTCGTACGCACTGCACTCAATGCGCGATTCGGCCACGAGCAGCTTGGCGCAATTGCACCAAGTAGGCGCCACGGGTGGTCAGTTCGTAGAATATGGTCATGCCCATCCGGGTAACTTTATTTTTGATTGGCGCACAGCCAGGAGCAAACTATGTGATTACACGGAGGCTCGCATTGCTGAAGGTTTAGATGCTGATCGTGTAGCCGCAACTGAACGTGATACGCGGAGACTTGCCGCCGAATGGCGAATGGCCTTGGCCGAAGATGGCCTGGACGGCGCAGCCTTCAAAGCACCCGATGCGGGCGGGCTCACTCACGAAGAAGTCATGGCCAAACTAGAAGCCACGCTCATCAGGGTTGACCTGAGCCGTCTAGGAGTGGAAATCACTGATGCCGAAGCCGACAGCGTAGCTGCGTTGATCCAGCAGACAGAAGACCGGCTGGTGGACGGGTTGCCAAACATCCGTTATCCGCAGACACCCGTGGCGGCTGAGTAATAATCATCATATCGTTGATAGCAACGATTCCACTTTTGCCCTCACCGCGTCACGAGTCTTGCGGTGAAACGCCGTGTCTTGGCCTTGGGGGTCGGCAATATTCCAGTACTGTACGGTGCCGTGCGTGCGCACAAACTCTGGCAGTTCACCAAGCGGTTTAAATGAGATGATCAGATCTGCCGAGTCGACCATTGCTCGGGTGATTGGTTTGCGCACGCATGCGTCCATGTCGTAGCCGATTTCACCCATCACCTCAACGACTACGGGGTCAATAGGCTTGCCAATTTTGGGGTTCACACCGGCGCTGGTAGCAGTGTGCTTGCCGGCGGCAAAGGTGTTGGTGAAGAGTTCGGCTTCTTGGCTACGGGCAACATTGCCATTGCAAATATAGAGGATGTGCATGGTTTGATGATAGCAGGGGTGGGAAGAAGCGGCTATAGCTGGCGCTACGAAGCATTGCATGTTTGGTATAGTCGTTCTACTGGGGCAAAATCGTCGGTAAGCGGCTGTGCTTGTGTCGGCGCAAGCTGTATGCCTGTAGCCCAGGGCTGTGGTTGGTGGGCGTACGTGCCAATGATGTTTTGTAGCATTTGTAATCGTCCGCTTTCCATGGGGTGTAGACTGCTCCACTGAAAAGCAGTTTTATACGAACTATCTATGCTAGCCAGAAACGGCTTGCACGCCGGTGCGGTCGAACCAATAATATTAGCCATTACAACGCCATTGGTATTTACCACATGGCTCAGAGCGGCCGCGTATTCGCGAGTAGTAAGCGCAAACGGCACCGACGATCCATGATAGACATCCACAATAACAATGTCGTACATGTTTGTAGTGTGGTTCAAAAACGCCCGGGCATCTTCGGCAAAAATACGTACATTTGGTAGTGGCTGGTAGTCAAAATATTTTTGAGCTATGGATTCCAGCTGTGGGTCGATTTCGACTACATCTACAGTCGATCCCGGAAACTGCCTGGCAATATATTCCGGCAAGGTAAACGCACCACCGCCCAAAACCAAAACTCGATTTTTGTGTGGTGCAGCCGCCACCAAGTCGGCGATGGTACGAGTGTAGGCAAAAACCAATTGGTCGGGGTCGTCGCGTAGCACGCCAGATTGTATCCCTGTTGGACTGGTTACTAGGCCGGTTAGCCGCTGGCCGTCTATAGACAGAGATCGTACTTCGTAATGCGCCGAAGGCGTATCGATGCTGGCTGTCGTGCCGCGTGGCAAAGGCGTAAACACAAAAGCCAGCGTACACAAAACCACCGCGCCGCTCATCGCCAGCCGCAAACGTATATGCCGCCGCGGTTCGATAAACCAACTTGCCGCCAGCAAAACAATGGTCATGGCCGCCAATGTTTCGCGCGAACCAAAAAAGCTAAAAAATATAAACCCCGTACAAAAAGTGCCGCTAATGCCCCCAAGCGAGTTAAGTGCGCTCAGCCCCGCTACCGATCGCCCGGCACTGGCCAGCGACCGCACACGTAGCCGAGCCAGGTAGGGGCTAATAACACCCAGCAAAAAACTGGTGGGCATAAACAACACTACAGCCGCCACCACACCTTGGGCACGCACATCGGTGAGTGTGCTTGTGGTCAGGTGTAGTACATATTCGTACCCTACACACGTCCACACCAGGGATAATGAGCTGGCAAGCAGCAACCAGGCGATATCGGTTTTGGCCACACGCTTGTCGGCCAGCCATCCACCCACGGCGTAGCCAGCGGCTAGCGCGGCGATCATCACCCCAATCACGCTGGTCCAAACATACATAGACGTGCCAATGCTGGGCGCCAAAATGCGCGACGCTACGAGTTCGTAGGCCATTAACACAAAGCCGATGGTAAATGAAATCGCACCATATAACCCAATGTAAGTAATAAGACGTTTGAAGAAATGCATGACTTATTGTCGCATATTTGCGGCGCGGGTGTCCTTTGGGTTGAAAATAATTTGGTGACCCACGGCGAGCGAATGTCAAAATTTCAGATGACTATAATTTAGTAAGTTTATCGTGTAGTATTTATAGGCGGTTTTAGGGAGGGTCTATTGAGTGAAGATTGTGTAGAAGAAATATGGCAGAAAGGCTTTAGGGTAAATGGCTAAGTTAAGTGACGTCAAACAACCGGTCCTTGGCATTTTTGACCCGCCCGGTGTGGTGCGACCTAATCGTTACCATCGAATCAACGCGGAATTCCCTCAGCTCAGCATACCTGATGATCCGCTTGCACCGGCTAGCGTCCATGTCAATGTCCAGCGGGCTGGTGTACTGGAGCCTTTGGTTATGGGGCCAGGAAAGACAACTCGAGAAAAGGACCTAAATCCGGTTCAGCGTCTCTCTTACTTTCAGCTGGCTGCTGTTAATGTAGGAGAGTCATTCAGGCGGTTAGCTGAAAGGCTCCACGAAGCCAAAAAGAGCAATCAGGGGCAACCGCTTTTATATGACATTGCCCGAGATGCTTTATGGGCCAGTCGAGATAGACGCGACGGCGGTCGAACGAACGAGACAATCATCGGAATGCTGGTGCCGATCATCGCGGCCCAGATTCTATACCTCGATACAACTCCTAGTCCTGCCAATATAGACCAAACATTTGCTCTTGTCGGTCGAGTGCTACAAAACACAAATCGCAAAGATGTTGAGTGCATCGTCGAAATGACAAATCTGGGCAAGGGATTAAGCGGCTTTCCTGGAAGTTTCGAAAGCGGTGCTCTTACTGTATGGGGCTACTACAAGGAGCGACAGAAGGGCGAAGGTTGGCACAGTAAGTACCACGACAATTTTCTTATTGCTCAGGAGTTATTAAAAACCACACTCGCTCTTCCTCGTCGAGATAGTCGAATGGTAGAATTTCGAGACTTCTTAACCGAAGCGACCTATATAGTCTTCGATCGCTTACCAACCCTTTTGCCCAACGGTTCACATACGCAGTACTGGGGGCCGGACCTTGCCGATGATGTAGCAATAGTTCTTTACATCCTCTTCTCACATTACCCAGGAAGACAAATCGTTTTCTAAAACGTGCACTTTTGGTGAGCCTGGTTGAAAATAATTTCTGGTGACCCCACGGGGATTCGAACCCCGGTTGCCGGGATGAAAACCCGGTGTCCT